>DATGKK010000077.1:0-3858 GCA_035294725.1 Acidimicrobiales bacterium | reverse complement strand
GATCGCGCAGGGGCGGGTGGACTGGTGGCGGGACCTTGCCGTGCCGGGTCTCGCCATGCCGGCGCCATGGGCGGACACCGCCCCCTACTACGTCACCATCGATGTGGCCGGCTCGTCGGTGCGCAGTGTGACCCTGGCCTCGGCCACGACCACGGTGGTGCTCACGGTCCGCCACGGCACGCTCCTCATCCAGTCCGTCGCGCACCCCTGATCCCGGCACCTAGGCTCGCCGAGCAGTACCTGCCCGCGACGGAAAGGAGCGACGGCCGTGCCCCCTGAGAAGCCCCACTGGGCGCACCTGTTTCGCGAGGTCGTCACCTCCGGGCTGTGCACCGGCTGCGCAGCCTGCATCGTGGCCTGCCCCTACGACGTCCTCGGCTACGACGACGCGGCAGGACGGTACAAGCCGTTCCACGTCGACGAGGCGGGCGGCGCCGACGACTGCACGCACGGGGAGAAGGGATGCACGCTCTGCACCCGGGCCTGCCCCCGCTTCCGGGACTGGGAGCAGGAGGTCGACACGTTCCTGTTCGGCCGGGAACGCCTCGACGAGGAGGTCTTCGGGATCCACTCCGAGGTCGTGCTCGCCCGCGCGAGCGACCCCGCGGTGAACGAGGCCGGGCAGGACGGCGGGCTTGTCTCTGCGCTGCTGATCTGGGCCCTCGAGAACGACGTCATCGACGCCGCCCTCGTCTCCTACCTCGAGGGCGACGGCACGAGCTGGAAGGCCGTGCCCGGGGTGGCCCGGACGCGAGAAGAGGTCCTCGCCTCGGCCGGCTCGCGCTACACGTACTCCGCCAACACCCTTGCTTACGCCGAGGCCATCGAGGGCGGTGCCGAGCGCCTCGCACTTGTCGGCATGAGCTGCCAGGCCTCGGCGCCTCCGGTCATGAGCGCGCGGCGGGCGGGCAAGGTGGCGCGGCGCTTCGCCCTCACGATCGGGCTGCTCTGCTCGAAGACCTTCGACGACGCCATCTTCGGCGAGCTGTTCGAGGCCCGCTACGGGCTACGGCGCGAGGAGATGGTCAAGATGAACATCAAGGGCGTCTTCCAGATCTGGATGCGCGACGGCAGCTACCACGAGGTGCCGCTGAAGGAGGCGCATGCCTGGACCAGGGAGGGGTGCAAGCTGTGCCCCGACTTCGCTGCCGAGCACGCCGACATCTCGACCGGGGGCATCGGCGCCTTCCACGACTGGACGATCACGATCGTCCGGACCGACAAGGGCCGTGAGATCATGGACCGGCTCCTCGACGCCGGCGTGATCGAGGTGCGCCCGGCCTCCGACGACCCGGCGATGCTCGAGCTGCTCCGCAAGCTGTCGCGGGTGAGCCGCCGCCGCTGGCCGGAGAGCGCGGCGCCGGCGCCGGGCCGGATACCGGTGCGGGTCAACTGAGGCGACGGTCGCTCCCGGCGCCATCGACGAGCTCGCGGGCGCGGGCGAGCACGTTCGAGAACATCTCGGCGGTCAGCAGGCCGGTGAACACATTCCGCTGGCTCGGATGGTAGGTGCAGAGGACGAAGCGCCCGGGCGCCCCCGGAGCCGTCGGCGGCGACAGCTCGTACTCGGCTCCGTGGGAGAAGCCGCCCTTCCACCGTCCCCGCAACGCGGCGACTCGTGCGAGCGCATCGAGGGCGAAGGCACCGAGGGCGAGGTAGACCTGCGCCGAGCCGAGCAGCGCCAGCTCCTCCTCGAGGTACGGGCGGCACCGGTCCCGCTCGGCCGGGAGCGGGCGGTTCCCCGGGGGGGCGCAGCGCACCGGGGCGGTGAGGTAGGCGTCCGTGAGCTCGAGCCCGTCGTCGGGAGCGACCGACGTGGGCTGGTTCGCGAAGCCATGCCGGTGGAGCGCAGCGACGAGGAAGTCGCCGGAACGGTCGCCCGTGAACATGCGGCCGGTCCGGTTCCCGCCGTGCGCGGCGGGCGCCAAGCCGACGACGACGAGGCGGGCAAGGGGATCCCCGAAGCCCGGAAGTGGCCGGGCCCAGTAGCTCTCGCCCGCGAAGGCTCTCGGAGGATCCGTGGCCACCGCCTCGCGCCATTCGACGAGGCGGGGGCAGGCCCGGCACTCGGCGACACGCCGGGCGAGCTCGGAGAGCCCGCCGGCCGTGCCGGCACGAGAGCGTCGGTCGGGGCGCACAGGTGCCACGGTACGGTGTCCGGGATGCAGCGCGCCCGCAGGGCAGCTCCCTCCGCCACCGTGGTCTGCCTGGTCCGGCACGGCTCCACTCCGAGCACGGGAAAGGTGCTGCCCGGCCGGGCTCGCGGCCTGCACCTCTCGGACGCCGGACGGGGCGAGGCCGAGCAGCTGGCGGAGCGCTTCCGGTCCCTCGACGTAGGTGCCGTGTACGCCTCGCCGCTCGAACGGGCCCGCGAGACGGCTGCGCCGGTCGCCGCTGCAGTTGGGCGGGAGGTCGCGATCGAGCGCGGCCTCGTCGAGTGCGACTTCGGCGAGTGGACCGGAGCCGAGCTCGCCGCGCTCCGCCGCCGCCCGGAGTGGAAGTCGGTGCAGCGCCACCCCTCGGGCTTCCGCTTCCCGGGAGGCGAGTCCTTCGCCGAGCTGCAGGTGCGCCTGCAGGAGACCGTGCTCGAGCTCTGCGCACGCCACCGCGGACAGGCGGTCGTGGCGGTCAGCCATGCCGACTGCATCAAGGCGGTCGTCGCGCTCGCGCTTGGCGTGCCGCTCGACCTGTTCCAGCGCATCGTGATCGGCCCGTGCTCGACGACCGTCGTGGCCTACGGTGGCGACGGGCCGGCGGTCCTCACCATGAACTCGTACGGGCCACCGCCGGGGCTGCGCCCGAGACGAGGGAGCCGATGACGATGCGGTACGAGCTGGACCACCCGAGCCGGGTCACCGTCGGCACCGTTGGCCCCGTGGGCGAGCGGCTCTTCGTCCTGCAGGCACGGGAGGACGACCGCGTCGTGACGGTCAAGGTCGAGAAGGTGCAGGTGGCCTCCCTTGCCGCCTATCTCGGGCGGATGCTCCGCCAGCTCGCACGCCCCCACGAGCTTCCCTCCGGCCCCGAGCTCGAGCTCGAGGGCTTCGCTGAGCCGGACTTCACTGCCGAGGCTCTCGCGCTCAGCTACGACGAGCTCGCCGACCGGGTCGTGCTCGTCGTGGACGAGATCGACCGGAGCGAGTCCGAGCAGGAGCCCGAGACGAGCGGAGTGGAGCTCGACGGCGACGTGGTCCGGCTCGCCATGACCCGTGAGCAGGCCGCCGCCCTCGCGATCCGGGCAACCGAGCTCGTCGAAGCCGGCCGTCCCCCGTGTCCGCTCTGTGGATATCCCCTCGATCCGAGAGGCCACGCGTGCCCGCGGACGAACGGCAACAGCGCTCCCCTCACCTGACCGCTCCCGAGTGGTTGGACCTGCTGTCGAGCGGGGGGGTCGAGATCGAGGGCCGGCTGCCGTGGAGCTCGAACTACTCGTTCCTCGTCACCCTCACCGCCGCCGGCGAGGCCGACTCAGGCCCCGGTGACCTCGACACCGGGGAGCCGAGCGAGCCCCGGCCGAAGGCCGTCTACAAGCCCGGGCGGGGTGAGCGCCCGCTGTGGGACTTCGGACGCGACCTGTACCGCCGGGAGGTGGCGGCCTACGAGCTCTCCGCCGCCTTCGAGCTCGACCTCGTGCCCGAGACGGTGCTCCGCCTGGACGGCCCGCTCGGCCCGGGATCGCTCCAGCGCTTTGTCGACGCGGATTTCGAGCAGCACTACTTCACCCTGGTCGAACAGCCCCGTCACCATGAGCGGCTGAGGGAGCTCGCCGGCTTCGACGCGCTGTGCAACAACGCGGACCGCAAGTCTGGGCACGTCCTTTTGGACCGCGAGGGCAGTGTGTGGGGGATCGACAACGGC
>DATGKK010000076.1:0-29271 GCA_035294725.1 Acidimicrobiales bacterium | reverse complement strand
GGTAGAGATCTTCGTGCCACGGTCTCCGGCCTGCAGTGGACGGTCGACGCGTACACGCTCGTGCTGGCCAGCCTGCTCATGCTCTCAGGCTCCACCGCCGATCGGCTCGGTCGCCGGAGGGTGTTCCAGATCGGGCTCGGACTGTTCACGCTCGGGTCGCTTGCCTGCAGTCTGGCACCCTCGCTGACCTGGCTCGTGCTGTTCCGGATGATGCAGGCGGTGGGCGGCTCGATGCTGAACCCAGTCGCGATGTCGATCATCCGCAACACCTTCGATGACCCCAGGGAGCGGGCTCAGGCCATCGGGATCTGGGGAGCCGTCATCGGGATCAGCATGGCGCTCGGTCCGCTGGCTGGCGGCGTCCTCGTCCAGGCGGTCGGCTGGCGCTCGATCTTCTGGGTGAACATTCCGGTTGGCCTCAGCGCGATCGTCCTCACGGCCGCTTTCGTCCCCGAGTCCAAGGCGCCCCGTGCTCGCCGCATCGATCCCGTCGGCCAACTCCTCGTGATCGTCGCGCTGGCCTCGCTCACCTACGGGATCATCGAAGGGCCCCGCCGCGGCTGGACCTCGCCGGTCATCGTGTCGCTCTTTGCCGCCTCCGCCCTCGCGTTCGGGGCGCTCGTCAGGTACGAGCAGCGGAGGATCGAGCCGTTGATCGAGATGCGGTTCTTCCGGAGCGTTCCGTTCTCCGGCGCCACGGTGATCGCTGTCGCCTCGTTCGTGGGCCTTGCCGGCTTCCTGTTCCTGAACACCCTCTACCTCCAAGACGTCCGTCACCTCTCCGCGCTTTCGGCCGGCATCGACACCCTGCCGATGGCCGGCGTCACCGTGCTCATGTCGCCGATCTCGGGTCGTGTCGTCGGCCGGTTTGGCGCGAGACCGTCACTCATGGTCGGGGGCCTCGGGCTATGCATCGGGAGCTACCTGCTCACCGGCCTTGCGCCGTCGACCTCGTTCGCACGGCTGTTCCTCGCCTACGTGATCTTCGGACTGGGCTTCGGCGCGGTGAATGCTCCCATCACGAACACGGCCGTGTCGGGCATGCCGGCTGCGCAGGCCGGTGTGGCGAGCGCCGTCGCTTCGACGAGCCGCCAGGTCGGTCAGTCGCTCGGTGTCGCCGTTGTCGGTGCCATCGCCGCGACCGGCATCGCCGGTTCGATCAGCAGCCACTTCGCCGCCGCGACCCACGTCGCCTGGTGGGTGCTCACGGGCTGTGGTGCGCTCGTGCTCATCCTCGGGTTCGTCACGACCACTGGCTTCGCGAAGGGCACGGCCCGCAAGGTGCGGCAGGACTACGAGGCAGACAGCCGCGACAGCGCCGCCTCTTTCATCGCTGTGTAGTCCATCTTGCCGTTGGCATGGCGAATGATCGCCGGCACGGCGAAGACGCGCTTTGGCGCCTTGTAGCCGGCGAGGTGACGCTTGGCATGGGCGACGAGCGCGTGCTCGTCGAACGTCGCACCGGGGTCCACCTCGACGAGTGCCACGACGGCCTCGCCGAAACGCTCGTCGGGCACGCCGACCACCGATGCGTCACGCACGCCGGCTACCCGCTTCAGCACCTCCTCGACCTCTTCGGGGTAGACCTTCTCGCCGGCAGTGTTGATGCAGCCCGAACCTCGGCCGAGGAGCCGGATCGTGCCATCTGGCTCGACTGTCGCGAAGTCTCCGACGATCACGTAGCGCCTCCCGTCGACCGAGACGAAGGTGGAGGCCGTCTTCACTGGGTCCTTGTAGTACCCGAGCGGGAGGTAGCCGCCAACGGCCAGCCGGCCTGCCCGACCCGAGCCAGGCTCGACGTCCCGCTTCTCGTCGTCGAGCACCCGCACGTGGTCTCCGAGCCGGAACCTCGCGGTCGCAGCGTCCTCGGGACGCTCGGTGACGGCTGAGCCGAGCGAGCCCGACTCGGAGCTGCCGAGACCGTCCACCACCCGCGCCCCGGGCGCGTGGGCGACGAGGCGAGCCTTTGACTCGGCGGAGAGCATCGCTCCGGAGGACATGATCAGCCGGACGCTTCCGAGATCCCACCGTCCTGGGTTCGCCTCGAGCTCGGCAAGGATCGGCCGCGCGAACGGGTCGCCGACGATGCAGATCCCCTTCACCCTCTTTTCGACGACCGTATCGAGCAGCTCGACCGGATCGAAGTGCCGGCGCACGAGCGTCACCACAGAGCCCCCGGTGTTCAAGGCGGCCATGGAGAACCAGCAGGCCGTCCCGTGCATGAGGGGCGGGCCGGGCAGGACCCGAGGCCCTGGCCGCTCGTAGCGGTCGATCCAGGCGGCGACGTCTGCGTCGTCAGGGGGTGTCCGCCCGTACTGGCGCTCCAGCATCATGAAGAATTCGTGCTGCGGCCACATGACCCCCTTTGGCATCCCCGTAGTGCCCCCCGTGTAGAGGAGGTTGAGATCCGACCCGGCGCGGCCCCAAGGGCCGAGGACGGGACCGTTGGTCGCCGTGGCCGTGGCCCGCTCGTAGGAGACGGCCCACTCGGGGCAGTCGTCGGGCTGGCCGAGGCGGAGCCACGCCTTCACTCCGGGCAGATGGTGCCGGAGCGCCTCGCAGCGGTCCGTGAACTCAGGGTCGAAGACGACGGCTGCCGTGTCCGAGTCCTTCCAGAGGTAGGCGAGCTCGTCCTCTCCGTAGCGGAAGTTCGTGTTGACGGGCACGAGGCCGGCCTTGAAGGCGGCGAACATCGACTCCAGGTACTCGGGTCGATTGCGACAGTACTGCGCCACCTTGTCCTGATGGGTGAGCCCCAGGTCGAGGAGCGTTGCCGCCAGTCCGTTCGCACGGCGATCGAAGTCATCCCAAGTCACGACCGAGTCGCCGTGCAGCAGCGCGGGCTGTGCTGCGAAGCGCCGGGCAAGGGCCTCCCATACGTCGGCGAGGTTCCACAGGCGTCCGCGAGCGTCTCCTCGATGAACAGTGGACGGTGCGTGGCTGCGCGTCACGAAAGGGTCCGCTACGGCTCAGTACCAGCCGTAGTACCGCTCGTGTGCCCACGCGGCTGCGGGGTTCCCGTAGCGATGCAGGATGTAGCGCTCGGCCGCCAGGCACTGGTACCAACCGGCAGGGTGCCGACGGTCGCCGTACCAGTACTGGCTCCAGGTCACACCTTCGCTGTTGATGAGCGCCCGGTTCATCTGGAACCAACCGTACTGCCCTGCGTTGCTGGCGTGGTACTGGAAGGTGCTCTCGTAGCACACGACCTTGGCGAGGTCGTCCCGGTAGCCCGTCCAGAAGTTGGTCGGCACCCCCGTGTGGTCGTAGGAGACGCCCTGCATGCGCCACCACACGACCCGAGGTGTCTCACGGATCGCGTTGTCGTTGCACGACACCCAGTGGCTCGTGACCGCCTCCGCGACTGGACTGATCGTCGCCGAGACGCCGACCGCTGCAGCGGTCGTCGAGAGCGACAGGGCGAGACCCAACGCACGACGCAGCTGTGGACGCATGAGGATGACCTCCCAATCTGTCGGTGTGCTCCGGAGGGCCTGCACGTCCCGTCCGTCACGCTGGGCGCGACGCGTCCAGTTGGGACGGGAAGGGGCCACTCAACGAGGTGTCAGTGCACCTGCAGCGGGCTTTCGGTGGCAGCTCTCGGTGCCACGAGTGGGACATGTTTGACGAGAGGCCCTACTCCCGTCAACCCCAACGGGTGACGATCCTCTTACGATCCCGGGTCGATCTGCGACAAGTAGCAGCCGGGCTGTGCTGCTCGAGGCTGGTTCGAGCACCCCGGCTTCGCCGATCGTCGCTCGCGAGCTGGGCCGGTTAACGGGCGGGAGGCGCCCTGGCCCCGAGCGGTCCTCTGGGTAGTATCGGGGTCGTTGAGGCGCCCCCCGCACCTGCCAGCCGACTCACCGACTGCGCGCCCTGACCGAGAGCGATCGCTCGCCGGGGCCAAGGAGCTCACGTGATCAACAAACGGATCCGCATCGTGGGGATCGCCCTGCTCGTCTGCTTCTCGTTGCTGTTCCTGCAGCTCAACAACATCCAGGTTCGTCAGGCGTCGTCGCTCAGCAAGAAGCTGCAGGTTGCGACGGAACCCCTCTCCGAGTGGCAGTTGCCGCGGGGTGCGATCTTCAGCGCCGACGGGAAGCTCCTCGCAGAGTCCGTGCCGAGCCACGACAAGTACCGCTGGCAGCGCGTCTACCCGGCCGCCTATGCCTCCGCCTTCTCGAACCTCCTCGGCTACGTGGCCGCCAGCCCGGACTTCGCCACGCAATTCGGGCTCGAGGCCTACTACAACTCCTATCTCGAGCAGCACAGCTCAGGTGGCGTGCTCGGCAACCACAGCGAGACGGACGACCTCATCCTCACCGTCAACACGAGGCTCCAGCTCGCAGCAGAGGCCGCCTTGGAGCGGGCGAATGCTCCGGGGAGCGCCGTCGTCGCCATCGACCCGCGCAACGGCGACATCCTCGCCATGGCCGGTTTTCCGACCTACAACCCGAATGTGTTCGCGAGCCACGATCTTGCGGCGGTAGCTGCAGCCTTCAAGAAGTACACCTCGATCCCGTACTACGAGAACCCGCTCTCGAACATCCCCACGTCGGTGACCCGAGCGCCGGGGTCGACCTTCAAGATCATCACGACGACCGCCATCTTCGACCATCACCCTTCGATCGCGAACCAGATCTTCCCGCAGGTGCCTACTTACGCGTTCCCCAACTCGGGGAACCCGCCGATCGTGCTGCAGAACTACGCCCGGGAGGTATGCGGCGGCGACCTGGCCCAGGCTCTTGCGCAGTCCTGCGACACCTCGTTCAGCCAGATCGGAGTAGAGCTCGGTGCGCAGGTGCTGGGAACAGAAGCCCGTGCGTTCGGCTTCGACAGCAGGCCACCCATCGATCTGCCCTCGACCGAGGTCGCCGCCTCCGTATTCCCTCCGACCAGCGTCATCGACTCCACGCCGCTCGAGGGCTACTCGGCGATCGGCCAGTTCGACGACTCGGCATCACCGCTCCAGATGGCGCTGGTCGCTGCTGCGATCGCCAACAACGGCAGGATGATGGCTCCCCACCTGGTGCAGCGGATCATCTCTGGCTCGGGTCAGGTGGCGTACCGGTACCACCCGCATGTGTGGCGGCGAGTGACGTCGGCGGCGACTGCAGCGCAAGTGCGCCAGCTGATGCTCGGTCCGACGGAGAATCCGCTCGGAACGGCCTACGGCGTCTTCCAGTCCTACTATGCCCAGGGTTTCCCGCCCGCCGCCGCCAAGACCGGAACCGCCGAACCGGCGAAGAACGTCTGTGGTACCTATAACTGGCTCGTTTCGTTCGCCCCGGCCGGCAAGGGCCAGGTACCGCGGGTTGCCGTGGCCGCCATGGTCCCCATCCCGACGAGCATCTATGCCTGCGCGATCAACCCGACCGGTGCCTCGATCGCCGGGCCGGTGCTCCTCCCAGTGCTGGAGACGGCACTCCAGATGGGCAGCTCGCTGCCCTGACCACCGCTACGCCAGCTGTTCTTCGGACTGCGCAGTGAGCAGCGGGTTCGGCAGCGTTACACGGCCGACGCGGGCTGCGGGGGTCGCTCGTCATCGTGCGCGATGTGCCGTAGCTGGCGCCAGATGAGGACGACGAACACGGCCGAGCCGACGAAGGCGAACCAGAAGGGTGCGGTGATGCCGAACCGGTCGGCGATCGGGCCGCTCAGTGCCGCGCCGATGACCAGCCCGCCGTAGACCCCGAGGCCGTTGACGGACGTGACTCGGCCCTGCATGGCGTCGGGCACGGCTCTCTGGCGCACCGTCACCGAGGTCGTGCCCCAGACGAACGCGTGGGCGCCGAACACGACCATGATGGCGAGCGCCACGGCCGAGGAGGTGGTGAGGGCGAGCGAGAGGTGCGTCAGAGTCTCGATGATGAGGCCGATGCGCATGATGTTCCCGAGGCTCACCCGCTTCGTGATCCATCCGTAGCTGAGCGTGCCGAACAAGCCACCGACGGCCAAGGCGGTCGTGAGGAGTCCGAAGCCGACGGCTCCCATGTGCAGTCGCTCGTTGGCGTAGAGGACGAGGACTGCCCAGGCCGCGCCGAAGGTGATGTTGAAGATGAGGATCGTGAGAACGAGTGTGCGGACGGCCGCGTGGTGAAGCGTCCACCGGAAGCCCTCGGCGATCTCGTGGCGCACCTGTCTGCCGGCTGGCAGCTGGTCCATACGGGCCGGTAGCCGGATCCGCAGCACCATCAGGGCCCCGGCGCCGACGAGTATCGCCTGCCCGAGGAAGGGCAGGGCGCGCTCGCGACCGAACAGAGCGGCCCCGATGGGAGGCCCTGCGAGCTGGTAGACGACCGCGAAGCCCAGATAGAGGCGGGCATTCGCCAAGGTGAGGTCTCGTCGCTCAACGAGAGAGGGGAGGAGCGAGCTCGAGGCGGTGTTGCTGAACACCTCGGCCGTGCCGAGGATGAACATGACCACAAGGACGATCGCGATGGTGACTCGTCCAAACAGGATCGTTGCGGCGAGCAGTCCCAGCACCGCCGCGCGTCCAAGGTCGACGCTCGCCACCATGAGCGCCCGATTCCAGCGATCCGCAAGTACGCCCGCGAAGAGGACGAACAACAGCCACGGCAATCGCTGCAGCAGGGTGGCCAGTGCGACGAGCGTCGCGTTGTGCGTCTCGGAGGCGACAAGGAGGGGGCCAGCTGCGAGGGCGAAGCCGTCGCCCAGGTTCGAGATCCACGATGACGTCACGAGCCAGCGAACGCCGGTGCCGAGGCGCGCCGGGAGCACCTTCTCAAGGATCTGGCTCACCCACGAAGGATAGACACGGCGAATCCGCTCCTTCGCTTGGCATTTCGTGCCCCGACCGCTGGTCGTGGCCGCCTTGTATCGCCGACAGAGTCCGGTCAGCGATTCACACGCTGACGCTCAGGAGGATGGTTGACAAACGGCGCTACTTCGAGAAGGTGTCAGCAACCCGTGACAATCCGGGCTCGCACGGTCCTCGCAGGTCGCGGGATCAGGGGAGCGCCACGGGGGTCCGCCCGGCAACAACCCGGAGATTCGTCGAACTGGAGCTGGAGCACCCCCAACGGGATTCGAACCCGTGTTACCGCCTTGAAAGGGCGGCGTCCTAGGCCGCTAGACGATGGGGGCGGGATGCCGATCCTGTGATCGAGGAGATCAACCCGGCGACGTGGCCCTTCGAGGCTACCAGTGCCGTGGTCAGCCGAGGAACCACTCGCTGCCGGCGGCCGTGTCCCTCACCTCGACCCCGAGCTCGGCGAGCCGGTCGCGGACGGCATCGGCGTCGGCGAAGCGCCGGTCCGCTCGCGCCGCCTGCCGGAGCTCGAGCATCGTCTCGACGAAGGGCCCGAGCACCTCTCTCGGGTCCCGCAGCCCCTCCTCGCCCGCCTGTCCGAGCTCGACGATCAGCGATCGAAGGCTTGCCCGGGCTCGGTCCATGGCATCACCGGACGGGATGTCATGCGACCAAGCCGTGATCTCAGATTCGAGCTCGAGGATCGCCTGCACGGCGCCGTCCATGTCTCTTGCCGCGATCGCCTTGGCGAAGTCCTCCTCTCTCGCACGGGCGGCGTCGAGCAGGGGAGAGCGCTCGTAGACGCCCGAGCTACCGGCCGCTGTTGCGGAAGGCTCGCCACCGCTGGGGGTGCCACCTGGGCCCTGACTGGCTTTACCGTCGACCGGGCCGCGCGCAGCATGGGTGTCGGGAGCCACCGCAGGGGCAGTGGACTGAGCCCGCAGCTCGTTGGCAGTGGTGACGATCTCGTCGAAGCCGATCACCTCACCGGCTGCCCACGTCCGGGACCGTCCGGCTGCGCGCACGGTGACGACTCCGTTCCCGAACACCTCACCCGAACGGGCGTCGAGATCGAGCACCAGCGCAGTGTGCTCGTCGACGCCGAGCACGAACGCGCCGTCCGGCAACTCCGACTCGAGCATCGAGAGCCGGCGCTCGCCGAGGTAGCAAAAGCGAGTGTCGTGGGTTCCCCCTTCGGCGTTGTTGTAGTGGGGGATGACCGCTGCGGATAAGCCCGTGACGCCGAGCACGTCGAGGCCCTCCAGCCATCGCGGCTCCTCGCCGACCTTGTAGATCTCATAGACGGGCACCGTCGCGACGCCGAGAGTGAGAGCAGCGGCTGACGAGAACGTGACCGCGCCACCGCTCTGGAGGCGCTCGGTCAACAGCGCCGGGACCACGGTCCCCCGCCACTTGCGTAGTGCGTAGGAGGGCGAGCCGGGGCCGGCGAAGATGTAGCGGGCGTCACGGAGCTTGGCGACGAGACGTTCATTGGCAAAGGGGTCCCGACCTGTTCCGAGCGGTCCCGGTGCGACGCTGCCTGGTGAGCGAGGGCCCGCGCCCGCCACGTCGATCCGAGTGCGGAGGCTCTCCGCGAAGTAGTCGACGACACGTTGCGCGAGCTCGGTCGCGTTCTCCTGGAACCCGAAGGGAGTGTCCAGCAGCACGGCGGGGACCGGTGGTGGTCCAAGCCGCTCGAGCACGGCACGGTGAACTTTCACCATCGTGGGCGCCGTCTCACCAGAGCCCATGATGGTGAGGATCCGCGGCAGGTCGCCGACGGCGTCAGCCGGAGTGCTCACCACTCTGGCCTCGGTGGCCACTCGGGGCGTGGTGTGCCGTCCCAGCGGAGGTCGCCGAGGGGCTCGCCCCATGGGTCGTCCGGAACCGAGTCGTCGGCACCTGGCAAGGGTTCGGGCAGCCACTGCTCCATCACGTCGATCAGCTCCGCTTCCAAGAGGGTGAGGTACTGGTAGATGATCACCTCACTTTGAGGGGCGCCCTCCGGCACTCCAACCTCGTCGTCGGTGACGCCGAGGACGGTACCGAGCACGAGCCGGAGGTCCGTCAGGGCATGGAGCCAGGCAGTCATGGTCTGCTCGTCGAGTCGGCGCGAGCGGGCGTGCCGTGAAAGAGCGTCGAGCGACGCGAGGTGCAGTTCCACGAGCTCGCCGCGGGTCGACTCGGCGTAGGTCCGCTGCGCGTCCTCGTCCCTGCTGTAGGCGACCGGAAAGAGCCTCCGCAGGCTGTCGGGAAGAGGCTGGTTGAAGTCGAGACGCCGGATCGCGGCGGCGAGCTGGTTCGGGAGCTGCTCGAGCAGCTGCCGCTCCTCCTCGGGCAGGTGAAGCTCGCAGCCCCGCTGTCGTCGGGTCGGGCGGATGCGCCGCCGGATCACCTCAACGCCGCCTCACCCGCTCTGTTCCATCGTGGCCCACAGCCCGTGCTGGTGGAGCCGGGCGACGTCGAGCTCGGCGCGTTCCCGGGGACCGCTCGAGACCACCGCCCGACCCTTCGTGTGGACGTCCATCATCAGCTTGTGCGCCTTCTCCTTCGAGTAGCCGAAGAGCTTTTGGAACACGAAGGTCACGTAGCTCATGAGATTGACGGGATCGTTCCACACGATGACGAGCCACGGCAGGTCCGGCCGGAGTGACTCGTGGCCTTCCGGCCGCTCGACCTCGACGGGAGCGGAGGTGGGAGCGCTGGTCAACTGCTACCTCAGCGGAGCGGGTTCGGCGGCCGGTCGCTCGGTGCCGACCGCGGCAATCGTGGTCGCCGGAGTCGCCGCCGCGTCGGCCCCGGTGGGCTTTTGTGCCGGGGTCCGTTCGGGGACGACGTGCTCGTGCAGGCTGAGCAACAGACCGCTCGCCGCGATCCACAGGCACGTCACACCGGCGAGATGGAGCTCGACGATCGCGGCCGCATCGTGCAGGAAGTACTGGGTGTAGCCGAGAGCGCCCTGGAGGATCGTGAGCTCGAACATCGTCCGGGCCCGCCGCTGCACCAACTCCGGAGCCCTCGCGACGCGAAAGGCGAACAGGCTCGCCGTGACGAGCCCTAGCAACAGCCAGGCCAATGAGCTGTGGAGCTCAGCCGCGTCGCGGAACGCGATCGGGATCCGTTCGGTCCCCGTGCTGCCTGAGTGCGGTCCCGAGCCGGTCACGATCGTTCCCGCCATCGTCACCACGGCCAGACAGGCCAACAGGGCGGCGACCAGCCAGCGGAGCTCTCTTGCGACGACCTGCTGGGGCGTACCGTCCGCTGCTTCGTCCGGGACGCCCGTTCGGTGGTACATCCAGATGGCATCGGCCAGCACGACGAGCGTGAGCAGGAAGTGCAGCGCCACGAGGTACGGATTGAGCTTGAACAGCACCACGAGCCCGCCCAGCACGATCTGGGCGAGCAGGCCGAGGAGCAGGCCGAAGGCGGGCCAAGTGATATCGCGCCGGCGCGGAGCTCGGAGCAGGGCCGCGAGGAAGGCGACGACCGACACGATGCTCACGCCGACGGTGAAGAACCGGTTCAGGTCCTCGACCAGCGGGTGGAACGAGAGCGCCGCGACGAGGCGGTGCTGGTAGCAAGAGGGCCAGTCAGGGCAGCCGAGCCCCGACCCGCTCAGCCTCACCGCTCCTCCAGAGAGGACGAGCAGCGCGTAGAGCACGACTGTCGCCAGCGCGATCTTGCGGACCACGCTGCCCGAGACCGAAAGTCGTTCGAACCGCTGCACCTCCGACGATGGTAGGGCGAGCGTCACCTCCGGTGCGACGCCGCCCAGCGCTGCGCGAGTCGGCTAGGTGCTCCTCCCCGCTCTGCCCCTACACTGAGCCCCACAGTGGCTCAGATCACTCCCGCCGAGCTCACCTCCGCCCCTCGAGCCGCCGACACGACAAGGACGGAGCGCATCCGCGGCTTCGTCGCGCTGACGAAGCCGCGGATCATCGAGCTGCTCCTGGTCACGACGATCCCGACGATGTTCGTGGCCCACCGGGGGGTCCCGTCAGGCTGGCTCGTTCTCGCCACTCTTGCCGGCGGTGCGCTCTCGGCCGGCGGCGCGAACGCCACGAACATGTTCATCGACCGGGACATCGACGCGGTGATGCATCGCACGAGCAAGCGGCCGCTCGTCACCGGGGCCGTGCGGCCTCGGGAGGCGCTCGTGTTCGCGGTTGTGCTCGAGCTGCTCGCCTTCGGGCTCTTTGCCACCGCCGTCAACCTGCTCTCCGCCTGCCTCGCCCTCGGCGCAGCGCTGTTCTACGTGTTCGTCTACACCATCGGGTTGAAGCGGCGCTCGAAGCAGAACATCGTCATCGGCGGAGCAGCCGGCGCGGTTCCGGTCCTCGTCGGTTGGACGGCCGTGACCGACCACCTCGGCTGGGCGCCACTGCTGTTGTTCGCGCTCATCGTCATCTGGACGCCGTCGCATTTCTGGGCGCTCGCCGTCAAGTACCGGGATGACTACGAGCGCGCGAGCGTGCCGATGCTGCCGGTGGTGGAAGCATTCGACAAGGTCGCCGTCCAGATCATCTGGTACTCCGTCGCGCTCGTCGCGACGTCGTTCGCGTTCGGTTGGGTCGCCCACATGGGCCCGCTGTACTGGGCCGTCGCGGTCCTAGCCGGCGTGCTCTATCTCGTGGACGCGGTCCGCCTCCGCCTCGAGGGCGGCACCCCGAAGGCGGCGATGCGCCTGTTTCGCTATTCGATCTCCTACGTCACCGCCCTGTTCGCCGCGATGGCCATTGACGTCGTCATCCGCTACCACTGACGGCCGCCGGACGGTCGCGCCAGCAGGCCGGGTTACTCCCAGCTGAACGTCACCGTCGCCAGGATCGGCATCACGAAGGCCCACGCGGCCAGCACGATCCATGCCTCGGCCGGGGGTGCGGCTCCGGACCCGAGCACTGGATGGAGCGCGTCCGACAGCGCTGCAGCGGGGAGGAGCCGGGCGACGGCGGCGAAGCCTCCGAGCTTCGAGAGAGGGAACACGATCCCGCCGATGAGGAGCAGCAGCAGGTAGATCCCGTTCGAGACGGCGAGGTTCACCTCGGCCCTCAGGGTGCCAGCCAGCGCAAGAGCGATCCCGGCGAATGCGAAGGTCGCAAGGAGCAGGGCGACGATCGCGAGGCCAGCTGCAAGGTGGGGGCGCCACCCAAGGCCCAGCGCGATCGACCCGAGCACGACGACCTGAGCGATCTCGACGAGGAGGACCCCGCCGATCTTGGCGACCAGCAGGCGCGGCCGCCCGAGCGGTGTGGCGCCGAGGCGCTTCAGCACCCCGTAGCTGCGCTCGAAGCCGGTTGCGATCCCAAGCGACACCATGGCCGTGGACATCACGGCGAGCCCGAGGATTCCCGGAGCGAGAAAGTCGACCGGGTGCCGCGTTCCGGTCGGCAGGACGTGCACGAGAGAGAAGAACACGAGCAGGAAGGCAGGGATGCCGAGCGTGACGAGCAGCGTCTCGCCACGCTCGAGCGTCATGCGCACCTCGGCGGCCACCTGGGCCCGGAGTGCCTTCACCTGCTCTGCTCCTCGCTCACGAGCCGGAGGAAGACGTCCTCGAGCCGCTCGCGCCCGACTCGCAGATCGGTGAGGGTGAGGTGATGCCCGGCCAGCCACGCCGTGAGCGCGGCGACCCGCTCTGGGGTTGCCGCGCCCTCGAGCCGGTAGCGGCCGCCGTGTTCGGCTAGCACGGCGACCCCGAGGGCCTGGGACAACGCGGTACGGTCGAACTGGCCGTCGACCGAGAAGTGCACTGCCTCGTCACCCCCGCCCAACTCGCCGGTCGCGCCCGACGCGACGATCCGGCCCTTGCCGATGATGACGACCCGTTCGGCGAGCCGCTCGACCTCATCGAGCTCATGGCTCGTGAGCAGGACGGCGACGCCGTCGTCCCGCAGGGAGGCGATGACCTCCCGCACGGCAGCGCGGCCGGCTGGGTCGACGCCGGCCGTCGGCTCGTCCAGGCAGCAGACCTCCGGTCGGCCGATGAGGGCGAGCGCGAGCATGAGTCGCTGCTGCTCCCCGCCGGAGAGGCGACGGAAGGGAGTGGAGGCGACAGCGCTGAGACCGAGCAGGTCGAGCAGCTCGTTTGGCGAACGGGGCTGTGCGTAGTAGGCGGCGAACAGGTTGAGCACGCGCCGTGCGCTCATCACCGGGTACACGCCCCCTCGCTGGAGCATCACGCCGAGCCGAGGCACGAGACGCGAGTGGTCGGCGACCGGGTCGAGACCGAGGACGCGCACTCGGCCCGCCGCCGGCCGCCGGTAACCCTCGATGCTCTCCACCGTCGTCGTCTTGCCCGCGCCGTTGGGCCCCAACAGCGCGACGACCTCGCCGGCTTCGACCGAGAAGCTCACACCGTCGACGGCGACACGTTCGCCGTAGCGCACTTCGAGGTTCTCGACGTCGATGGCTGGCATGCGGGGCGAGCGGCTCCGGATCAGCGTCGAGGTGCCTCGAAGCGGTACCCGACTCCCCTGATCGTGGTGATCAGGGCCGGGTTCGCGGGGTCGACCTCGATGCGCGAGCGAAGGCGCTTGATGTGGACGTCGAGAGTCTTCGTGTCGCCGACGTAGTCGAGGCCCCAGACGCGGTCGATCAGCGAATCCCTCGTCACGACACGTCCCGCGTTGGCGAGAAGGATCTCGAGGATCTCGAACTCCTTCAACGGGAGCCGAACCTCGGTGCCGCGCACGATGCACTCGTGACGGCCGACGTCGAGAGTGACCTCCCCTGCGGTCAGAACCTCGGGCTCGGCCGTGAGCTCGCGTAGGCGGTCGAGCTCCGCCGCAGCTCCCCGGGCAGGGGTGGCGTCGGCCGGTGCGGCCTCCGGTCGTGCCCCGCCGGTCCTCCCACGTCCGGCAGAGCCACCAGCGCCCGCCCGGTCCGGCGTTCCTCCCACCTCTCGCGGGGCGCCGGGTACTCTCCCGGTGCTCTCCTCGAGGCTCCGTCGGCGAAGGACGGCTCGCATCCGGGATACGAGCTCGCGAAAGCGGTACGGCTTGGCGACGTAGTCGTCTGCTCCAACCTCGAGCCCGACCACGGTGTCGAGCTCGGTCGTCTTCGCCGTCACCATGATGATCGGCACGTTCGACCGGGCTCTGATGGCGCGGCAGACATCGATGCCGGACATCCTCGGCAGCATCACGTCGAGGAGGATGAGGTCGGGGTCGTCCTGCTCGAAGCGCTCGAGCGCCTCGATGCCGTCACGGGCGACCGACGCCTGGAATCCCTCCCGCTCCAGGCTCACGACCAGGGCTTCCACGAAGGACTCCGCGTCCTCGACGACGAGGACGCGGACTGGCGCCGCGGCGGTCTGCTTCACCGGCTCTTCGGCTGCGTGGGCAGCCTCAGGATGAACGTCGACCCCTCGCCTTCACGGGACTCGACCTGCACACTGCCCTGGTGGTTGGCGGCCACGTGCCGGACGATAGCGAGCCCGAGCCCGGTCCCGCCGGTCGCACGACCTCTTCCGGGGTCGACCCGGTAGAAGCGCTCGAAGATCCTCTCGAGGTCCCGAGAGGGGATCCCAATGCCCGCGTCTGAGATCCGGATGACCGCCTCGTCGCCCTCACGTTCGGCGCTCGCGTGCACTTTCCCGTTCTCGTAGGAGAACTTCACGGCGTTCTCGAGCAGGTTGTAGATCGCGGAGGTGAGCTGGCGGCGGTCGCCGAGCACGGTCAGCTCCGGGGGAGGCTCCTCGACGAGGAGGTCGACGGCGCGCTGCTCGGCAGCAGCCCGGACGCGCTCAGCCGCCTCGGCGAGGACGAGGTTCACCGGGACCGGCTCGCGGGGTGGGGAGGACTCGTTCTCGAGGCGAGAGAGGTCGATGAGGTCGTCGATGACCCGGCTGATCCTGAACGCTTCGTGGTGGATGCGCTGTGCGAGGCGGCGCGCGACCTCGGGCTCGGTCTCGCCGAGCAGCGTCTCCGCGAGCAGCCCGAGGGCACCCATCGGGGTCTTCAGCTCGTGGGAGACGTTCGCCACGAAGTCACGGCGCACCTCTTCCAGGCGCCGGTGCTCGGAGACGTCCTCGATGACGGCGATGGTCCCGATGACACGCGTACCGTCGTCGATGCTCTCGGTCCGGACAACCAGGGTGCGCCGAGGTGGCCCGTAGAGCTCGATCGTTCGCTCTTCGGTTCCACCCGGCTCGGTCGACTCGAGCAGCTCCTCGACCGCCTGGGCGGCGATGGCGTCTCCATGACGTCCGCTCATGAGCGCAGTGGCGCGCTGGTTCGAGAAGACGGTCTCGCCGGACTCGTCCGTGATGACGACGGCAAGCCGGAGGGCATCGAGCGCCCGCCGGAGCCGGGCGGCCTCCGAGGTCGACTCGGCGACCGCGCTCGCGGCTGCGTTCGTGGCACGCTCGAGCTCGGAGAGAGCCTCTTCGAGGCTACGGGCGTCGTGCGCCTTCTCCGAGCCGAGCTGGGCGGCGGCCGCGCCGAGCCGCTGACGCAGGGCCTCTCGTGCTCGACGGGGAACGAGCCATGCGGCGAGCGCCAGCAGGGCCACCACCACGGCGACCACCACGACGATGTCGAGCACCGTGACGTGCACGACGTTGCTCACGACGACAGCCTGTCATGTCCGGCCCGGCGGGCGCAGGTGTACCATGCCCTCTCCTCTCGGTCGTTCTCTCGACCCACCGTCTCGAATGTGCCGGGATTCCGGCGTGCTCACGGAGGTCGACTGTGACCGGGAACCCGTACCTGCTACTTCACGCCCGCATCCTCGCGGGCATCGTCTCGCTGAACCCGAGCAGCTCGAAGCTGCCGGGCGGCAGCGAGATCGAGCAGCTCGCTAGCGGGATCGGTTGGTGGGCGCTCATCGCGTCGCTCGTCGGGCTCGTCCTCGGGGCTGCTGCCTGGGCGCTCGGGAGCCACACGAACAACTACCAGTACTCGACCTCCGGCCGCCGTGCCGTGGTCGTCTCGGCTCTCGCCGCCCTTGTGATCGGAGCGGCCCCAGAACTGATCAGCTTCCTGTTCGGCGCCGGGCAGGCGATGAAGTGACCGGCCAGGCCTGCCTTGCCGTGCTCGGCCTCGGGCGACTGTTGCACGACGTCGCCCGCGATGCCGTGCGGCTCTGGTTCGCCACCGCCGTGCGCTTCGTCGCTCACATGGACGCCGCCACGGTCCGCAGCGTGTGGACCGCCGTCGACCGATCGACCGAGCCCGTCCTGTCCGGATCTGGCTTCACCTCCGAGCTCTCGACGATGTCGGTCATCGCCACCGCCGTCATGGTCCCGCTGCTCGCTGCGGCCGCCATCCAAGCAGTTGCCCGGCAGGACCCCTCGTCGCTGCTCCGCACGGCGTTCATCCGGGTTCCCCTCTCGTTGCTCCTCACCGGCGCCGCGGTTGGGATCGTCGCCATGGGTGTGAGCGCCACGGACCAGGCTTGTGGAGCGCTGATGCACGGGGCACGCGGACAGCTCGAGGGCATGTTCTCCCGGATGCACTCCTACCTCGGCGCCTCGAGCCCGGCCACGCTCTCGCTCAACTTCCTCTGCCTTGTGCTGACCGGCCTGTTCGCTTTCGCAGTGTGGATCGAGCTTGCGGTTCGCTCGGGTGCCGTTGCCGTCGCCACGCTCTTTCTCCCCCTCGCCCTTGCCGGCTCGGCTCTCCCTGCGACTGCCCATTGGCCCCGCCGCCTCGGCGAGACGCTGGCGGCACTCGTGCTCTCCAAGCTCGTGATCGTCGCGGTGCTCGCGCTGGCGGTCGGGATGGTGACCGACCCGCGAGGTGGAGTCTCCGCCCTCGTGGAGGGCCTGGTCCTGTTCGCGCTCTCCGCGATCGCCCCCTTTGCTCTCGCCCGGCTGCTGCCCATGGTCGAGGCGGGCGCCGTCGCGCACCTGGATGGCCTCGGTCGGCGCACGGTCCACTCGGTGAGCACGACGGCGAGCTCCTCGTTCGCCTGGATCACGGGCGCGGGATCGGGCGGAGGCGGCGGCGGGCGACCCCCCGGTCAGGAGGGGGCACCCGGCGGGGCACCTCCAGGGCCGCGCGGCGGCTCCGGCCCACAGGGCGGTGGGCTGCCGGAGCGGCCACCCTCGTCGCCGCACCCGATGCCGCCCCCGCCTGCGGCGGCTCCGGCAGCTGCGGACCCTCGCGGTACGGCCCCGGGAGCGAACCCGCTTGGCACCAGCCCGCCTCCGGCTGGCACGTCACTCCCGCTGCGGCGGCCAGCTCCGGCCGAAGTGGGGCCATGACGGCACAGGAGGCGCCCAGATACCGGCTCGGCCCCCGCTCGACGCGCGGCCTCATCGCGGGATGGCGCGGAGGCCAGATCGTGGCGGTCGCCGTCAGCGCTCTGCTCGCGCTCGGAGCGCTCCGGGCAGAGCAGGGCTTCGGGGGTGCGCTGCTCGCCCTTCTCGTCGCTGCCGCGGGTGTGGCGGTCGCGACCTGGCCGGTCGCCGGCCGTCCGCTTGAGTCGTGGTTGCCGACGGTGGTGCGCTATGCCCTGTCATCAAGGGTTCATCACCGGGGTCGTGCAACCGTCCGTCTCCCACCGATCTCTGGCGCCCACGCTCGGCGCAGTGGCTCAGGTCATTCCGGCAGGGGTGCTGGTCGCACAGCTCGCCGTGCGCAGCGCAAAGGTGAGCTCGGGCTCCTCACCCTCGGGCCGGCCTCCGGCCTCTCCGGGGTCGGCCCGAGCGCGTTCGGTCGTGACTTCGGCGTGCTCGCGGATGCCGCATGGCGTACGTACTCGGCCGTGCTGCCGGTCGGCAGCTCAGGGTTTGCCCTCCTCGACGACCACGGGCGCGCCGGTGCCGTCGCAGCATGGTCGGGCGTCCTCGCCGCCATGGCCGCCGAAGGTCGGGTGATGAAGCGGCTCCAGTGGATCGCCCGCACCTTCCCATCCGGAGGCGGCTCCGCTGATCGGCCGAGCGACCGCACGCCGGCCGCCGACTCGTACCGGTGCCTCGTGACCGAGGTGGCACCACAGCTGTGGAGCCGCGAGGTGTTCGTCGTCGTCACGACGGAGGAGGATCGTGGCCTCGGAGGCCTCCGCCCCCGCCAGGGGACCTCGACGGGCGCCAGCAGCGAGGTGGCTCGGCGGCTCTCCTCCCTGCTCGGGTCGCTCGCCGAACGCCTGAACGGCGCAGGTCTCGTGACTGGCGAGCCGCTAGAGGTCGAGGAGCTCGCCGCGATGCTGCGCCGGGCGTACGCGGTCGACCCCGCCGAGGAAGGTAGGGCCGAAGGAGCGTGGCCACCACAGGAGGGGGTCGAGGCTCGCTGGAGGCTGCTGCGCACCGGCGGGACCTTCCAGGCCACCTACTGGATCGCGGAGTGGCCCCGGGGCGAGGTGGGTCCGGGCGTGCTGCTCCCCCTCCTCGTCGGGGGAGCCGAACGTCGCACGGTGGCGATGACGATGGCTCCGCTGCCCCCCTTGCGCGCCGTCCGGCGGGCGGAACGGGAGCGGACGGCCGGGGCGGCGGACGCCGAGCTGCGGAACCGCCATGGCTTCGCGCTCACGGCGCGAGCGAGGGCCGAGCAGGAGGCCCGGCTCCAGCGGGAAGCCGAGCTGGCCGAGGGTCACGCCGCCTACCTGTTCTCGGGTTACGTCGGCGTGACGGCCCGCGGCGAGGCAGAGCTCGAGGCCGCCTGCCGTGCGGTCGAGCAGTCTGCGGCGCTCGCTCAGCTCGAGTTGCGCCGCCTCTACGGCGCCCAGCAGGACGCATGGTGCTGCACGCTCCCGACTGGCCGGGGGTGCTGACCGTTGCATCTCCCGGCTCACGAGGCGACGACGGCGCAGCTCGCCGTCGCCTACCCCTTTGCTGCCTCCCTTCCGCTCCCCGTGGGGCGGGTCCTCGTCGGGCGAGATCTCGCCGGAGGCCGCTTCGCGCATGATCCATTCGATCTCTACGCGAGCGGTGCTCTGACGAATCCGAACATCACGGTCCTCGGCCAGATCGGGCGGGGCAAGAGCTCGCTCGTGAAGACCTATCTCTACCGGCACGCCGCTTTCGGGCGCCGGGTGGCGGTCCTCGACCCGAAGGGGGAGTACACGGCCCTTGCCACAGCGCTCGGGACCGAGCCGATCCGCCTGTCCTCGCGTGGCGGGACACGCGTGAACCCTCTCCAGGCGCTCGGTGGCGCGGTGAAAGCTCCTTCGACCAGGCAGACCGCCGAGCTCCGGCTCCAGCGCCTTGCCCTTCTCGGTGCCCTGGCCGAGGCGACCCTGCACCGTCGGCTCCTTTCGACCGAACGCCTCGCGCTCGAGCTTGCCCTCGACGCATGCGTCTCGACGGGCCGGACGCCGACGCTCGGTGACGTCGTCGCCTCGGTGCTGGCGCCGTCGGCAGAGTCGGCACGGGCAGCCGGAACCAGCCGGGAAACGCTCGTCGCCGACGGAAGGTCGGTCGGGCTGGAGCTGCGTCGCCTCGTGCTCGGAGATCTCGCCGGGATGTTCGATGGCACGACGAGCCCGCGTGCGCTGTTGCGACCCGACGTCCTTGTCGTCGACCTCTCCGAGGTGTACCACTCCGAGGCCTTGCCAGCCCTCATGGTGTGCGCGGCGGCCTGGCTCCAGGCGATGACCGGGGCCGGCGACGAGCGGACCATCTTCGTGGTCGACGAAGCCTGGGCAGTGCTGTCGGAGCTCGCCGTCGCCCGGTACCTCCGGTCGTCGTGGAAGCTTGCTCGCGCCCGCGGCCTCGCCAATGTCGCCGTCTGCCACCGTGCGTCCGATCTCGCAAGCGTGGGCGAGACCGGAAGTGAGGAGGCTCGCCTCGCGGAGGGCCTTCTCGCCGATTCGGAGACGGTCATCTGCTACGCCCAACCCGCCTCGGAGTTGCCGGCACTCTCGGCCCTCCTTGGGTGCTCGGTGAAAGAGATCGAGTACCTCCCCAGGCTCGGTCGTGGTGTTGCGCTGTGGAGGGTGGGGGAGCGGCGCTTTCTCGTGGAGCACCTGCTCAGCTCCACCGAGCGAGAGCTCGTCGACACCGATCGGCACTTGCTCGGAGCACGGGAGGCCCGGTGACTCGCGGACGCCGAGGCTCGCGCTCCCGCCCCGGTGGGCGCGCCGAGGCGCGCCGTGCTCCGCGCCCCGGAGCGTGGGGTGCCGGTCTCGGGCCCGACCTGGCCGTCGGCGGTGCCGTCATCGCCGTCGCCGTCGCGGCGGCTGCTCGCCGCACCCGCTTGGGCACCTGGCTCGCCCGGTCGCCATGGCGGCAGTGGACCAGGTCGACATGGTTCCCTGGGCTCGCAGTCGCGCTGCCGGCGCTCGTCCTCCTCGCAGTGGTCCTCGGTGCCGCCGCCCGCCGCCGGCAACAGGTCTCGCGGGTGCGGGGGGCCAGCGGGGACGGTCCCGCGGGCCAGGGGTGGGCGACCCGCCGCGAGCTTGCCTCGCTGCGGTGCCGTGCCCCGACGGGCGACCGTATCGTGCTCGGCGCCGCCGGTCCGCGGGGCTCGCTCCTCGCCGCCGAGCCACGGCAGTCGGTCCTCGTCGTCGGACCGAGCCAGTCGGGCAAGACGACGGCGCTCGCGGTGCCCGCCATCCTCGAGTGGGACGGACCGGTGCTGGCAACGAGCGTGAAGACGGACCTGCTCCACGCGACCAGGGGACAGCGAGCGTCGAGCGGAGAGATCGCCGTGTTCGACCCTACGGGGGTGACCGGCGACCGCAGCTGTGCCTGGTCGCCGCTGGCCGAGGCCACCTCGTGGGGAGGGGCGCGCCGGGTGGCCCACTCGCTCTGCTCGGTCGGGCGCTCCCCGGCAGGGATCGAGGACGCCGCCTTTTGGTACGGCGCCGCCGAGCGGCTGCTCGCACCCCTGCTGCGGGCGGCCGCTCTAGCGAGCGGCTCGATGGGGGACGTTCTGCGATGGCTCGACGAGGAGACCGCCAACGAGCCGCTCTTGGTGCTCGACGTCGCCGGGGAGAGGGAAGCGGCTCGCGTGGCCATGTCGTGTTTCTCCCTCGAGGAGCGGCAACGCTCCTCGGTCTACTCGACGGCCCGCAGCGTGCTCGATGCGTATGCCGATCCCGCCGTGCTGGCCTCCGAGCACGGAGCTCGCCGGGTGACGCCGGACTGGTTGCTTGCTGGCGAGGGTGGCGCGCCAGGCGGCGTCCGCACGCTGTACTGCTGCGCGCCGGCCCGCGACCAGGATCGACTCGCGCCGGTGTTCGTGGCGCTCGTGCGCTCGGTCCTCGACGCCGCCTTCGCCTCCGCGGCTCGCAACGGGCGGCCGCTCGACCCCCCGCTCCTCGTCGTCCTCGACGAGGCGGCCAACGTCGCTCCGCTCGACGACCTTGACCAGGTCCTGTCGACCGCGGCGGGTCACGGCATCTCGCTCGTGACCGTCTGGCAGGACCTCGCCCAGATCGAGGCACGCTACGACGAGCGCTGGGCGACGATCGTGAACAACCACCGCGCGAAGGCGATCTGCCCTGGGGTCGCCGACCCGCGCACGCTCGAGCTCGTGAGCTCTCTCATCGGCGACGTGGAGGCGCCCCAGCTCTCCACGAGCCGTGGCGGTGAGGGCTCCTGGAGCGAGACCGAGAGCCGTTGGCGAGTGCCGGTCGCTCCCGCCGGCTGGATCCGCCGCATGCCGTCCCGCCACGTTCTCGTCGTCTACGGCGGGCTGCCGCCAGCCCTTGCGAAGATGCGCCAGGTGAGCTCACGGCCCGACGGGATCGTTAGCGTCGAACGGCGATGAGACGCCGACCTCGCCGCCGCGCCGCCCGTCCGCACCAGGACGGGCCGACCGGCCTGTCCCGTCCTGAGGCCGACCTCGCCGCCCTGGCCCTCCGCCTCGGCATCGGCCCGATGCTCGTGGCGCACGGCTCGAACAAGGTCTGGGGGGCAGGGGGTCTCGAGGGGACGACGAAGTGGTTCGACCACCTCGGCCTCAGGCCGGCACACCTGCATGCCCGGCTCGCCGCCGCCACCGAGATCACGGCCGGCGCCGCCGTCACTCTCGGCGTCGGAGCACCCCTGCCCGAGGCCGCCGTCATCGGCCTCATGGCGACTGCCGCCCGTACCGACCACCGGGGCAAGGGTCTGTTCGTCTTCAAAGGGGGATGGGAGTACGTGGGGGTCGTCGGCCTGGTCGCGGCCGTGCTCGCCCGTCTCGGGCATGGACGGTGGTCACTCGACCGGCTCGTTGGCCGCCCGACCAGCGGCAGCATCGGGGCCATGGCGGCGGCTGCAGCCCTTGGCGTCGGCGCGGCGGCGGCCCTGCTCGCGACGAGTTACCACCCGTCACCGCCGGTCGAAGGGCCGACAGCGGAGCCTGTCTCCGCCTCGGATGAGGAGCCCGCCGGTACCGACGGCGACCCTGCGCCCGAAGTGAGCTGAGCGGCCTAGAGCGGCGCCCCCGGCGCCACCATTGGCCAGCCCATCTCCCGCTCTGCCACGAGCGCGAGGTCGAGCAGCAGCGGCTCGCGATGGTGGGCAGCCAGCACCTGGACGCCGACGGGGAGGTTGTCCAGCGAACAGAGCGGAATGCTGATAGCCGGGCTCCCGTTCATGTTCGAGGGTGCCGTGAGCGCAGCGTTGTTCATCACTGCCCTCGTGAAGCCGAGCTCTCCGACCAGGTCCCGACCGGGCAGGGTCGAGGGAGGTGGACCCTCGGCGGCGAAGGCGACGTCCGGATTGCTCGCGCAGACAATGAAGTCCGCGGCGTCGAACAGGTCGGCCAACGCTTCGTTGAGCTGGCGGCGCCACGCCTCGATCCGGGCGGCTCGCTCGAGCGAGTAGCTGAGCCGGTAGCGCTCGAGGCCAGCTCGCATCGCGGGGCTCAGCCGATCGATGCAGTCGGGGTAGGCGTCGCCGAGCTCTGCGACAAACGATGGCTGGCCTGCCATCGCCCACTCGCCCCTGAGCGGCGGCAGGTGTGGCTCGGCCTCGACGACGACGAGGCCGGCCTGACGGGCGAGCTCTGCGCCTGCTCCTGCGACCAGATCAGCCACTTCCGGGCGGACCTGAGCCGTGCCGAGGTCTGGGAGGATCGCTACCCGGAGCCCGGCGATCTCGTGCGAGCCGAGGCCCGCCTCCCAGCCTTCGACCCGAGGCAGGCTGAGAGGGTCCCTCGAGTCGAAGCCGTTGCACGCATCGAAGTAGCGAGCTGTGTCGCGCACCGAGCGCGTGAGCACGCCAAGAACAGAGGTGAGCGGCTGGATCCCGGCGCGCGGGCCCTTTGGGATCCGGCCGTAGGTCGCTTTCAGGCCGAACAGTCCCGAGAACCCGGCCGGGATCCGGATCGACCCGCCTCCGTCGCTCCCGGTGGCGATCGGGAGGAGACCGCCTGCCACGGCTGCGGCGGAACCTCCGGACGAGCCCCCAGGCGTGCGCTCGGGGTTCCATGGGTTCCGGGTCGTGCCGTGCAGTTCCGTCGAGGTGCAGTTGATGCCCCCGAACTCACTCGCCGTCGTCTGGGCCAGGAGCACTGCCCCGGTTGCCCTCAGGCGCTTGACCGACGTGGCGTCGTGGTCGGCGACCCGGTCGGCGAAGACGAGCGAGGCCTCCGTGTAGGGCCAGCCGGCGACCGGCTCCAGCTCTTTCACCCCGAACGGCACTCCTCCGAAGGGGAGGTGGACGTCGGCGGCCGCCGCCGCCCGGCGAGCCTGTTCCTCGTCGAGGTGGGAGACGGCGTTGAGCGAAGAGGAGCTGATCGCTTCGAGGCAGGCGTCGAGCGCCTCGACCGGCGAGATGGTCCCGGCGCGAAAGGCGTCGACGAGGCTGCAGGCGTCGCCGAGCCACGGTGCTGGTGGCACGTGTCCCCCTTTCAAGTGCCCGCCCGTCCGGGCAGGCGACCCTAGGGACCGTACCCGGGCGGAGTCAGTCGGGACGCAGACCCCTGAGGAGCAGTCGCGCCACCCGCGTGCCGTAGGCGAGATCGAGCGGCTCGTCACTGATGATGAGGCGGTGGAGGATCGCAGCCGAGCCGAGCTCGAGCACCATGTCGACGTCGGTGTCTTCGCGGATCTCCCGTCGCGCGATCGCCCGCTCCAGGATGACTCGGAGCAGCTCCTGGCGCCGCCGGATGAGCTGGTCATAGACCACATGACGTAGCTGGGGGTCGGGTGCCGCGTCGGCGAGGAGCCGGACGAGGGCTCTTCCGAGCGGCCGCTGCAGGGTCTCGATGAAGCTCTCGAGCAGCGCGTAGACGTCGGCGTCGAGGCGCCCGGTGTCGGGAGGGTCGAGCTCGCTTCCTCCCACGTCGCGCACGGCGTCGATGACGAGGGGCAGCTTCGACGGCCAACGGCGGTAGATGCGCGCCTTGCCCACGCGGGCTCGCTGCGCGATCTCGTCGATCGTGAGGCGCGAGTAGCCGCGGTCGCCGAGGAGCAGGAGTGTCGAGTCGAGGATCGCACGCTCCGGCGCATCGAGCGTGACCAGGTTGGCAGCACTCACCGGTCGGCCACCTCCCCCCTGTCGGCCGGATGCCACAGTCTGCCAAATCGGACGCGCCGGCGCGCCCGGCTGCGGGTCAGCCGCTGATCGCCTCGTTCCGGAGCCGTGCCGGCACCCGCCGGGCGATGTTGACGGCGTGATCCCCCAACCGCTCGTAGAACCGTCCCACGAGGGCGAGCTCGATCGCGAGCGGCACGGGGACGCATCCTCCGGCGATCTCCGCCACGAGCTGGACGTGGAGGTCGTCGAGCTCGTCATCCAGCCGGTCCACCTGCTGGTCGCCCCTTGCCCGGTCCGCGTAGGCGTCGGCGGCGATCCTCCACATCTCGCTCGTGAGCTCGCCCATGCGCTCGAGGAAGCCTCGCACTCTGGCCGGGATCTCGGCCGGCAGGCTGCGGGTCGCTCGTTGCGCGACGTGCTCGGCGAGGTCGCCGCTCCGCTCGAGCTCGGGCAGCATCGACAGCAGGGCGAGCAGCCACTGCATCTGGTTGCGCGAGAGCCCGCCTTCCATGACGTGGTCGAGCACCTGGCGCTGCAGGTTGCGGTACAGCTCGTCCAGAGCAGCATCGCTCGCGACGAGCTCACGCGCCGCCTCGCGGTCACCGGTGAGCAGCGCGTGGGTGGCGCCCGCCACGGCCTCTTCGACGAGGGCGAAGAGCTGGATGACCTGCCGGTCGACCGCCTGCAGCTGGCTGGCGGTGGTGGCCTCGGCCTCGGTGCCGGCCCTCCCGGGCGATGACGGGGAGAAAAGACGCCGGACCACCTCCTTCACGGTACTGGGCCTCCGACCGCCTGGCGCGGCATTGGCCCGTCGCCGCCGATGGCAGCCGGCGGCGACGGTCATGCAGGTAGCTTCGTGGCCGTGGCACAAGCCGATCAGCAGGCCGCTCGGAGCATGGCGCCCGCGCCGCCCGAGCCGGAGGTGCTCGCCCTCGGGCTCAGGCTCGCCGAGCTCGGCTCGGGAGTGAAGGCTCGGGCATACGAGATGTCGAAGGTGACCGAGCTGCTCATGACCCTGGCGATGCGCAAGCCCTCCTTCCAAGCGCAGCTGTTCCGCCTCGTCGACGTCTTCCCGGCGATGAGCGATGCAGCCGACACCGGCCGGCACGTGGAGGAGTACTTCGAGCGCGGCCTGGCTCCGCTCCCGGTCGCCGCCGGCGCCCAGGTCGCGAACCGCCTCCCGCTCGGCCGTGTGGCGCTCGCCCGGGTGACTCGCCGCGAGGTCATGAGGATGGCCTCGCAGTTCATCGTGGGCTCCGACCCCGCCGAAGTGGCTCGGGAGCTGCGAGCGATGTGGGAGGGTGGCACGGCTGCGACGATCGACCTGCTCGGGGAGCACACCTACTCCCATCACGAGGCCGACGCCTATGCCGCACGGCTGCTCGAGCTCCTC
The DNA here is from genome assembly GCA_035294725.1 of Acidimicrobiales bacterium. Classification (GTDB taxonomy): domain Bacteria; phylum Actinomycetota; class Acidimicrobiia; order Acidimicrobiales; family Bog-793; genus DATGKK01. The sequence continues at coordinate 3,750 of DATGKK010000076.1, read as the reverse complement.
TCCGCCCTCATCGACGTGGCCCCGGCATGGCCTGAGCGTCCCGTGCTCGAGTCCGACGACCTCGGCCCCTTGCCTCGGGTCGCCGTCTCCATCAAGCCGAGCGCGCTCGCACCGGACTTCCACCCCCTCACGGCGGAGGCCGGCATCGAGAGTGCGAGCCGCCGCCTGCGACCCGTCCTCGAGCTCGCGGCCGAGCGAGGCGCGCAGGTGTGGTTCGACATGGAGCGCTACGAGGCGAAGTCGCTCACGACTCGGCTCTTCCAGGAGCTGCTCGAGGACCCCGCCCTGCGAGACCTCCACGCCGGCATCGTCGTGCAGGCCTACCTCCGAGACGCGGCGGACGACCTCATTGCTCTTGCCCGATGGTCGGCCGAGCGGATGAGGCGGACCGGGGCGCTCCCGATCGCGATCCGGCTCGTGAAGGGCGCCTACTGGGACACCGAGACCATCGTCTCCGAGGCGTCAGGGTGGCCGGTTCCGGTCTTCGGCGAGAAGGCCGAGACCGATCTCAACTACGAGCGATGCGTGAGGATCCTCCACGGCCACCATGGCCAGCTCCGAGCCGCGTTCGGCTCCCACAACCTGCGCTCCCTCGCCTATGCGATGGCCACGGCCGAAGCGGCCGGGATCCCGCCGAACGGCTACGAGCTGCAGCTCCTCTACGGGATGGCGGAGCCGGTCCACGAGGCGCTCCGGCGCCTCGGCCGGCGGCTTCGCGTCTACGCCCCCATGGGCGAGCTCGTCCCGGGCATGGCCTATCTCGTGCGCCGGCTTCTCGAGAACACCTCCCAGAACAGCTTCGTACGCCACCGCTTCGCCGAGGGAAAGAGCCTGGAGGAGCTACTCGCGCCACCCGTCGCCGAGGCGGGTCGCGCGGCCCTGCTCCGGCGGCTGCTCGGGTCCTCGAGGCCGGCCGGGAAGGCGGCGCCACCCGAGCCTGCGCCCCGGCCGGAGCTCGCGGTCCGGCCCGCCACCGACGCCGCCGCTCCGGGAGCGTACCGACCCGAACCGCTCGCCGAGTGGTTCGTCCCCGAGGTGCGCGCGGCGATGGCGGAGGCGCTCGACACCCTCTCTCGCGCCCTCGACTTCTACGTGCCGGCGCGCATCGGCGGCAAGGAGGTGCAGACCGACCGCCGCCTCGTCTCGGTGGACCCGGCCGAACCGGAGCGAGTCGTCGCCGTCTCGGCCTGCTGCGCCATGCCCGACATCTCTGCGGCGGTGGCCGCGGCCGAGCAGGCGTACCACGACTGGTCCCGCCGGCCCGCCAGAGCGCGAGCACAGGTTCTCTTCAACGCCGCGAAGTGGCTGCGTGAGCACCGCTTCGATGCTGCCGCGCTGCAGGTGTTCGAAGCCGGCAAGGGGTGGTCCGAAGCCGACGGCGACGTCTGCGAGGCGATCGACTACCTCGAGTACTACGGGCGCATGGCCATCGAGATGGACCGGGGCGGCCCTGTGCAGTCGCCTCCCGGAGAGCGGAACACCCTCACCTACCGCGGCCGGGGCGTCACGGTCGTCATCTCGCCGTGGAACTTCCCCCTCGCCATCCCGACCGGCATGACCTCGGCCGCGCTCGTGGCGGGCAACACCGTCGTGCTGAAGCCGGCGGAGCAGACTCCCGCGACGGCCCAGGTGCTCGTGCGGGCCCTTCTAGAAGGCGGCCTTCCCGACCCCGTCCTCAACTTCGTGCCGGCAATCGGCGAGGAGGTCGGGGACGGGCTCGTGACCCATCCGGACGTCTGCACCGTCGTGTTCACCGGCTCCAAGGCCGTCGGGCTCCACCTGAACGAGGTCGGCGCGCGGGTCGTCCCAGGCCAGCGCGAGGTGCGTCGCGTCTTTGCCGAGATGGGCGGCAAGAACGCCATCATCGTCGACTCCGACGCCGATCTCGACGTCGCCGTCCCGGCGGCCGTGCAGTCGTCGTTCGGCTTCGCCGGCCAGCGGTGCTCGGCGGCCTCGCGCCTGGTGGTGCTCTCCTCGGTGTACGAGCAGTTCGTCGAGCGCTTCGTCGAGGCAGCCCGGGCGCTACGGATCGGCCCTCCGCGGGAGATGGGCACCGAGATGGGGCCGGTCATCGACGAGGACGCTCTCACGCGCATCCGCTCCTGGCAGGAGCGGGCGCCGGAGTTCGGCAAGGTGCTGCTCCAGCGCGACGACCTTCCGGAGAAGGGCTACTTCGTCGGTCCCACCATCGTGAGCGGCGTCGACCCGTCGAGCGAGATCGCACAGACCGAGATCTTCGGGCCCGTCGTCGCAGTGATGAGGGCCGCCACGCTCGAAGAGGCGGTCGCGATCGCGAACTCGGTGGAGTACGGGCTCACAGCCGGGCTCATCTCTCGCTCGCCGAGCCACATCCGCTACGCCTCCGAGGAGTTGCGTGCCGGCAACGTCTACATCAACCGCACCATCACCGGCGCCGTCGTCGGCCGCCAGCCGTTCGGCGGCTACGGCATGTCCGGCTTCGGCCAGAAGGCCGGCGGTCCCGACTACCTGTTCCAGTTCGTCGAGCCTCGCGTCGTGAGCGAGAACACGATGCGGCAGGGCTTCGCCCCCGGGACCGAGGGCACCCTCTAGCGACCTTCGGGCGCTCGTTCCAACGCTCCAATCCGAGCCGGCTGCTCCGGCGACCGGTCAGAGCTGCACCCTCGACCCGTCGGATGGCCCACCCTCGCGTGAGCGGCAACGAGGATTTCATCCGAACGTGGCGCGTTGTTCACTGTCGATTCAAACTGGGTTCAGAGCCGCCTCATAGCTTCGCCTCATGCCCAGCGCAGAGGTGAGCGCTCACAGCACGACCTCGACGGTTGCCCGCCGCCTGCCGACGGCCAGGCACGACGAGGTCGGCGACGCATCCATGGTGGCGGAGTCGCTCTCACTCGGTTTCGCGGGGACGACCGTCCTCGAGGACGTGACCCTTGAAGTTCCGCGAAACCGGATCACGGCGCTGGTAGGCCCTTCGGGCTCGGGCAAGACGACGTTTCTCAGGTCGCTCAACCGCATGAACGACAAGGTGCGCGGCTTCGAGATGACGGGCAGGGTGCTCCTCGACGGCTGCGACATCTACGGCCGGAAGGTCGACCCGCTCGTCGTCCGCAGGAAGGTGGGCATGGTCTTCCAGCGCCCGAACCCCTTTCCGATGTCCATCCGCGACAACGTCGTGGCAGGAGCGCGGGTCCACAAGCTGGCCACGCGCCACCAGTGGGGAGACATCGCCGAGACGTATCTCGCCGAGGTCGGGCTCTGGGCCGCCGTGGCTGATCGGCTCGGCGACTCGCCCTACCGCCTCTCGGGGGGCCAGCAGCAGCTCCTCTGCCTCGCCCGTGCGCTTGCGGTCTCGCCGGAGGTGTTGTTGCTCGACGAGCCGACGTCGTCGCTCGACCCGATGTCGACGGAGGCAGTCGAAGAGCTGCTCGTCCGCCTGAAGAGCAGGGTGTCGCTCGTCATCGTCACCCACAACCTGACGCAAGCGCGCCGGGTAGCGGACCGGGTCGCGTTCTTTCACCAGGGCCAACTCGTCGAGGTCGGGCCGACGGCGTCGCTGTTCGAGTCGCCCCGGCGCGGAGAGACCGCGCACTACGTGAGCGGTCAGTTCGGCTGAGGTCCGCCCGTCCCTGCCCGTCGTCCTACTAGGAGCGTGAGTCAGAACCGGCCAGTCGGCCAGATCCGACGATCGGACTCGTTGTCATCATGAAACACTCCAGCCTCAGGGTTGAAGGATGCGCCCGACGTCAGCAAGCTGGCAAGGCGCTGCGA
>DATGKK010000075.1:0-12976 GCA_035294725.1 Acidimicrobiales bacterium | reverse complement strand
GGGTCGGAGCGAAAGCCGTTCATGACGGGGTAGCCGAGCAGGATCGAGCCCGGTTTGAGGTGCGTGACGAGAGTGGACCGGTACACCGCCGGTGCCGCCACCTGCCGGACCGGGTAGGGCCACTGCACCCCGAGAGCCGGTGAGACGAGGGCAAGGATCCCGAGCGCAGCGGCCCCGGCGCCCGGGAGGAGCCCCGGCTTCCCGGCCGCCCGGTGGCGGCCGCCTCGGCGGCGCCGCTCGGCGAGCCGGTCCCGCACCTCCCCGAGGGCGGCGGCGAGGCCGAGGCCGAGGGCGAAGTCGATGACGATGGCGAAGCGGACCGGGAGGAGGTCGCTCAGGAACGGCGCCCGGGTCACGACGCGGTCGGGCAGCGGCACGTGGGTCGAGAGGTGCGGGGTGAGGTGGGCGGTGCGGCCCATGGCGAACACGAGGGCGATCAGCCCGAGCACGACGGCAAAGCGGAGCACGCCGTTGCGGGGCCGGAGGCGACCCCAGGCAAGCGCGACCCCGAGCACGACGACGAGGAGGGGGATCCCCACGTACGCCCCCCACATCTGCGGGAACAGCCCGCCGCCGCCCTTCGGCCAGACGAGCGCCTTCAGCCACACGACGTAGGACTCGGGCGAGCTGAAGACCGTGCCGCGGTAGCGGCGGGGGCCGGCGAAGAGCACCCAGGCCGGCCAGGCGAGGAGCGCTGCGGCGACCGCGGCGGCGGTGGCGAAGCCCGCGAGCGCCCTTGGCAGCCGAGGGCGCAGCTGCGAGGGGTACCGGAGGGCGAGGGCGGCGAGGCCGAGCACCGAGACGAGGCCGAGCATGGCGAGCACCTCGAGCGAGGTGAGCGCCTGGGCCGCGACGACGAGCCCAAGGAGCGCGCCGCGCGCCGGCGCCGAGCCCCGACCGGTCACGGCGATGTCGTCGAGGAGGGCGAAGACGAGCGGCACGAAGGCGAGGAGCGTGATGTGGAGGTGGCCGTAGGTGAGGTCGTGCACGACGAAGGGGGAGTAGCCGAAGAACAGGCCCCCGAGGAAGGCCCCGCCCTCGAAGCTCGTGTAGCGGCAAAAGACGCGCCAGGCCGCGAAGGCGCTCACCGCAGGGGCGAGCACCACCATCACGTTGAAGGCGACGAGCGGCCCGAACAGCACCGTGACGGGAGAGGCGGCGAGGGCGGGGAAGAGGATGCTCGTGTTCGCCATGAGGTTGATGCCGGCGGGGGCGAACATGGCGTGGCTCACGAGCGGGTCGATGCCGGCGCCGAGGGCGTGGGGGACCCAGCCGAGGTACCACACCTGCTGGGCGGGGTCGCCGTAGCCCTGGGAGGTGATGGTGTGGCCGGCTCCGGCCGTAAAGACGTGCCACCACGCCGCCACGCCGGCGGCGAGGTAGGCGAGCCCGCCCAGCACGACTCCCCCGGCCCGGCGCACGGACGCCAACGGTACCGGCCCGGGGGTGGCAACATCGGAGCGATGGAGGGCCCGACGCCCCGGCGAAGCGAGCACTTCCCCGCGCTCGACGGGCTGCGGGCGCTCGCCGTCGCCGCCGTGGTCGCCTACCACCTGAGCCCGCGCCTCGTGCCGGGCGGCTTCCTCGGCGTGGACCTGTTCTTCGTGCTGTCCGGGTTCCTCATCACCCGGCTTCTCCTCAACGAGCGCCTCGAGACCGGCCGGGTGCGGCTCGGCGCCTTCTGGGGCCGCCGGGCGAGGCGGCTGCTGCCCGGCCTGTTCCTCATGCTCGTCGCCGTCGCCGTGGCCGGCATGGTGCTGCCCGGCACGCTTGACCCCTACTCGCTCCGGGGGGACGGCCTCGCGACGCTCTTTTACTACGCCAACTGGCACTTCCTTGCGGTGAACCAGTCGTACTTCGGCAACGTGGCGCTGCCGTCACCGCTCGAGCAGACCTGGTCGCTCTCGATCGAGGAGCAGTTCTACCTCGTCTGGCCGCTCGTGCTCCTCGGCCTCACCGCCGTCATGCGGCGCCGCTCGCCCCGTGCCCTCCTCGTGCCGATCCTCGTGCTGGCGGCGGCCTCGGTGGTGGCGATGGCGGTCGTCTACGGCGGGGGGAGCGGGCGGGAGGCGGCCTACTTCGGGACCGAGTGCCGAGCCTTCGAGCTCCTCGCCGGCGCAGCGGCGGCGGTGGTGCTGCGAGGCCGCGCCACCGACCTTGCCCACCGGCTCGCCGAAGCGAGCCGGCCCTCACGCCTGCTCCAGGCGGCCGGGCTCACCGCCCTCACCGGCATCGTCGCCGCCATCGTCGTGTGCCGTCCGGGACCGTTCGTCTTCGACGGCGGCCTCGCCCTCATCGCGACCGGCGCCGCCACCCTCCTCGTGGCCTCGCTCGGGCCGGGGCCGCTCCGCCGCCTGCTGTCGACCCGGCCCCTCAGGGCCATCGGCCGGGTCTCCTACGAGATCTACCTCTGGCACTGGCCGGTCATCGTCGTCGGCGACCAGGTGCTGCACCTCGGCGGCCTCGCCCGGGCCGCCATCGAGGTCGCCCTGACGCTCCTGCTCGCCGTCGCGTCCTACCGGCTCGTGGACGCGCCGTTGCGCCGCGCCCGCTACGACAGCCTCCTGCGGCGGGCCGCCCTCCCGGTCTCGGTGGCGGCCACGAGCGTGGTGGTGCTCTCGATCGTCCCGCTCTCGGGCGTGGCGGCGGCCTCCTCGGCGGCATCGCTCGGCCGTCTCACGGCCCCGGGCAACCTGCCGGCGAGGCCGGCGTCCGGCCGGCTCGACGAGGCGGCCTCGACCGTGTTCGGAGTCCACCTCGGACCCCCGGTCGGGCACATCGATCTCGGCTTTGTGCCCTCGCCCCGGCACCGGGTCCGGCTCATGTACATCGGTGACTCGGTCATGTACCAGCTCGAGCTCGCCCTCGCGGCGGGCCTCGACTCGACCGGGGAGGCCACGACGGCGCAGTACGGCGCCATCCTCGGCTGGTCACCGCGGATGCGCTCGACCCTCCCGAAGCTCGGGCGCGAGATCGCCCGCACCCACCCGGACCTCGTGGTCGCGATGTGGACCCAGGACAACGTCTTCGTCGCCACCCACGGGATCGCCGCCTACACGAGGGAGGTGCTCGACCCGCTGCTCGGGGTCCTCCTCCGCCCCGGTGACGGCGTGCGCGGCGTGGTCGTCGTGGCGCAGCCGCCCCAGCCGCCGAGGAATTCCTGGATGCCCGACGTCCACGCCGACGTCTACGACCCGAAGGGCATGGGGATGTGGGAGGAGGCGATGCGGGAGGAGGCCCGGCGGATGCCGGGGAGGATCGCGTTCGTCCCGGCGACTCAGATGCTCGAGCTCGACCACCACTACACGACCTGGCTGTGGTCCCCGGGGGGCTCGATCGAGCGGGTGCGCCAGATCGACGACTTCCATCTCTGCCTGAACGGCGGGGTGCGCTACGGGGCGGGGGCGGCGGACGGCATCACCCGGCTCCTCGGCCTCCCCGCCCCGCGGCCGAACTGGTGGCTCGGCAGCTTCGCCAAGGCGCGGCGGTGGTACCAGCTCCCGAAGTTCCCGCCCGGGATGTGCCCGGACGACGCCCCGGCGACGCTTCACGGCCTTCCCGGCTGAGGGCGCTCAGGGTCGCCAGGAGACCGATGCCCGAGGGTCGCCGCCGGGGAACGAGAGGTGCACCACGACCGCCGGTGCTCCGCGGAGGGCGCCGTAGCCGGCCCCGAGCGGGCGCAGCGCCGAGCCACCGAGGCGCGCCGGCAGCCCGTGGGTGGCGAGGAGGTAGGCGACGCCCTGGCTCACGGCATCGGTGATGACGGGGTAGTCCCCGGTCGTCACGACCGTGAGCGTCCGCCCTCCGGACGCAGAGGCCCCGAGGCCGTGGGCCTCGGCGAGCGCGAGCGCTCGCGGCGCCGCCTCGGCGACGAGGCGCACCGGCTGCCAGCCGAGCAGGAACAGCCCGCTCGAGCCGTAGGCCGTGTCGGTGGCGCCGAGGGCGATCCCACCGGCCGCGAGCGCCACCGTGGCGGCCGCGATGCCGGCGGTCGCCGCTCTCCCCCCGGCTCGGGCGTGGCGCGGTGCCGAGCCGAGGGCGCGACCGCCGAGCTGTTTGAGGATGAGACCGGTGCCGCAGGCGAGCGTGGCGAGCACGAGCATCCCGACGGGCCAGAGCACGAAGTAGAGGTAGTAGGCGAGGTAGCCCGCCTGGGAGAGCGGGACCGAGCCGAGCGTCCAGGCCGCCGCGAGACCGGAGAGGAGCGAGATCGCCGCCATGGCCGCGAGCAGCCGGTGCCGGGTGATCGTGGCGGCGATGGCGATCACGGCACAGGCGGCGAGCGCCGTGACGGCCCACGCGACCGAGCCGCCGTAGACGTCGTCGAGGAGCCGTCGGACGAGGATGCTCGTGCCGGTCACCGGCACCCGGTGCGCCCACGAGGGCGGGAGGTGGGTCGCGGCAGCGAGCCCCCTCAAGCCGAGCTCGAAGCCCACCGAGTGGCCGTGGCGGCCGAGGCTCGTCGCGAGCACGCTCCAGTTGCCCGGGCGGCCGGTCAGCTCCTGGACGAGGGGGGCGGCGAAGCAGGCCGCGCCCACGGCGAGAGCGGCGAGCACCGGCCGGAGCCGGTGGCGCGACCGCTCGCAGTTAACGAGGCCGAGGAGCGTCCCGGCAGCGAGCGCGCCCGCGGCCGGGGCGGCGTAGGCCACGTGGCACTGGACGGCGAGGCTCGCCGCCCCGACGGAGACGGGGAGCCAGCCGAGCCTCCCCGAGCCGGCGGCCGCCGCCGTCACGAGAGCGGCGCCGAGGGCGTAGACGCCGACCGAGGGGTTCCAGGCGAGGTTGACCGTGGACTCGGCGAGCGTGGCGGTCATCACGGCCGCGCCGGCGGCGACCGCCGCCGCGGCGAAGGGGCCGGCGACGGACCAGGCCGCCTCGATCGCGAGCGCGACGAGGACGGCGGCGAGGAGGGCCGAGCCCCACAGCACCCCGTGAAGCGGATCGATCCGCTCCGGCACGGCGAGGAGGTAGTACTGGAGCGGGCCGAGGTCGAAGGCGGCCCGCCCGCTTGCCGCCGAGATCTGGGTGAACTGCCCGTCGAGCGGCACAGGCCCCGAGAGCACGCTCCAGGTCCGCCAGGCGATGACGGCGTCGTCGCTCGTCGGGAGCCAGCCCCGCGAGATCTGCAGGGCGACGACGACCCCGAGCGGCACCTCGGCCGCAAGGTGGGCGACGGCCCGGAGCGCCGCTCTCACCGGCCCACGCCGAACAGGGTGTAGGGCCGTGACCGGGCGACGAAGACCGCTCTCCAGGCCTCCTTCCCGCCTCGGGTCCGCTCGGGCAGGATCATCCAGGCCGGAGCCGAGCGCGAGCCCTCGGCGTCGGCGCCGAGCTCGGTGGCCATCGGCGGGAGGAGCCGGGCGCCGCCGCAGCCGTCCACCTTCAGCTGGTAGGCGACGGCCTCGACGAGCGACCAGGTGTCGAGGCCGCCGGGCAGCAGGCCGTCCCCGGGCTCGACGTCGATCCCCGCCCCTGCCGGCTCCGCGCCCCGGGCAGCCGAGTGGCACCGCCCGGGGCTCGTCGCGCGGCGCAGCTCGGCCGCGAGCGGCCCCGCCGCCCGGGCGGCCGCCCAGCCGCCGATGACGGCGGTGCCGGAGGCGGTGGCCGGGAGCCCGGTCGCAAGGGGCCAGGCGAGGAGGGCTCCGAGCGCGGCCGTCCCTCCGAGCGCCGGCAGGGCGCCAACCCGCGACCAGGCGACGCGGCGGTGCCGGCCCCGAGCTCTGGCGGCCGGGTGCCGCCGCCTCGACCGGGCGGTCGCCTCCATCACGAGGACGGCGGCGCAGGAGACCACGCCCGCGTCGAGGGCCATCCCGGCGGGCCAGAGCGCGACGTCGACGTAGGTGAGGACGGCGGCCTGGGAGGAGGCGATCCCTGCGATCGTGGCGACGAGCGCTCCGCCCGCGAGCGCGGCGATGATCCCGGTCCCGCCTGCGAGGCGGTGCCCTGCGGCAAGGGCGGCGACGCCGAGGACGAAGGCGGCGAGGGTGATCGCGATGCCCGGGCCCGCCGAGCCCGAGAAGAGGGCCTTCAGGAAGCGGAGGTACCAGTCCTGGCCGTGGATCGGCGGCGCCGGGCGCGCCCACGCCGGCGGGAGGAGGCTCGCCTTCGCGAGCCCTGCCCAGCCCACGCCGGCGCCGAGGCGGCGGCCGTGGCGGGAGAGGTCCCGCAGGAGGAGGGTGAGGTTGCCGGGGTGGGCGGTCAGCTCCTGGACCGCCGGTGCGAGAAGGGTGAGCCCGCCGGCGACGAGACCGAGGGCGACGTGGCGGCCGAGATGGCGCCGCGGGGGAGCCGGGGGGTCATGAGGAGGGCCCATGACGGCCGCAGGCCGCGCTGCGCTGCGGCGGGGGAGCAGGGCAAGGGCGAGGCCTCCGGCGACGGCGGCGAGGGAGCTCGCCGCGTAGACGAGGTGGCACTGAGCGGCGAGGCTGCCCGTCACGACCGCAAGCGGCCACCATCCGGTGCGGCCGGCGGCGACGGCGATCGAGAGGACGAGGGTCGCCCCGAAGGCGTAGAGGCCGAGGTTGGGGTTCCACGGCAGGTTGAGCAGCGCCCGGGTCTGGGTGGCGGCGACCGCCAGCCAGCCTGCCGAGACGAGCCACCCGGCGCCCGGCCCGCCGGCTCGCCAGGCCGCCTCGACCGAGAGGCCCACGAGCAGCGCCACGCACAGGGCCGCCCCCCAGAGCAGCCCGTGGACCGGGTCGAGGCGGACTGGCACGGCGAGCAGGTAGTACTCGAGGGGGCCGAGGTCGAACACGGGCCTCGATCCCGCCACGGTCGCCTCGTTGAAGGCGCCGAGGAGGGGCGCGTGGCCGCTCAGCACGTCGAAGGTGCGCCAGGCGAGGGCGGCGTCGTCGCTCGTCGGGCGCCAGCCGCGGGCGAGCTCGCTCGCGGCCACGGCGACTGGCGGCACGGCTGGGCTCACGAGGGCCGCCACCCTGAGGGCGGCGTGCGCCCCGGCCGGTGCCCGGCGCCTCGCGGCTCCGGCCTCAGGCGGCCTGTCGACTGCCGTTGGCGCCACCATGGCCATCGCGGGCGCAACGGTACACTCCGTGCCGATGACCTCTGCCATCATCCTCGCCCTTGCCGTCTTCGGTGCCAGCAGCGTCGAGATGGTCGAGGCGCTCACGATCGTGCTCGCAGCCGGCGTCTCGCGCGGCTGGCGCTCGGCGATCGAGGGTGTCGCCGCCGCCGTCGCCGTCCTCGCCGTCCTCGTGGCGGCGGTCGGCGTGCCGCTCGTCCATCTCGTCCCCCTCGACGTGCTGCGGGTCGTCGTCGGGGGCCTTCTCCTCGTCCTCGGGCTGAACTGGCTCCGCAAGGCGATCCTGCGGGCGAGCGGCCACAAGGCCCTCCACGACGAGGACGCCATCTACGCGAAGACCGTCGCCGAGCTGTCGGGCGGATCTGGCGCGGGCGCGCCCACGCTTCCCACACGGGCGACCTGGAGGAGCGGCCCGAGGGATGCCACCGGCTTCACGGTGGCCTTCAAGGGGGTCTTCCTCGAGGGCCTCGAGGTCGTCATGATCGTGATCACGCTCGGCTCGAGCTCCCGCCACCTCGGCCTTGCGGCGATCGCGGCGGCGGCCGCGGTCGTGGTCGTGGGGGTGATCGGGGCTCTCGTCGCCCGGCAGCTCTCCGAGGTGCCGGAGAACGCCCTCAAGATGGGCGTCGGGATCATGCTCACGAGCTTCGGGGTCTTCTGGGTGGGCGAGGGGGCCCGGGTGCACTGGCCGGGCAGCGACGCCTTCCTGCTCGCCCTTGTGGCGCTCTTCGCCGCCGTCACGGCCCTCATGGTCCAGGCGATGCGCCGAGCCCTGCCCGAGCCGGCGCCCCGTCCGGCGACGCTTCCCGAGCGCGTGCCCGAGACGAGCAGCCGGCCGTGAGCGGCAGGGAACGGCGATGAGCACGGCGGCGAAGTGGCTGGCCGCCTTCGGGCGGTTCTGGTGGGACTTCCTCGTCGGCGACACCCCGGAGCTGTTCGTGGCCGTGCTGGCCGTGATCGGGATCGCCTTCGCGCTCCACCACAGCACCGCCTCCGCGGTCGTGGTCCTCCTCGTCGCCGTGGTGGCCTTCCTCGGGCTCTCGACCTGGCGGGGGCGCAAGCGGGCGGGCGGCTGACGAGCCTCCGCCCGAGCGAGGCGCTCGCGGCCCGGCTCGCCGCCGCAGGCTGCGTCGCCGCCGCCGAGGAGGCGGCCGAGCTCGCCCTTGCGGCCGGGGGCGACCCCGAGCGCCTCGGTCGCCTCGCAGAGCGCCGGGTCGCCGGCGAGCCCCTCGCATGGGTCGTCGGAGCGGCCTCGTTCTGCGGGGTGCGGGTCGCGTGCTCGCCCGGGGTCTACGTGCCGCGCTGGCAGACCGAGCCGCTCGTGCGGCGGGCCGTCGAGCTGCTCTCGCCCCGTGGCGTCGCGGTCGACCTCTGCACCGGCTCCGGCGCCGTCGCGAAGGTGCTCTCGGCCAGGCAGCCGCTCGCCTGGGTCGTGGCGAGCGACTGTGACCCGGTCGCGGTCGCCTGCGCCCGCTCGAACGGCGTCGAGGCCTACCTCGGCGATCTCGACGCGCCGCTGCCAGCCAGCCTGCGCGGGTGTTGCGACGTCGTCGTGGCCGTCCCGCCGTACGTGCCGAGCGGGGCGATCCGCCTGCTCCCCCGTGACGCTCGCGAGCACGAGCCCCTCGCCGCCCTCGACGGGGGCCACGACGGCTGCCGGGTGCTCGTGCGGACCGTCCGAGCCGCGGCCCGCCTGCTCCGGCCGGGCGGGGCCTTCCTCTGCGAGCTTGGAGGCGACGAGCCGAGCCGGCTCGACCCGTTGCTCGCGAGGGCAGGGTTCACCGGCGTCGCCGTGCTCGTCGACGAGGAGGGCGAGGTCCGCGGCATCGAGGCGCGAGCCGGCTCGGGTGCGGGGACCGCCCCCGGCTAGCCTGCGGCGGTGAGCCGCCAGGACCGGATCCGGGAGGTCGAGGCGGCGCTCCGGCGGGTGGTGGCGGGCCTTGCCGGCGGCGAGGTCCGCTCAGGGCAGCTCCAGATGGCGATCGCCGTCTCCGACGCCCTCGCCGGCGACGGGGCCGCCCACGTGGCCATCGCGGCCGGCACCGGCACGGGCAAGTCGCTCGGCTACCTCGTGCCGGCCGTCCTCTCGGGCAGGCGGGTGGTCGTGGCGACGGCGACCCTCGCCCTGCAGGACCAGCTCGCGACGAAGGACCTCCCGCTCCTCGAGCAGAGGATCGGGCGGCAGTTCGCATGGGCCGTGCTGAAGGGCCGCTCCAACTACCTCTGCCGCCAGCGCCTTTGCGAGATCGAGCAGGCAGGCCGCCAGGAGGTCCTCGACCTCGGAGGCAGCGCCCCTCGGGCGGTGCGCCGGCTGAGCGGGGGGAGCGCCCCGGCCAGAGCCGAGACGGTCGGCGAGCAGGTCGCCCGGTTGGTCTCCTGGGCGGCTCGGACGGAGTCGGGCGATCGGTCCGGGCTCGACTTCGAGCCGCTGCCGGCCGCCTGGGGGAGCGTCAGCGTCTCGGCCGAGGAGTGCCCGGGCGCCCTCCGGTGCGACTCCGGCGCCCAGTGCTTCGCCGAGAAGGCGCGCTCGCGGGCCGCCGCGGCCCAGATCGTCGTCGTCAACCACCACCTGCTCGGGGCCCACCTGCGAAGCGGGGGTGCGGTGCTGCCCGAGCACGACGCCCTCGTCGTGGACGAGGCGCACGAGCTCGAGGACATCCTCGCCGCGAGCCTCGGGGCCGAGGTCGGCCCGGGACGGCTCCGGGCGCTCGCCTCGATGGCCCGCTCGGCGCTCGGCGAGCGGGGACGGCCCGGCGCCGGCCCGGTGGACGACCTCCTCGACGCCACGGCCCGCTTCGAGACGGCGCTCGCCGCCAGCCCGGAGTCGCGGCTCCCGCCTGGGCTCGGCGCGCTCGGACCCATGGTCGGGCTGCTCGCCGCCCGGCTCGAACGGCTCGAGCGGGAGCTCCGCACCGCCACCGCCTCCCCGGCTCGATCCGGGGAGGGGCTCGATGGCGTCGGGGCCCAGGCGGGCACCCGGGCGCTGCTCGCCGTCGAGCACTGCCGGGAGGAGCTGGCGGCCTGCCTCGCCGCGGAGGCCGACGAGGTGGTGTGGGTCTCCGGCGGCGAGCGCAGGTCCCTTCGCTCGGCGCCGCTCGACGTGAGCGGCACGCTGTCGGCGGCGGTGTTCTCGCAGATGCACGTCGTGCTCACGAGCGCCACGATGCCGCCCGGTCTCGCACCCCGTCTCGGGGCGGATCCCGGCAAGGTGGCCGAGCTCGATGTCGGGAGCCCGTTCGACTACGAGCGCCACGGGCTCTTGTACTGCGCCACCGGCCTCCCGGACCGGCGCCGGCCGGGGGCGGAGGCTGCCCTCCACGAGGAGCTCGTGGAGCTCATCGGCGCCGCCGGGGGCCGCACGCTTGCGCTGTTCACGAGCCGGAAGGCGATGGAGACCGCGGCGACGTTCGTCCGGGCGCGGGTGGGCTGGCCGGTCCACGTGCAAGGCGACCTCCCGAAGCCGGCCCTCGTGGCCGCCTTCGCCCGCGAGCAGGAGGCCTGCCTGTTCGCCACGATGGGTTACTGGCAGGGCGTCGACGTGCCGGGAGCGACGCTCTCGCTCGTCGTGATCGACAAGATCCCTTTCCCCCGCCCCGACGAGCCGCTCACCGCCGCGCGCCGTGAGGCCGCCGGCCCCGACGGCTTCCGGCTCGTCGACCTCCCGAGAGCCGCCACCCTCCTTGCCCAGGGCGCCGGCCGCCTCATCCGCACGGCGACCGACCGGGGCGTCGTCGCCGTGCTCGACCCTCGGCTCGCCACGGCGTCGTACTCGGGCGATCTCGTAAGGGCCCTCCCGAAGATGCGCCGGACGAGAAGGCGGGCCGACGCCGTCGCCTTCCTCTCTGCCATCAGGGAGGAAGGCCGGCTCTATGAGGGGCCGGCCGGCGGCTCCCGATGAGCGGGGGCAACCCTCGCCGGGCTAGAGCATCGACTCGAGGCGGCGGGCGACCTCCCGGTAGCGGCGCACCGGGATGAGGTGGACGCCGTCGAACATCTCGGTCTCCCGCAGGCCGGCCACGAGCTCGCACGCCGCATCGACCCCGGCGTCGGGATCGGAGCCGAGCCGTTCGACGAGCGGCTCGGGCACGGCGAGCTGTGGGATCGCGGCCGTCAGCTTGCGCGCCATCTGGGCGCTCGCGACGACCATCACGCCGGCGTAGACCGGCCCGTCGAACTCGACCGAGCTGCGCCACTCACAGAGGGCCTCGAGCGAGAAGCCGACCTGGACGAACATGAAGTCCGCCTCCCGCTTCCAGGCCGGGAGCGGCCCGAGCGTCGTGGCCACGCCGATCTCGAGGGCGCCGTGGGCCTGCTCGTGGCGGTCGCTGAAGCGGCGGGCCTCTGCGATCATCCCCTTCACGGTGAGGTCGTCGGAGCGCCGTCCCGACTCGGGGCGGTCGCCGTAGACGAAGAGGAACTCCCTCACGCCGTAGGCCGCGGCGGTGAGCAGGTCGCGACGGAAGCCGAGGGTGTTGCGGTCGCGGGCGTTGAGGCAGGCGATCGCCCGGCCCCCCATGGCGAGCACCTCGTGGGCGACCGCGATGCTCGAGACCGTGGCCCGGCCGATGTGGTTGTCGGGGATGAGGAAGGTCGAGGTGACCGCCGAGAGCACGCCGATCTGGTGCCGCACCCTGCGCAGGTCGGGATCGGTCGCGGGCTCGATCTCGCACACGATCTCGAAACCTCGCCGCTCGCCAGCCACGGGGGAACCCTAACCCAGGCTCTGGCCCGAAGATGGTGGCCAGGGCCGGCCGGCTGCGGTCAGTAGCCGAGCCGCTCGATCAGCTCCCGGTGGCGCTGCCAGTTCTTCTCCACCTTCACGAACAGCTCCAGGTAGGCACCTGCTGGCAGCTGCTTGCGCACGGCGGTGCCGGCCGCCTTCAGCACGGCACCGCCCCGGCCGATGACGATCCCCTTTTGCGACTCCCGCTCGACGAGGATCTCGCAGCGGATGCGGGGCCACTCCCACTCGGTCACGCGGCAGGCGATCGAGTGCGGGAGCTCCTCCTCGGCGTGGCGGATCAGCTGCTCCCGCACGAGCTCGGCCACGAAGAAGGCCTCGGGGACGTCGCTCACCATCCCGGGCGGGAAGTAGCGGGGACCGGGCGGCATGCGTGAGACGAGGTGGTCGACGAGCTCGGCGACGCCCTCGCCGGTGCGAGCCGAGATCGGGAAGTACTCGGCCTCCGCCAGCCCGAGGGAGCTCGCGGCGGCGGCGAGGTGCTCGAGCACCTCGTGCCGGCTCGCACGGTCGGTCTTGTTGACGGCCACGACCGACCCCGCCGGCAGGCGCTCGGCGATGAAGCGGTCGCCCCTGCCGATCTCGGAGCTCGCCTCGACGAGGAGCAGGCAGAGGTCGACGTCGTCGACGGACCCGGCCGCCGTCTCGTTGAGGCGCACCCCGAGCGCCGTGCTCGGCTTGTGGACACCGGGGGTGTCCACGAACACGAGCTGGGCGTCGGGTCGGTCGAGCACGCCTCGCACCCGCGTCCTCGTGGTGTGGGGGACCGGCGAGGTGATCGCCACCTTCCGGCCGACGATGCGGTTGACGAGCGTGGACTTGCCGACGTTCGGTCGGCCCAGCACCGCCACGAAGCCGGAGCGCACGCTGCCCTCGCTCATCCGAGCTCCGCCGCCGGCACGCCGGTGGCGTCCTGGCCGGCCGGCGCCGCTGCGTCGCCGCCGCCGAGCCGCTCGACGCGCACGACCCCGATCCTGCGCCCGACCACCCGCTCGACGGTGAGCCGGTAGGGCCCGACCGTGACCGCCTCGCCGGCGCCGGGCACGTGGCCGGCCCGCGCCAGCACGAGGCCGCCGATCGTGTCCCAGTCGTCGTGCTCGGGCAGCTCGGCCGGGAGGAGCTCGTTCACCTCCGGGACCGGCATCTTCCCCGGAACCCGGAAGGCGCCGTCTCCGAGCGGTTCGATGAGGGGTTCG
>DATGKK010000074.1:0-8276 GCA_035294725.1 Acidimicrobiales bacterium | reverse complement strand
ACCGCCTCGTGCAGCACCTGGCCGCCCCCCGGCAGCTGCTCGCCCGCCGCGCCCACGAGGACCCGCTCCTCCCCGGACCGGCCGGCGAGGGCGCGCTGGTAGAGGTACTCGATCCCCGAAAGGCCACGCCCGCCCCAGCCGACCACGCCGAGAAGGGGCTGGAAGAGGCTGCCTGCAGGGTCCTGCCTCACCTGGTCCGGCACGAAGGCGAGGAAGGGAAGGCCGAGCGACTCGACCCTCGCCGCGGCGGCCTGGCTCACGTCCATCGCGATCGGGATGTAGCCGCTGCGCTCGGTCAGCTTCCGGACGAGGCTCGCGACGGGCAGGTGCAGCACGGGCGCCAGCGCGCGGGCCCCGGCGCTCGCCCCCGAGGCCGAGTGGATGAGGAAGTCGTCGGCGATCACGTCGACCCTCGGCACCGAGATCGCCACGACGTTCCCGTTGCGGTCGTAGACCGTCCCGCGGTCGGCCGGCAGGGTGACGGTCTCGTACTGCTCCGAGCGGCCGTAGGCGGCATAGGCCGACGCCTTCGGGCCCTGGACGTACAGCGTGCGGGCGGCCAGCATCACGAGCAGCGAGGAGATCACCGCCAGCATCACGGCGATCCGCCGGCGGCGGACCGTGGCCGAGGCGGCCGGGCGGGAGGCGGTGGCAGCCGGCGACCTCCCGGGCCGGGGGCGCCCCGCGGCGGGAGGGCGCGAGCTGCGAGCGCCGGCGGGCCTTGCCGCGCCGGTGCTCGCTGGCGTCGACCTCCGGCTCGCGGCAGCCGGTGGCCGGCGCGCCGACACGGCGCCAGCTCGGGGCCGGCTCGGCGGGTTACGGTGCGCCGTCAACGCGACCGGCGCCGGTGCGTCGCTGCGCCGGCCGGCGACCGGTGCGCCTGCTCGACCGTCTCGCCCGGGTTGACCGGCTCGAGGTAGGTCACCTGATGCGGCGCCACCATCTTGAAGCGGTGCTCGGCGAGCCACAGCACGCGGCCCGGCGCCTCGAGGTCGGCCCGTTCCAGCTGGAGGTTCTGCTGCCTCGCCAGGGCGGTGGCGAGCTCGCTCCGGAGGTTGTCGGCACGGATCTGCGTCACGGCGAGCACGGCATGAGCAGCGGCCGCCGCCGTCAGCGCCGAGGCGAGGATCCCCCCCGAGAGCGCGAGGAGCACCCTCGACTGGCGGCGCCGAGCCCGATCGATGGCGGCCTGCCGGTCGACGACGCCGAGAGCCGGCCGCGAGCGTCCCGAGCGCGCCGGCTCGACCCGACGAACGGCCTCGCGTTCGCCCGGGCGCTGGCCCATCGCAGTGCTCCTCGCTGCCATCAGACCTCCCCTCTGCCTGGCCGGGGCGGCCGCCAGGGCGCCTCCAGCCGCTCTGCGGCCCGCAGCCGAGCGCTCGACGAGCGAGGGTTCGCCGCCTGCTCGCTCGGCGACGGGGTCCGGGCCCCGCGCCGCAGCAGCCTCACCGCCGGCATTGCACCGCACAGGCACGGCAGGCCGGTGGGGCACCTGCACCATCCGGCGGCCGCGGCGGCAAAGAGCTGCTTCACGATCCGGTCCTCGCCCGAGTGGTAGGAGATGACGACGGCCCGCCCTCCCGGGGTGAGGGCCGCCAGCGCCGCCTCGACGGCCTGCGGGAGCTGTGCCAGCTCGCCGTTCACCGTGACCCGGAGCGCCTGGAACACGCGCCGGGCCGGGTGGCCACCGCCGCGGCGTGCGGGAGCGGGAAGGGCGTGGCGGACGACCTCTGCAAGCTCGGTCGTGGAGTCGAGCGGTCGAGCCGACACGATGGCGCGGGCGATCCGGCGGGCGAAGCGGACCTCGCCGTGCTCGACGAACAGCTCCGCCAGCTCCTCGGCCGGCCAGCCGTTCACGATGTCGGCCGCCCGCAGGCCGGCGTCGGGATCCATCCGCATGTCGAGCGGCCCGTCGAAGCGGTAGGAGAATCCCCGCTCCGGCTGGTCGAACTGGGCGCTGCTCACGCCGAGGTCGAACAGCACGCCGGAAAGGGGTTCCCCCGGGGCCTCGCGATCGAGGACGGCGCGCAGCTCGTCAAAACGCGCCCGGACCACGACCGCACGCGGCCCGAACGGCTCGAGGGCGGCTCGGGCGGCCTCGACGGCGACCGGGTCCCGGTCGAGGCCGATCAGCCGGTGGCGGTTCGAGGCTCGGAGGAGAGCCCGAGCGTGCCCGCCGCCCCCGACGGTGGCGTCGAGGAGGACGCCCTGCGGGGTGTCGGCGAGCAGGTCGACGACCTCCGCGAGCATCACCGGCTCGTGGTGGAACGCCCGGGTCATCCGCAGCCTCCCGGCCGGCGGCCTGGCGCAGTCGAGCACCGGGCCGCACGAGCGGGGACGGCTCTTGGCGGAGAGGGGTGTGGGACCATCCGGCACGCTTGCCGAGAGGCTGCGGGTGGCCCGGGCGGGTAGGGGGCGAACGAGAGCGGCGAGGTCACGGGTCACTCCGGGTCCCTCCGCGACTCCCAGCGCTGGCGGGACCACAGCTCCACGCGGTCGTGCACGCCGACGAACAGGACGTCGCCATCGATCCGGGCGTGCGCGCGCAAGTCGGGCGGGAGCTGCATCCTGCCCTGGGCGTCGAGGTCCACGTCGGTCGCGCGGGCGAACCAGTCCCGGACGTCGTGGCGGGCCGGTGCGCCCTCGGACTCGCGAAGGTGCTGGCGCTCGGCCTCCTTCGCGAACTCCTCCGCCGTCCACAACGCGATGCAGCCGTCCTCGTGGGGAGCAAGGAAGCAGTGCTGGAACGAGCCACGCCACCGCGCGGGGAGCACCACACGGCCCTTCGCGTCGAGGGTGCGGTCATGGCGACCGACGAACACTTCCACTGCCCGATTCCGAGACCCTTCTGCTGCCCGCGTCCTGGGCCAGTCCTCCCCTGGTCCCCACTTTGTCCCACTTTATGGTCCAGCCCTCCCTGCGTCAACCATGCGGGCACCGTGACTGGAGCGACGGGCGGGTCGAAAGGCGCAGAGCGACGGGGTTGGAGCCGACCTGCGGAGCGCGCGAGGCCGCGCTGAGCTGCGACGTTGTGAACGGGGCGGCGGGTGGAGCGGAGTGGGGGTCGGTGGCCGTGCGCTCGGCTACGGGCTCAGCTCGCGGTCACGACCCGGGCGATCTCGCCGGTCACCGCTTCGAGCAGGACGGCGGCCGGCACCGGGAGCCAGCCCGCCACGCGCCCGAGCTCGGCGGCGGCTGCCGCGCGCGTCGGGGGATCGAGCCGGAGGCACTCGAGCAGCAGCGCCGAGTGGTCGGCGAGCGGCGCCATGGAGTGGATCCAGGCCCCGCGCCGGTCCCGGCGCTGCGAGAGGCCCACCACCTTGCGGCCTCCCCAGAGGACCTCGCCGGCGCCCACGGCGGCGAAGCAGAGCCTCCGCCCGAGCGGCCCCAGGGGCGCTCCCGGCCGAGCGACCGAGATCTCGCCCGGCCACGGGGGGTCTGGGAGCCGGCGCAGCGCCTCGGCCCATGCCTCCCCGAGCCACCGGAACGAGCGGCCCACGTCAACCTCGAACAGCCGGTGGTGAGCCGGGACGAAGACGTCGACCCACACCTGAGCCCCCGGGGCGACGTAGACCGCTCCCCCTCCGCTGCGGCGGCGGGCGACCGCCACGCCGAGAGCAGCGCACCTCGGCACATCGGCATCCGTCTCGGGCTGGGTGGAGCCGAGCACGAGCGCGGGCCCGCTCGGCTCGCACGACAGGGCGACCACCTCGTCCCCCCCCGCCGGCTCCGCTTCGCTGCGGCCGTCGACGAGCTGGTCGGCAGGGCCGGCCGCCCGCCGCACGACGAGCCCGCGAGGTGGGCTCAGACCGCGACCGCCTGGCCGAGGACGGGCTCGACGTAGGGCGCCCACTCGTCGCGCACGTCGCCGGCGGCGGCGAGCAACCACAGGCGCGAGCGCGGCGCCTTCGGCTGGCGGGCGAGGTGGAAGCCCGTCTCCTCGAGGAGGCGGTCCTCCTTCCTCGCATTGCACCGGCGGCAGCAGGCGACGACGTTCTCCCACGAGTGGGTCCCGCCCCGGCTGCGGGGGACGATGTGGTCGATGTTCTCGGCCTGCGCGCCGCAGTACTGGCAGCGGTGCCCGTCCCTCACGAACACCGAGCGGCGGGTCACGGCCACCCGGGTCTGGTGGGGCACCCGCACGTAGTGGACGAGGCGCACTACCGACGGCTCCTCGAAGGTGGCTGAGGCGGAGTGGAGCAGGGTCCCGGTCCCGTGGACCAGGTGGGCCCGCTCGGAGAGCACGAGCACGAGCGCCCGGCGGGTGGTCACAACGGACAGCGGCTCGTACGAAGCATTCAACACGAGCGCGCGTCCGGTCACGTCAGCCCCTTTGACGCGCCCTCGGCGCTCTCAAGCGGACTCTCGCGGGCATGCCCGGAGGTTAGTGCAGCCGGGATGGACGAGAGCGTGTTTCCCGGGCCCACTCGAGGAACGCCGCGACCTCGGCTGGCGTCGGTCTCGCCCGGGGGTCGCCATAGGCGGTCTCCATCCGGAACGCGAGCCACCGCTCGGAGGGCACGGGCAGGTACGGCCGCTGCCGCCACCACCGCCTCGGTGCGAGCGCAATGAGCTGTGCGAGCGCCGGTGCAACGAGCGCGGGGCGACGGAGCACCTCCACCGCTGCGCCGACCCACCAGCGCGCCCCTGGCCCGCTAGCGCGGTGCACGTCCCGGCTCTCCTGCCGCGACCGGATCGCGCTGGCCCGCTGGCGTGCGCCCTCCGATGACGTCGTGCCCGAGCGCCCGCCACCCCACGGCGCCGGCTCCGACGAGCGGCCCGTCGGGGCCGAGGCCCGCAGGGTCGATCCGGGCCCCGACGGCAAAGGCGATGCGCGCCCGCTCGTCGAGCTCCCGCTGGGCAGCGAGGAAGAAGGCCGCTCCGTAGCCGAGCGCCACGCTCCCGCCGACGAAGGCCCGCCGGACGTCGAGCAGGTTGGCCACCGAGGCGACGGCTCGGCCGACGAGCCTGCCCGCCCGCTCGCGCAGCTCCGGGGGCGCCTCCGCCGCGGGTGCCCCCGTGAGCTCCTCGATGGCGGTGCCGGAGACTTCGGCCTCGAGGCAGCCTCGCGCTCCGCACCGGCAGGTGCGGCCGTCCGGCTCCACGATGAGATGGCCGATGTGGCCGGCGTTGCCGGCGGACCCGTCGAGCAGACGCCCGTCGACCACGAGCCCTCCGCCGATACCCGTCGAGACGACCATGGCGAGGAAATTGCCCGTCTCGCGGGCGGCACCGGTCCAACCCTCGGCGAGCGCCAGAGCCTTGGCATCGTTGTCGATGGCCACCGGGAGCTGCGCCGACGCCACCCGGGGGATTCGGCGCACCCGGGCGGCGAGGGGGAAGTCGCGCCAGGCCGGGATGTTGAGCGGTGAGACGAGCTCCCCGCGCATCGGCCCGCCGCACCCGATGCCGACCGCGACCACCTCACCCCGGGCGTCGGCTGCTCCAAAGGCGATGGCGATGAGGTCGGCGACGACGGCGAACAGGGCGTCGGGATCGTTGGCCCTCGGGGTCCGGATCCAGTCCTGCCACTCGAGTGCCCCTGCGGCGTCGACGAGCCCGGCTCCGATCTTGGTCCCGCCAATGTCGATGGCCAGGCAGTAGCTGGGGTCGGAGCCCTCAGTCACGGCGCCCGAAGCGGGAGCGCAGTCTCCTTCTCATCTCCGACCAGTCCACCCCTGACCCCGCGCGGCCACCGTAGGACTCCCGATGGCGCCCGTAGCGGTCGTCGGCCGGGGCGGAGTCGGGAGGGGGCCGCTCGCCCGGCCCGAGGCACTGCGCGAACACCAGCGCGGAGACCAGCATCACCAGCACGCCGAAGATGGCGAGGGCGAGGGAGCTCCTGAAGCTTCCCAATAAAAGGACGGTGCCGGCAAGGAAGATGACGCCAGACCACCTCGCGCCACGTGACGCCTGGAGCCGGTGGGAGCCGTGGCTGACCCGCTCGACGAAGTCGCGGTCGTGCTCGCGCAGCTTCTGCTCCATCTCCTGGAGGATTCGCTGCTCCTCCTCGGAAAGCGGCACGTCATCCCCTTCCCGACCGCTCGGGCCGCTACGACTCCGGCATCCGACTCCGGCGTCCGGCCCGATCGATTACTCCTTCTAAGTTAGCCCGTCGCCACCGCCCACGCGGCCGCGCCCCACCCGGCGACGGGGCCAGTGGCTCAGCCCCACGGGCGGTCGCCGAGCTCCTTCACCCTCAGCCGTCCAGCCTCGCCAATGGCAGCAGCAGGTCCGACCGAGCCGGCCCCGTACCTGCGCCTGATCGCGTCGACGGCGGCGTCCACCTCCGCCCGAGCGGGCTCGTCGCCCGGTCGCCGGCGTCTTCCGGGAGAGCCTCCGCTCCCGAGGTCGTCGAGGTCGACGAGGGAGAGCTGGCGAGCACGCGAGCCGGCCTCCGGCTCGAGGCTCGAGACGGCGACGCCGAGCAACCGGATGCCGGGCCCGACGTCGACTGCCTCGAGCAACGCGGAGGCGATCCTCGCGATCTCGCTCGAGCTGAGCAACGGTCCGGCGAGGGACTGAGAGCGGACGATCGTGGAGAAGTCGCCAAAGCGAAGCTTCACGCTCACCGTCCGGCCGGTGAGCCCCGCCGCGCGAAGGCGAGCGCCCACCGAGTCGGCGAGCCGCACGACCTCGGTGTGGAGCGGCTCGTGGTCGTGCAGGTCGCTTGGGAACGTCTCCTCGTGGCCGATCGACTTCGGCGCCGCCACGGGGCGCACCGGCCGGGTGTCCTCGCCTCGGCTCAGCTGGTGGAGCTGGGCTCCCGCCGCCTTGCCGACCATCCGCTCGATGGCGGCGAGGTCGAGAGCGGCGAGGTCGCCGATCGTCTGCACGCCGTAGCGGCCGAGCCGCTCCGCGGTCTTCGGTCCGACTCCCCACAGCTCCCGCACCGGCCGCGGGTGGAGGAAGGCCAGCTCTTCCTCGGGACGCACCACGACCACGCCGGGCCCGGGGAGCGGACCCCGGGGCGAGGGGCGCGGCTTGGCCTCTCGGGAGGCCAGCTTGGCGATGAGCTTGGTCCGGGCGACGCCGACCGAGCAGGTGAGGTGGAGCACCTCCTCGACTCGCGAGCGCAGGGCGAGGGCGATCTGCTCGCTCGACCCGAACAGCCGGTGGCCGCCCGAGACGTCGAGGAAGGCCTCGTCGAGCGAGATCGGCTCGATCGTCGGCGTGAACTGCTTGAGCACTGCGTGGAGCTCGGCGCTCACCTCCGCGTACCGGTGGTGCCGTCCGCCGATCACCACGGCGTCCGGGCAGCGGCGGCGCGCCTCCGACATCGGCATCGCCGAGCGGACGCCCGTCGCCCGCGCCTCGTAGGAGCACGAGGCGACGACGCCCCGAGGGCCGGTGCCGCCGACGACGACCGGCCGCCCAGCGAGGCTCGGATCGTCGAGCACCTCGACGGCGGCGAAGAAGCAGTCCATGTCGACGTGGAGCACGTCGAGGCGGGCAGCTGCCGAACCGCTCACCGGAGATCGAGGCGCCGGAAGGCCTCGGCATACCTCACGCCGACCTGGCGCCCGGCTTCGGCGGCGCCCTCACGCACGGCCGAGGCGAACCAGTCGTTGGCGTCCGTGAGCTGGCTCTCATGGCAGGTGATGGCCAGCACCTTCGAGTCGATCGTCTCGGTCACGTCCACCCACGCGCTCGGTTCGAGGGAGCCCGACATGAGGACCGTCGTGACGTGATGGGCAGCGCCCGCCTCCGGGAAGTACAAGGGAGAGCTGGCCGCCGGCGCAACGGCGTCGAGCACCAGCCATCCGACGGTGCGATGGTCCCGGTGGTTGAAGTGGTGGGTGCCGAAGAACACGGCCGACGGGTCGGGGCAGACGATGACCTCAGGGCGCGTCCGGCGGATTGCCGCCACGACGGCCGAGCGGGTCGCAGCGTCGTTCTCGATCTCGCCATCGGGGAGGCCGAGCTGCTCCAGGCTCGCGACGCCGAGCAGCTCGGTCGCCCGTTGCGCCTCGCCGAGCCGGCGCCGCGCCACCTCGCGGGGCTCGGCCGAGGGATCGAGCGAGCCCTTGTCACCGGCTGCGCAGAGCAAGACGTGCACCTCGGCACCCGCTCGCGCCCACTTGGCGAGGGTCCCACCGCAGGAGATGTCGGGGTCGTCGGGGTGGGCGTAGATGGCGAGGACGCTCACCGGCGTCCTCGTGAACAGCGCTCGCGGCGGGCGGCTCGGCGAATCTGCCACGTCAGCTCGCCGGCGATTCGTTGCGGCCCTCTGCCTGGAGCCCGAGCTCGCGGGCAAAGTCCTCCACTGCCTCGAA
>DATGKK010000073.1:0-22141 GCA_035294725.1 Acidimicrobiales bacterium | reverse complement strand
CCGATCCTTCGCCGGCCGGCCGGGCCTGGCTGCCAGCGCGGCGAGGGCGGCGTCCTTGACGGTGCGGCGGATGCCGATGATGGTCGACACGTCCACCGTCCACTTGCGCGCCGCATCGGCCTGGGTGATCTCGCCAGAGGTGATCTGCAAGAAGATCTCCCACTTGGTCTCGGCGCTCAAGACCTTCGGTCGACGACGAGTCGACCCGCTCTCCTCGGCCACTGCATGCTCCTCTCGGTCGGACCGAGGAGCCTGTCAGTGTTGGTTCATTTCGCGGTGGACCCTCCGCGCCGAAGTCAGACGCAGAACACCCTGCCGCGGCCGTCCTCGCCGCCGCCGAGAGCGCTCACCGGGACAACTCATGAGCGCTGCGCCGCCCAGGTGCGACGATCGCCGGCACCGACGCCGGCGTCGGCGGTAGGCGGGCAGGTCGCGCGCCCGGGCCGACGAACGCTCCCGCAAGGCGTGCTCGCCACCACTGCACGGCCGCCCGCCCGCCGCGCAGCCCACATCCGTGGCACATGGGTATGACTTCCCTCACCACACCCGATCAGGTGGGGGGTGCACGCGGGGCTGCGGATGGCCCGCGAACGAGCGCGCCGCAGACATCGAAGCCGAGATCGCCGACCTCGAACGGCGCCTCGCCCGCCAGCTCGTCAGCCTCGATGCCGACGACGTCACCGCCGCACTCCGCGGACGCGTTGGTGACAGAGTGGCGCTACCGGAGGACGCCATCTCCGAACGTCAGGAGCGCCTGGCTGCACTGCCCCGAGCCTCGGCGAGAGGGACGCCCAGGTTGGCCGACGTCGCCCCGTTGCTCGATCGCCTCGCTCCTCGCCGGCATGCTCGACGCGGCGCCCCAGGGCGAACTGCGGCCGCTGTTCGACTCGCAATGGCGCGACGTCGCCTACCCGCGGCCGACAGCGCCCTCGATGTCGTAGCCACACTCTACGATCTCGGCAGCGAGACTACCCAGTCAGCCGCACGCGAAAGTGGGGAGGACTGGTTGGCCGGCCGGCGAGGTCTTCACGTTTGGGCTCGACCAGGGCCTGCGTGGGGTCATCGGGGGCTCACCCACGGGCTAAGCGATCGCTACCCACACTCGTCAGTTCTCAGCGCCGCCGAGGAGTGCGAGGGTCAGCGTCGATGATCGAGAGGCTGAGATCCTCGAGCTCGTGCACGAGGGCGCGCATGCGCCGCTCGTTGTCGAACCACCCTCTGTAGTCGGCGACCTGCTCTGGGCTGAGGGTCCGGCTCAAGGTCTTGCCGGCGACCTTTCGGCTCCACTGGAGGTAGGGGCCGTGCAGGACCGGGGGATCGGCGTGGCAGTGGCAGCCCGCATGGGTGCACGCAAAGCGGCGCTCGGTGAGGCTGCCGGGCAGGACGAAGCCCATCTCCCCGAGCGCCTTGGCGATACGGGCCTGCTCCCTTTGCTGTCTCGGGCTGACCGGCATGCACCACCTTCCCACGGGCATCCCCCACCGTGGAGATAGCACACAGGATAAATACGGTGTGCTATCGGTGGATGTGGCCGAGGTGATCGAGCGCTTCAGCCCGCGCACGGCATCGGCCGAGGTGGCCGCCTTCGCCAAGGAGATAGCCGCCAAGGCCAATCCGCACAGCCCGAGCCGGGCCAAGGCGTTCTTGTTCGCCGCCTGCGCCTTGGGGGCCTTCGGCGAGACCGTGGGCCTTGCCCTCGAGGCCGAGGCGTTGCTCACCGACTCGGTGATCGAGCGGTGTTGTCACCCCAAGATGACGGCGATGTCCCAGCCCACGAGGCGCACGGTCAGGACCAACCTGCGTGCGATCCAACGGGCTGTGCGCCCGGGGCCGCCATCGGTCGCCCTGGGCCGCGAGCGGGCCAAGGCCCCCTATCGAAGCACCGAGATCGCCGGCTACCTGCAGATGGCCGACGCCCAGCCGACCACGGCGCGCCGGCTGCACGCCAGCGCGCTCGTGTGCCTGGGTGCCGGCGCGGGGCTAGTGGGCCACGACCTCAAAGGGGTCGCCGGGACCGACGTCACCCGCCGGGCGGGTGGAGTCGTGGTGACCGTGCGCGCGGGCCGCCGCCCGCGCACCGTCCCGGTCCTTACCCGCTACCACTCCCGCCTCTTGGAGGCCGCCAGCTGGGCGGGCGAGGGGTTCTTGATCGGGGGGACCTCGCCACGCCGGCGAAACGTGACCACGCCGCTGACCGCCTCGCTGGCCGGGGGGCGGGACCTGCCCCGCATCGAGATCGCGCGCTTGCGGGCGACGTGGCTCTGCGAGGTCGCCGGGGCGATCGGGCTGGGGGCGTTCATGGAGGTAGCAGGCATCACCTGCTCCCAGCGCCTCGGGGACCTCGTGGCCGATCTGCCTCGCGTGGGCCTCGACCAGGCGGTGGCGCTGCTCGGTGGGCGAGACCGATGAGCGCCGAGCTCGGGCGCATCGAAGCCCTCGTCGACGCCTCTGGCATCGCGCCGGTGATCGAAGCCACGCTCCCCATCGGGGTGCGGCCCCGCCAACTCAGCGTGGGTACCTTGTTCGTGGGGATGGCCTTGTGCCAGGCCGAAGGACGCCCGGCGCATCTGGTGCGGGTGCACCGGGCCCTGCTGGGGCTCCCCGACGCAGACCGCCGGCGCCTCGGGGTCGACGTCTACTGGCGCGCTGGACCGCATCGCCTCACCTATCGCCAGGTAGAAAGGACGTTCTCCCTCGTGGTAGGGGCGCTTTCCAAGGAGTCGCCCGACGGCGCACCGTCGCGGGTGCTCCAAGAGGTGGTCGACGCCCTCGTGGAGGCGTCGGTCGAAGATCCCTTCAAGAAGGGCTCGTCATCTCTGGCCGTCGACTGGACCGACGTGGAGTCCTTCTCCACGAGGCGGACCAAGCCCATCGGTCACTACGCGGACCACGAGGCTGCCTGGGGGCATAGGAAGGGCGGAGGCCCGGGCGAGCGCGACGAGCTGTTCTTCGGCTACTACTGCTCGCTTGCGACCATGGTCGAAGACGACCCGGGCCAAGAGGTCCCAGAGCTGGTGCGGCGCATGAACGTCGTCAGCTGCGCCCACGACCCGGTGCCCCCCATGGTCGGGGTCCTCACCCAGATGGCCGTCGGTGGCGTCGGGCTCGGCGACGTCATCGCCGACTCGGGCTACGCCCACCGGGTGCCAGAGCACTTCGCCCTGCCGCTGCGGGCTGCGGGGGCGAGCCTCGTGATGGACCTGCACCCCCAAGACCGGGGGACCCAGGGGACCCACGCCGGCACGATCTTGCATCACGGGAACTGCTACTGCCCCATGACGCCGACGGGCCTCTTCGGCCAGGCACCCCTCGCCCGGGGAGCGAACAAGGAGGAGACCTTGGCCCACGACGCACGGGCCGACGAGCTTGCCCGATACAAGCTCGGGCGCATCAGCGCCCCAGACCACGACGGCTACCACCGGGTCGCCTGCCCGGCGCTCATGGGCAAGGTCCGCTGTCCGCTGCGGGAGGGCTCCATGATCCTCCCCCTGGACCGGCCCGAAGTGGCCACCCCGCCCGAGCACCCCCCTGCCTGCTGCACCCAGCAGACCATCACCGTGCCGGCCTCGGTCAACGAGAAGACCGCCCAACGCCACGACTACCCCGGGCCGGCCTGGCGACGCTCCTACGCGAGGCGCTCGGCCGCCGAGCGCGCCAACGCCCGAGTGAAGGACCCCGCCACCACCGATGTGGCACGGGGCTGGTGCCGGGTGATGGGGCTTTCCCCCATGACCCTGTGGCTGTGCGCCGCCATCGCGGTGCGCAACCTGGCCGTGGCCGACGCCTTCTCGGCTCGCCAAGCACAGAACCGTCGCCGGGTGGCGGCCGGACGGCCACCACGGACCCGGCGGCGCCGGCGGACCACCCTCACCGACCTCGTCGCAGCGTCGGCGAACGCACCGCCGTAGTCGGTGACCCTTGCCCAGAAGCACCGGCACAGGTGACCTCGACGCGCCCGCACGACGGCTCGAGCTGAACCGCCGGTCGCCCACAGCGCCACACGCCGACGACGCGGCCCGTCACAGCCCTCTGGCACCATGGCAGCAGGTCGAAACGTGAAGTGGTCCCCACGTGAAACGTGAAGACCTCCCCGGCGCCCCCGGCAGGACTCGAACCTGCGGCACGCGGTTTAGGAAACCGCTGCTCTATCCTCTGAGCTACGGGGGCGGCGGATGGCAACTCGGGGTTGCTGTTTGCTCGGGTGCCTACTCCTGCCGACGGAGAGCGTACCTCCGGCCGTCTCGCACCCCGGATCGTGAAGGTAGCGCCCTTGGCTAGGCCTTGGCCTCTTGGTGCAGCGTCATACTTCGCGTAGTGCCTTGAATGACCTTGTAGCCAGGGATTAGCTGGCGCTCACCGACGACGGCCTGGGGACCACTGAGCGTGGCCGAGACTCGGCATACAGACAATCTGTGGTCCGCCGCCGAGAGCCCTCCGCTCGTTGGCGCGATGCGGCGACAGAACTGCGTGGCTGTCCGTCGTGGCCTCCGTCGTCTCCATGCCAGCCTGTCGCGTCGCGGAGACACCGCTGCGATCTGCGGCGTTGACGGTCGCGTCGTGCGCGCGTCGCCTGTATTCATGACCTACCGTGCAGGCTGGTGGGCGAGGCGCTCGAGCTCGACGGGTTGACGCGGCGGTTCGGCTCGATCACCGCGCTTGACGGTCTCAGCTTCTCGGCCCCGAGAGGGCAGGTGGTCGGGTTCCTCGGACCGAACGGCGCGGGCAAGACGACGACGATGAGGGCAGTGTTCGGCCTCACGGACCTCGACGCCGGCAGCGTGCGCTGGTCCGGAAAGGCGGTCGGGGCCAGCGAGCGACGACGCTTCGGCTACATGCCCGAGGAGCGCGGGCTCTACCCGGCGATGCTCCTCGGCGAGCAGCTGAGGTACCTTGCTCGTCTCCACGGCCTGTCACCGCGGGCCGCCTCCCGGTCGGTCGCCCACTGGCTCGAGCGCTTCGAGCTCGCCGATCGGTTCGACAGCCGAGTCGATGCGCTGTCTCACGGCAACCAGCAGCGAGCTCAGCTCGCGGCCGCCCTCGTTCACAACCCGGAGCTTCTCGTCCTCGACGAGCCGCTGGCCGGGCTCGACCCAGCCGGGATCGAGGCGATCGGCGCCGTCCTGCTCGAGCAGGCCCACGCCGGCGCCTGCGTCCTGTTCTCCAGCCACCAGCTCGATCTCGTGGAGGACCTGTGCGAGACCGTCGTGATCATCGACCACGGCCGGCTGGTTGCCGAGGGAACGGTCGAGGGGCTGGCCACGGGCGGGGCGCGCCGGCTCGTCGTTCGCGTCGAGGGCGACCGTACGGGGAACTGGACAGCACGCTTGGTGGGCGTGCAGGTCTCGGAGGTGGACCGGGGCGCCGTGAGGCTCGTCCTCGAGCCCGGCACCGACAGCGACGTCGTGTTGCGTGCAGCGCTGGCGGCAGGGAAGGTCACCGAGTTCTCCCTGGAGCGACGTCGCCTCTCCGAGGTCTTCAGGGAGGCTGTCGGGTGATCTTTCTCGTGAGGTGGGTCCGTGGCCGACGTCGCCGCGCTGCTGGGATCGCCGGCAGCCCAAACGACCACGAGCTCGACGCCCAGTTCGAGTCGACCTTCGCCGAGGAGCCGACCGGCGGGCTCGTCCACCGTCTCCGATCGAGCGACGTCGCCCTCGTCGCCGAGCGAGAGATTCGCGAGCGCCTACGAGGACGGGCGTTCCGAGTGGTCACCCTCCTCCTCCTCGTTGTCGTTGCCGGCGCCACGGTGATCCCTGCCATCACGAAGTCGACGAGCACGGCCGAGCACGTCGGCGTGGTCGCCGCCTCGAAGTCCGAGATCGTGCTCGTCCGCTCCGTCGGCCGTGCGGTCGGGGCCAGGGTGGCGGTCACGAGGTTCTCGTC
Organism: Acidimicrobiales bacterium; assembly: GCA_035294725.1. Taxonomy (GTDB): domain Bacteria; phylum Actinomycetota; class Acidimicrobiia; order Acidimicrobiales; family Bog-793; genus DATGKK01. Next base: position 16,261 of record DATGKK010000073.1, on the reverse strand, counting down.
GCCGGCGGCAGCCGAGAGGGCGCTCAGAGACGGCACGATCGATCTCGCGCTGGTGGGCGAGTCCGAGATCCTGCTCGACAGCCCGCTTTCCTCGACCGATACCTCTGCCCGTGCCGAGCTGGCGAGGACCCTGTCGCAGGTGGTTGGTCAGGAGCGTGCCTACGCCTCGGCGGGTCTGACCCCGGCCCAGATCGCAGCGGTGAGCTCACCCCGTCTCGTGCCGCTTCGCAGCCTCCAGCCCGCCAAGCCGAGCTCGCCCGGCCGCTCGACCGCTCTCATCGGGATCATCCTGGTGTTCGTGATGCTGACGCAGTACAACACCTGGACCCTCATCGGGGTGATGGAGGAGAAATCGAGCCGAGTGGTCGAGGTTCTCCTGGCCGCGATCCGACCCCTGCAGCTCCTCGCGGGCAAGGTGCTCGGCATCGGTGCCGTGGTACTGGCCCAGGCGGGCCTCGTCGTCGCGGTGGCGCTCCTCCTCGGCGCGGCGGTCGGCTCGGACCTCCTGACGGGAGCCGCTCCGCTCGTTGTCGTCACCTCGCTCCTATGGCTCGTCCTGGGGTACAGCTTCTTCTGCTGGGTCTACGCCGCGGCGGGTTCGATGGCCGAGCGCCAAGACCAGGTCCAGACGCTCGCCCTCCCTCTCGGCCTCCCCCTCATCATCGGCTACATCCTCGCCCTCACCACGCTCAGTTCGGGGAGCGCTCCGATCTGGTTCCAGGTGCTGGGGTACCTGCCGCCGACGGCTCCCTTCGCCATGCCGGCGCTGGTCGGTCTTGGAGCCGTCAGCTGGTGGCAGGTCGTGATCTCGTGCATCGTCACAGTGACCGCCACAGTGGGGGTGGCACGGCTTGCCGCGGTGGTCTACCGCCGGGCGGTGCTGCGAACGGGCAGGCGGGTTGGCCTGCGCGAGCTGCTCAACCAGCCGGGCTGAGACCGGGCGCGCTGGGTGCCCTACCCTCGGTCACCCCAACTTTGCCGGGCAGCCGACGAGGTGGTCGTCGACGATGCCCACCGACTGCAGGTAGGAGTAGGCGATCGTCGAACCGACGAATGAGAAGCCCCTCCTTCTCATCTCCTTCGCGACGCGTTCCGAGAGCGCTGTCGAGGCGGGGACCTCGTCGGCGTTCAAAGGGTGGTTCACCACCCGGCTGCCGGCCAGGCCCCAGAGCCAACTCGCGAAGGTGCCGGACGTCTCCGCGACCTCGAGAAAGCGGGCCGCGTTGCTCACTGCGGACTGCACCTTGGCGCGGTTTCGGACGATGCCGGGGTCCGCAAGGAGCCGCTCGATCTCGGTCTCGCCGAAGCGAGCGACCGCGACCGGGTCGAAGCCGGCGAAGGCGCGCCGGTAGGCCTCTCGCTTGCCGAGGATCGTCGACCACGAGAGGCCCGCTTGGGCGCCCTCGAGAACGAGCATCTCGAACAGGTGCCGGTCGTCACGTGACGGCACGCCCCACTCGAGGTCGTGGTAGGCGGCCATCGCCGGAGACGACTCTGCCCACGGGCAGCGTCTCCCTGGCGCCGTGGCTGCCCGGCTGCCCCCTTGGCTCGTCCTGCCGTCGGCGGGCGGGGCCGGGTCCTGCGTCATCATGCGATCCTGGCACGTCTCGCGGCCGCCGGTGGCGGCCGGGAGGGGTTCAGCCCAGCGCGATAGGGGAATCTAAGAACTGTGCTGGAAATGAGCTTGGGCTCCCGCCGGACGGCTCCGGTCGACCGGCAAGAGGTCGCCGCTTCGACCCAGCCCGGCGGCGAGGACACGCTGTCGAAGGAGGACCGGGAGCGCTACTCGGCTCGCATCGAGTGGTCCCATGCGCACGACCGGTCGGCGACCGAGCCTTGCCGCGAGCAGCAAACCGCCACGCTCGTCCTTCGGGGAGAGATCGATGCCGCCGCCCTGCCCGAGGTTCAAAGTCTGCTCGACCTGCTTGCCGAGCGCGGTCTGGCCCGCCTCCGCATCGATCTCGCCGACGCCGTCTTCGTGTCGGTCTCGGTGATGCAGAGCATGGTGGACGCCACGGACGAGATCGCCGAGGTCGTCGTCGAGCATCCGAGCGCCACGTTGCGGCAGATCCTCCCGCTCGTCGACACCGGGCGGCGCCTCTGCATCGTGTGAGGCCGCGCCGCCGTCAGGGTCGGCCTGCGCTCACGAAGCCGGTGAAGAAGATCGGGGCGTAGGAGACGGCGGTCCCGGGTTGCGCTGCCTGGATCACGGTGGCGCGGCCGTACGGCCCTGACCCGACGTACATGACGACGTGGGTGATCGGGTAGTTGCCGTCGTGGGCGAAATGGTAGAAGAGCAGGTCGCCCGGCTCGAGAGCCGTGACGGGGATCGGCGTCGACTCCTCCCACTGCGCAGTCGCCGCGTGCTCGAGGTCGATCCCCGCCGCTCGCCAGGCGAGCATCACGAGACCGGAGCAGTCGACACCTCTTCTCGATGCGCCGCCCCACAGGTAGGGCACGCCGAGGTACCGCTTCGCAGCCGCGACCGCGGCCAGGCCCTGCTGCGGGCTCGCGACCTTGACGCGGGACGACCCGGCGAGGTTCGGGCCGCGGTACGGGCTCCCCGAGGGCTCGGGCGACATGAGCCGAGCGAACTCCCTCGGGCCGACGAGGGCGAGGAGCCGGCTCCTGATGGCCGCGAGCTCCGTCGCCGCCTTGTGCTCGAGGGCCTCGGCATCGGCGCGGTATGCCGAGATCAGGCGGAGCGCGGCTGCCCGCTCGCGGGCGGCGGCGTGCGCCTTTCGGTCGAGTGACTCGGCTCGCCGCTCCGCATGGGCGACTGCGACGAGCGCGGCGTTCACATGTCCTGTCGCGACCGAGGCGTAGACGTCGACGAGGCTGCCGTCGGCAAGGGTGTTCGAGAGCAGGCTCGAGTCGACGGCCGTCGCCTGGCCGGTGACGTAGGCCTGGATGGCTGCCTCCCTGAGCCGGAGCTTGGCGTCTGCAAGACGCCGACGTTCGAGCGCGAGCGACCGGTCGAGCCGGGCCTGGCGGGCGTCTGCGGCGGCGGCTTGGACCCGAGCCTCGTCGTACTGCTCGGAGAGGGCCCCGACCCTCGCCTGCTCGGTCGCGATCTCGCCGCTCACGGCGATGAGCCGCCGCAGTACGGGCTCGGCCGCACCGGGCACGGACGGGAGGGTCGTCGTGGTGGTGGTTGGATGGCCGGGATGGCGGTGGGCGGCAGTGGCTGGCCTCTCAGCTCCGAGAGCGGTTGTCTGGCCACCGAGAGTGGCTAACACCGCAACTGCGACGACGACGAACGCTCTCCGACGGAACACGGGCCACCCCGCTTGATCGAACTGCCCCCGGGCGATCGCGGCTGCTTCGAGCCACGTCCGCGACCGGAACATCATGCCATCCCAGACCGTGCCGGGAAACCGCCGGAGCCCGTCCAGCTCCGCGGACTCCAACTGGTCGGCGAGGCTCGCTCCGTAGCGCTCCTCAGCTCATCGTCAGAGAGCGGCGGCCTCGGGAAGCGGGGGAAGCTCGGGGTAGCGGGGCCCCATGTCGCGCAAGGTCAGGAGCAGGATCTCCGAGACGGCCCAGTTGCGGTACCACTTGTGGTCGGCCGGGACGACCCACCAGGGCGACTGGTCGGTGGAGGTGCGCTCGAGCATCTCGGCGTAGGCGGCGAGGTACTCCTCGTAGCGCCCGTGGTCGGCGACGTCCTCGGCGCTCAGCTTCCACCGCTTCGTGGGGTCGTCGGAGCGCTCTCGGAGCCGGAGGGCCTGCTCGCCGCTCGAGACGTGGAGGAAGCACTTCACGACCCGCGTGCCGTTGTGGCCGAGGAGCCGCTCGAAGGCGTTGATGTGCTCGTAGCGCATCCGCCACACCGCCTCGGGCGCGAGGCGCTTCACGCGCACGGCGAGGACGTCCTCGTAGTGGGACCGGTTGAACACGGCCACCTCCCCGCTGCGCGGCACCTGCTGGTGCACCCGCCAGAGGAAGTCGTGTGCGAGCTCCTCCGCGCTCGGCTCCTTGAAGGCGGCCACACGGGTGCCGGCCGGGTTGAGCCCCTTGATCACGTGCCGGATCGTCCCGTCTTTGCCAGAGGTGTCCATCCCCTGGAGCACGAGCAGGAGGGACCTGCGGCGCTCGGCGTAGAGCCGCTCCTGCAGCTCGTCGATCTCGAGCAGCTGGCTCTCGAGGGCGGCCTCGGTCGCCTCCTTCCCGCCGGGGGCGTCGGGCGTGGCCGCCGGGTCACGAAGGAGGAGGTTGGCGGGGTCACCCGGTCGGACTCGCAGCTGTTGGAGCATCGTCCGCAATAACAGCACACCGCCGGGGGGCCCGCCGCTCCCGTCCGCCCGGCCGTGCCAGACTCGGCCGGTGCCGAGCGACTCTGGACTTCGGATCGGGTTCGTCGGCGCCGGGGCGATCGCCTGGGCGCACGGGATCGCCCTCTCGGCCCTCGCGAGGGAGGGCCTTGCCGACGCGGTCCTCGCGGTCGTGCACGACCGGGACCGGGCACGCTCGGCGCTGTTCGCCGATCGCCTCGGCCTCGAGACGGCCGAGTCGCCCGAGGCGGTGGCGGGTCGCTGCGACGCCGTCTACGTCTGCACGAGCACCGCCGGCCATCTCCCCTCGGTCGCTGCCGCAGCCGGCGCGGGGCGCGCCTTGTTCTGCGAGAAGCCCCTCGGCCGCTCACTCGCCGAGTCCGCCGCCCTCGCCGCTCTCGCGGCCGAGGCGGGCATCGCGGCGCAGGCGGGCCTCGTGCTCCGGACGGCGCCCGTCTACAGGGAGCTGGCCCGGCTCTGCCGAAGCGGCGAGCTCGGCCGCCCCATGGTTGCGACCATGCGCGACGACCAGTTCTTCCCCATCCAGGGTCACTACGCCTCGACCTGGCGCAAGGATCGGGAGGAGGCCGGTTCCGGGACGCTGCTCGAGCACGCCATCCACGACGTCGACGTCGTGCGCTGGTGCTTTGGCGAGGTCAGCTGCGTGACGGGCTCGACCGCGAACTTCGCCGGGCACGAGGGGATCGAGGACATGGCAGCCGGCATGCTGACCTGCGAGAGCGGGGCGACCGTCACGATGGCGAGCGCCTGGCACTCGGTGCTCTCCCGCCCCTCGGGCCGCCGGGTCGAGGTCTTCTTCGAGCACGGGTACGTGACCTTCGACGACGACTTCACCGGGCCGATCACCGTCGAGAGCGAGGCGGGCTGCTCGACCTACCGCTGCGACCCGCCCTCCTACGTCGATGAGCTCTCCCTCCCCGAGGGCCGCATCGGCCTCGCCGTCCGCCCCTACGTCGAGGAGAACCGGCGTTTCGTGGACGCGGTGCTCGAGGGCGCCGTCCCCGAGCCGTCGCTCGGCGAGGCACTCGCCGCCCACGATGTCGTCGACGCGTGGTACCGATCCGCCGCCTCGGGCGGCAGCCCCGTCATCCCGGCGGCCGGCTCGCGCCCGTCCGGGTAGTACAACGTGACGGTGGCCGGGGCGATCGAGGCGGAGAACCTCCAGAAGACCTTCAAGGGCGGGGTGCGCGCGCTCGACGGCGTGTCGTTCGGCGTCGAGGCCGGCACGGTGTTCGGCATGCTCGGCCCGAACGGGGCCGGCAAGACGACGGCCGTGCGGATCCTCACCACCATCCTGCCTCCCGACGGCGGGTCCGCCTCGATCCTCGGCTACGACGTGCGCCGGCAGCCGGCACAGGTGCGCAGGGTGATCGGTCTCGCCGGGCAGTACGCGGCGGTCGACGAGAACCTGAGCGGTCTCGAGAACCTGCGAATGATCGGCCAGCTCACCCACCTGCCCCGCCGTGCAGCGACGGCGCGGGCGCGGGAGCTGCTCGCCCAGTTCGAGCTCTCCGACGCCGCCGGCCGCTCCGTGAAGACCTACTCGGGAGGGATGCGACGCCGGCTCGACCTGGCCGCGGCGCTCGTGGACCGCCCGCCCGTGCTCTTCCTCGACGAGCCCACGACCGGGCTCGACCCGTTCAGCCGGGTCTCGCTGTGGTCCGTCATCGCCGAGCTCGTGAGGGACGGAACGACCGTCCTGCTCACGACGCAGTACCTCGAGGAGGCGGACCGCCTCGCCGACCGGCTCATCGTGATCGACCACGGGAGGGTCATCGCCGAGGGCACCTCGAGCGAGCTGAAGGCCCAGCTCGGACGGAGCGTGCTCGACCTCGACCTCGGTGCCGAGGAGCTCGCGGAGAAGGCCCACGCAGCGCTCGTCGAGCAGCTCGGCCGGGGGGCGACCCGACGGGCGAGCACGGTCGAGGTTCCCCTCGACGAGGGGCCTCAGGGCGTCGTCGACGCGCTGCGGGTCCTCGATTCGGTCGGTCTCACCCCTGCCGGCCTCACCGTCCGCGAGCCGAGCCTCGACGACGTCTTCCTCGCTCTCACCGGCCACGTCGCAGAGGATTCCCCGCAGTGACCGCCGTCATGGCCTCGGATCGGACAGCGCTGGCAGGCGGGCGGGGCCGCGTGACACCTGTGCGAGCCCTCGTCGACACGCTCGTCGTCGCAGAGAGGAACCTCATCAGCCTCGTACGGATCCCAGAGGCCCTGTTCTTCTCGAGCGTGCAGCCGATCATGTTCGTGCTGCTGTTCCGCTACGTCTTCGGCGGCGCCATCCACGCCCCGGGCGGGTACGTGAACTTCCTCATCCCGGGCATCTTCGTCCAGACCATGGCGTTCGGCGCCGTCCAGACCTCGATCGGCCTCGCCGAGGACCTGCAAAAGGGTTTGATCGAGCGGTTCCGGTCGCTCCCGATGGCCCGCTCTGCCGTGCTCGCGGGCCGGACCGTCGCCGACCTCGTGCGCAACATCGGCGTCGCCGCCATCATCTCGGGCGTCGGGTTCGCCGTCGGCTTCCGGGTCACGACCGGCGCCGCCGGCTTCTTCGCGGGGATCGCCCTCATGCTGCTGTTCGCCTACGCCCTCAGCTGGGGGTTCGCCGTGATCGGTCTCAGCGCACCGAACTCGGAGACCGCCCAGGTGATGTCCTTCCCCGTGCTGTTCCCGCTCACCTTCGCCTCGAGCGCGTTCGTCCCGGTGGCGACGATGCCCGGCTGGCTCCAGGCGTTCGCGAGCTACCAGCCGGTGAGCCAGGTCGTCGACGGCGTTCGGGGTCTCATGGTCGGTGGCGTGACCGACGTGGCATGGCACGTCGAGCTGACGCTCGCCTGGTCCGCCGGCCTGCTCGTCGTGCTCGCCCCGCTCGCGGTGCGACGCTACCGGCGCCGCGTCTAGCGCTCAAAGGTGTAGTTCGGGGCTTCCTTCGTGATCACGACGTCGTGCGGGTGGCTCTCGCGCAGGCTGGCCGGCGATACCCGCATGAACTGAGCCCTCGTCTGGAGGTCGGCCACGCTGCGCGCCCCGCAGTACCCCATGGCCTGGCGCAGCCCGCCGACGAGCTGGTGCAGCACGATCCCGATCGGCCCCTTGTAGGGAACGCGGCCTTCGATCCCCTCCGGCACGAGCTTGCCCGACTCGACGCTGCCCTGGAAGTAGCGGTCCTTCGAGAAGGACCGGCCCTGCATGGCACCGAGCGAGCCCATGCCCCGGTACTCCTTGTAGCGCTCACCCTGCTGGACCACGATCTCGCCCGGGGACTCCTCGACGCCGGCGAGGGCATTCCCGAGCATGACCGTGTCGGCGCCGGCCGCCAGCGCCTTCGCGATGTCGCCGGAGAACTGCACCCCTCCGTCCGCCACGACGGGCACCCCCCTTGGCCGCGCCGCCCTCGCGCACTCGAAGATGGCCGTGATCTGGGGGACCCCGATGCCGGCGATCACCCGGGTCGTGCAGATGGAGCCGGGCCCGATGCCGACCTTCACGGCGTCAGCGCCGGCGTCGATGAGCGCCACGGTCGCCTCGGCCGTGGCGACGTTCCCGGCCACGATGTCGACCTCGAAGTTCTCCCGCATCTTCGACACCGTCTCGATCACCGAGCGGGCGTGGCCGTGCGCGGTGTCGACGACGACGACGTCGGCACCGGCGGACACCACCGCGGCGATCCGGTCGAACGCGTCCGGGCCCGTCCCGACGGCCGCGGCGACGCGGAGCCGGCCGCGGTCGTCCTTGGTCGCATCCGGGTAGTCGATGCGCTTTTGGATGTCCTTCACGGTGATGAGGCCGTGCAGCGTCCCGTCAGCCGCGACGATCGGGAGCTTCTCGATCCGGTGGCGGGTGAGGATCGCCTTCGCTTCGTCGAGCGTGGTGCCCACCGGAGCGGTCACCAGCCCCGTGGTGGTCATCACCGCGGAGACCGGGCCGGCGACCTCGTCGAGGAAGCGGAGGTCCCGATTGGTGACGATCCCGACGAGGTGGCCGACGGGGTCGGTGACCGGGACGCCGGAGACTCTGAACCGGGCCATGAGCTCCATCGCCTCGGCGATCGAGGCACCCGGGCCGATCGTGATCGGGTTCGTGATCATCCCGGACTCCGAGCGCTTCACCTTGTCGACCTCGGCCGCCTGGTCCTCGATGGAGAGGTTGCGGTGGATCACCCCGATGCCGCCGGCCCTCGCCATCGCGATCGCAAGGCGCGCCTCGGTCACGGTGTCCATGGCGGCCGAGACGAGCGGGATGGCGAGCTTCACCCGCCGGGTGAGGCAGGTCTCGGTGGAGGCCTCGGAGGGGAGCACCTCGGAGGCGGCCGGGATCAGCAGGACGTCGTCGAAGGTGAGACCCTCACGGCCGAACTTGTCGTCGAACGAGGGGAGCTCGGAGAACGGCATGGACGGTGCCATGCGGCATTGTACGGTCCCGGTCCGCCCGGGCGGGGTCCCGGGAGATCAGCCGCCGAATAGGCGCAGCCACTCCTCGGGGCGCCGGGGGGCCATCACGGGGTTGTAACGCTTCACGTCCGAGAGTGGCGCAAAGGGGTCGGCGGAGTAGAGGTGGCCCGGGTAGACGACGGTCGACTCGGGCAGGCGGGCGAGGCGGTTCTGCAGGCTGTCGTACATCGCTGCCGGGTCCGAACCCGGCAGGTCCGTCCGCCCGCAGCCCTCGAGGAAGAGGGTGTCGCCGGCGACGAGCCGTCCCTCGACGAGGAAGCACTGGCTCCCGGGCGTGTGACCCGGGGTGTGCACGAGGAGGACCTCGAGGTCGCCGACGGTCACCACGTCACCCGGATCGTGCAGGGCGAGGTCGTCCTCGCCGACGCCGGCGGCTCGGGTCACCCATCGGGCCTCCTCACGCTGCACGTGGACCGGGACGCTCACCTGCTCGAGGAGGGCGGCGAGCCCCGCGATCTCGTGGCCGAACAGGCTCCCGCCGGCGTGGTCGGCGTGGTAGTGGGTGAGGAGGGTGCCGGCGAGCGACATCCCGTCGGCGTCGAGGATCGCGAGGAGGTCTCCCGGAGCATACGCAGGGTCGACGGCGAGGGCCTGGCCGGTCGCCCGGTCGCCCACCAGGTAGGCGAAGTTGACCATCTGCCGCGCGACCGGGTCCCCGTGCGCGAAGTCCCGGCCGGACAGGAGCTGGCGGAAGTAGAGGCGATCGTTCACCGCGGAGGCGCTCAAGCGGAGCTGCCCTCCGCCCGGGCGACCGGTCCGGGCTTCCCGGGGTTGAACAGGGCCAGGTCGGCAAGGCGCGGGTCGTTCGAGAAGACCTCGACGAGCGGGAGGCGAAGACCGATCCGCTTTTGCAGCCGCTCGATCGCGAGCTCCTGGTCCCAGAGCACGAGGGTGACCGCAACGCCGCCTTCGCCGGCTCGCGCCGTCCGGCCCGAGCGGTGCAGGTACGCCTTGTGGTCCTCGGGCGGGTCGTAGTGGACGACGACGTCGACGCCTTCGATGTCGAGGCCCCTCGCCGCCACGTCGGTGGCGACGAGTGCAGGGAGCTGCCCGGCGGCGAACTGCTCGAGGGCGCGCTCGCGCATCTGCTGGCGGAGGTCGCCGTGGATGGCCGCGGCCCGCACCCCCTCTGCGCGCAGGTCGGCGACGAGGCGGTCGGCTCCCCGCTTGGTCCGGACGAAGCACAGGGTCTTTCTCGAGCCTCGGATGATGGCCGCGCACACCTTGGCCTTGTCCAGCTGGTGCACCTTGAAGAAGCAGTGCTCCATCTCCTCCACGGTCACCTGCTTGGCCTGCACCTCGTGGAGCACGGGGTCGTTCAGGTGGCGGCGGACCACCTGGTCGACCGCCGAGTCGAGCGTGGCGGAGAACAGCAGGGTCTGGCGCTTGCCCGCCATGTGGCGCAGCAGCCACTCGACCTGGGGAAGAAAGCCCATGTCGGCCATCCGGTCGGCCTCGTCAACTACCAGCATCGCCACGGCATCGAGGCGGACGACCCTGCGGTCGACGAGGTCGATGAGGCGCCCGGGCGTGGCCACGACGACGTCGGCGCCACGGCGGAGCCGCTTCGACTGCGCATCGAGGTCGGTGCCGCCGTACACGGTCGCGAGCCGCCGCCCCACCGCCGCCGCGAGAGGGGAGAGCACCTCGCCGACCTGGACGGCAAGCTCGCGCGTCGGAACGAGGACGAGCGAGGTCGGGGCGCCCGGAGCTGCCCGGCCAGTCCTCATGAGGAGCGGGATGCCGAACGCGAGCGTCTTGCCCGATCCCGTCTTCGCCTTGCCGCAGACGTCCCGGCCGGCGAGCGCGTCCGGGATCGTGAGTGCCTGGATCGGGAACGGCTTGAGAATGGATTGGGCGGAGAGGGCCTCGGCGATCTCGGGCGAGACGCCGAGGCTTGCGAAGGTCGCGTCGGTCACGTGTGCTGAGCCATGGTTATCCTGCTCGACAGCCTACTGGCGGCCGGGATGACCACAGTGATCATGGCTCGGGGCACCGGGGGAACGCAGCGAGGAGGGAGCAGATGGGACGGCTCGAGGTGGGAGAGGCGGCGCCGGCGTTCTCACTCGCCGACGAGAACGGCGAGACGGTCTCGCTCGCGGACTATGCCGGACGGCGGGTCGTCGTCTACTTCTACCCGGCCGACGACACGCCCGGCTGCACGAAGGAGGCCTGTCAGTTCAGCGACCTGTTCGACGACTTTCTCGCCGCCGGCGTCGACGTCGTCGGCATCTCGCCTGACCCTCCCGTCTCTCATCGGCGGTTCCGCGAGAAGCACGGTCTTTCGGTCCGGCTCCTCTCCGATCCAGACCACGGGGTGATGGAGCGCTACGGCGCCTGGGGCGAGAAGGTGATGTACGGCAGGACGACCACAGGTGTCATCAGGACGACCGTGCTCGTGGGCCCCGGCGGGCGAGTGGAGCGGACCTGGTACCACGTGCGCGCCGACGGCCACGCGGCCAAGGTCCTGCAGGCCGTGACGGGCTAGCGCTGCTCGCCGGCCTGGCCATGGCCGCGAGGGCGAGGAGGGCGGCCATGGCGCCGGCTCCTCCGGAGAGAAGGACGGACCAGTTGCGCAAGGGGGTGGCGCCGGCCGCCTCCACGAGCGCCCATCCGGCGATCCCTCCCGCCAGTGCCAGGGCCACGCCGGGGAGCAGGTCGGGCCCGATCGGCAGGCGCGCCCGGCGTCCCCGGCGGTCGGGGAGCCGGGCGACGAGCTCGCTCGAGGCGACAAGGGCGGCGCCGACGGCCGCGAGCGCAAGGGTCCGGGGCCCGGCCGGCAGGCGGACGGTCGCGAGAGCACCTGCGAGGGCTGCCAGCACGAAGGCGGCGTTCGCCGCTGCGGCTCGGCGGGTCACCGCCGTCTCCCCGGCCGAGCCCGCCGCATCACCTCTCGCAAGCGGTAGAGCGCCGCCTCGAGGGGCTCGTCCAGCTCGAGGGTGGCGACCGGGATTCCAGCCTCGAACAGGCGGCGGCGCAGGTCCTCGTGCTCGAGCCCGGTCAGCATGATGGCGGCCCTGCGTTCGGGCGGGTCGCCGGGGGACAGCCGCGGGAGGGGCGCGGATGTCTCGACCACCACCACGTCGTGGCCCCGCGCTCGGGTGTCGGCGACGGCGGCGACGAATCGTGGGTCGCGAAGCGGGCTCACCGCGACGACGAGCGCTCCTGCCGGCATCGCCCGCAGCGGGATGCGCTCGATCGTCTTCCAGGCGTAGGAGAAAAAGGGGCTCGTCCCGGCGAGCCGGGAGCGGATCCGATCGAGCTGGCGGCGGCCCGACCCGGCCTCGACCCAGTCGAGGACGCCGCCGAAGGAGACGAGGCCCACCCGGTCGCGCCGGGAGAGATAGGCGGCTGCGGCGCCCGCGCTCACCTCGAGAACCCGCGTCAGCTCGGGGCCCTCGAAGGTGTCGGCGAACACCACGACGTCGGTGCTCTGCTCGGGGTGGCGAAGGGTGACGTGCGGGGTGTTGCGCCGGGCGGTCGCTCGCCAGTTGATGCGTCTGGCGACGTCGCCCGGCAGCTCAGGACGGACCTCGGCGAGCTCGATCCCGTCCCCCGTGACTCGGGAGAGCCGGTCGCCGGCTGGCACCCGCACCCGGGCGGTGCGGGGGAGGCTACGCACGCGCTCCTCGCGCGGGCGGACCGAGAGCACGAACGGCGCCGTGGGCACCCGCCTGGCAACGAGGCCGAACGGCCCGGAGACGACGACGAGCGGCCGCCCCAGCGAGAGCTCGCCGGGGACGAGGGCGCTCACCTCGAGTGTGCAGGTGACGGGCACGCCGGCACGCAGTGAGTGGGTCCACCGGGCCGGCCCGGGTTCGCCGACCTCGCGAGGGAGCTCGAGGCGCACCGAGCACCGTGGGACGGACGTCGCCGCTGAGAGCTCGATCTTGAGCGTGACCTTCTCACCGGTGTAGATGACGGGTTGCTCCGTACGTGCCGCCACGCTTACCTCCCGTTCGGCGGCCGACCCGTCGACGACGAGCCCGACGACGAGCGCGAGGAGTGCCGGGACGCCGAGGGCGGCCAGTGGCGCGTCCTCCAGCGCGACGGCCGCGAACAGGCAGGCGCCTGCGACGACGAGATAGGCGACCGCCCGAGGGTGGACGGTGAGCGTCATCCCTCCTCGGGGTCGACGGGCACCGGGACCCGCTCGAGACACTGGCGCATGACGTCCTCGGCGCTCGTGCCCCGGAGCCACAGGTCCGGTCGGAGCGTGAGCCGGTGGGCGAGGCACGGCACGGCGAGGGTCTTCACGTCGTCGGGCAGCACGTAGCCGCGGCCCCGGATCGCCGCGAGGGCGCGGCTCGCCTGCAAGAGCGCGAGCGCTGCCCGCGGGCTCGCTCCGATCTCGACACCAGGGGCGTCACGGGTGGAGCGGGTGAGCTCGACGAGATAGCGACCGACGGACTCGTCGATGACGACCCGCTCCACGACGGACTTCATCTCGAGCACCGTCGCGGCGTCGAGCACCGGCTCGAGGGCCACCTCGTCAGTGCCCCGTTCGGCCCGGCGCCGCACGATCTCCCACTCGTCGGCGTCGTCGGGGTATCCGACGGCCGTGCGCAGCATGAAGCGGTCGAGCTGGGCCTCGGGAAGGGGATAGGTGCCCTCGAACTCGACCGGGTTCTCTGTCGCGACGACAATGAAGGGCTGCGGGAGCAGGCGCGTGACCCCGTCCGTCGTCACCTGATGCTCCTGCATCGCCTCGAGCAGGGCCGCCTGGGTCTTCGGGGTGGCACGGTTGATCTCGTCGCCGAGCACGAGGTTCGCGAAGACGGGGCCCGGCTGGAACACGAGCTCGCCACTGCGGCGGTCGAGGATGCTCGATCCCGTCACGTCGCTCGGCATGAGGTCCGGGGTGAACTGGATCCGGGACATCTCGAGGCCAAGCACTCGTGACAGCCCCCGGGCGATGGAGGTCTTTGCCGTGCCCGGCACGTCCTCGAGCAAGACGTGGCCGCCGCCGAGGATCCCGACGAGCACGAGCGCGATCGCGTCCCGCTTGCCGATCACGGCGCGGCCCATCTCGTCGAGCACCCGCGCGACCCTGGTTCCCACGGCCGCCGCATCGGCCACCTCTTGGTGGACGCTCACCCCAGCTCCTCGAGCCGCCTGAGGAGGGCCACCAGCTCGGTGGCTGGCACGCCGGGGGCGTCCCGGTCAGGGGGCTCTGCCGGAGCGGGGTCGGCGATGGCCGCGCCGAGCTCGCCGAGGACGGCGCGCACCGCCTCGCGGTCGGAAGGGTCGATCCCGACGGAACCGAGCCGGTGCCTCGCAACGGCGGCGACTCGTGGTCGGATCCGCGCATGGAACTCGAGCCCGTGGCTGGCCGACAGCCTGACGAGGGCCACCGTCGCCTCCCAGGGCTCGTGTGGGGTGCCGTCCTGCCGCGGCCCGTGCCGCCGGACCAGGCCTGGCACCAAGCGGGCGATCCGCGACCGGAGGCGGCCTGGCGCCAGCGGGCCCGCCGTGGCGTGGGGGTCGATCGGTCCGCACGCGCGGGCGAGCATGCCGGCGGCAACGGGCAAGAGGAGGACGCCGACGAGGCCGACCGCGATCCGCACCGCCTGGGCGAGCCCGAGCACGCCGGCGCCGTGTGCGACCGCAACTCCTGCCACCACGACTCCGGAGGCCATGGTGGCTCCCCGCGCGGGCGTCCACCACCGAGGTCGGGATGCGCCGGGCGGGATCACGCCGGGGCTCCGGCAGCCCGGCCGGCGAGCTCGCGCTCGATCACGACGAGGCAGCCGATGGCGGTCGCGCGGTCATCTGGCGACGGCGGGTCAGGGCTGTAGCGAGCGGCGCTGAACAGGCTCGTCAGGCCGACCGATGCTTCCCGGAGGGTTCCCTTCGAGCAGATGGGGGCTCGGGTGAGACGGATGCAGTACTCGAGGGCAGTCTCTGTCTCGCGCCGAGCGAGCCCTGCCCGGGACATGACGGCCACGAAGCGCTGGTAGGCGAGCAGGATCGCACGGCGCGGATCGAGCTCGGCGCTGGGGTCGGCCGGCAACTCTTCGTCTGGCGCTCCGGGCGGGGGCGCCGGTGCCAGGCCCTCTCCCACTGCGAGCGGCTGCAGCGCGTGGGGAGGCGGGAGGTCGGCGAGGGCGCGAGGGCGGAGAACGAGGCGGAGGATGCGCCGGCGCATGAGGAACAGCGTTGCGCTGAGCGCAAGGAGAAGGGAGGTCCCGGTCACGATGCCGCTGTCGAGGTGGACCGGATGTGTCCCTCGTCCGAGGACCCGCGAGCGCTCGGCGCCACCTGGCACGAGGTTCGGGAGGGGCCGGTGCCGGTGCGTCGTGAGGATGAGGACGACGATGAAGACGATCGGCGCGAAGGCGAGCAGCGTGGCGAGGGCGATCACCCAGCGTGACGGGGGTTTCGCGTCCTCCTCCCCCTCACCTTCGAACGAGCGTCGGGAGAACAGGCCGAGCACGAGCGTGATGAGCACCACGAGGGTGAGTGCGATAACAGCCGGGAAGGTGATGCTCAACACGATGCTCTGGACGGCGCGGTTGCCCGTCGCGCTCGACCCCGGCGTCCCGCTGCCGGCCGCCCAGACCGCCACGAGCGCAGCGCCGAGGCTCGCCGCAGCGAGCACGCGCCGTCTGTTCACGCCCCGAGTGTACGAGGCGCTGCGCCCCTGCCCCAGAGATCGTGCACACTGGAACCGTGCGAGCCAAGCGGTCCCTCCTCTCGAAGGTGCTCGTCGCCCTCGGGGTGCTGCTCGTGGCCGCCGCCGCCGCCGGCGTCGCCTACCCGCTCTGGTGGATGCACCGGTCTCAGTCCGTCGGCGCGCACCTGCTCCGCCAGCCCTTGCGAGCCCACCCGACCGGGACGGCAGGGGGCGAGCGGGGCTGTGCTCCGGTGCTCCCGGGCCCGGCGTCTGACGGGGGAAGGCTCGCCGGAATCGTCGAGATCCCCTCTCTCTCGCTCCGTGCCCCGGTCCTGCAGGGCCTCGGCGACGGGGTCCTCAACGTCGCCGTCGGCCACGACCCGTCGAGCCCCTGGCCGGGGGGGTTCGGCGAGAGCGTCCTCGAGGCCCACGACGTCAGCTACTTCGCTGGGATCAGCGCCCTGCGCCCCGGCAACCTCGTCGTGTGGCGAGACGCCTGCACCTCGGAGACCTTCCGGGTGATCTCGCACGAGGTCGTCACGCCGGGCACCTTCCTCCACGTCCCGGCGAATGCCCGCGGCCTCGCCCTCATCACCTGTTATCCGACCGACGCGCTGTTCTGGACGCCCGACCGCTACGTCGTGCTGACGGCCTTCGTCGCCCAGCACCGGACTGCTGCGAGCCCGCCGCCGCCACCGCCGGTCACGCACCTCGAGGTGCCCGCCCCGCCGGCCCTCGTCGCCGAGGGGCTCACCTTGCAGGACTACCCGATCCTGCTCGGCACGTTGTCCATCACCGGCACCGCGTCGGCCTCGTTCCGCGAGGGTCCGGGACCCCTCGACGTCGAGGCGGACGCGCTCGAGTCGTTCTTCGGCGCCGAGAAGGCGATCGCGCAGGGG
>DATGKK010000072.1:0-12523 GCA_035294725.1 Acidimicrobiales bacterium | reverse complement strand
GACTGATCAACGGCCTCGTGGCCAAGAAAACGTCGACGTCGCGGGCGAGCCTGACACCATTTTCACGCCCTGCGGGACGCCCCCACCAGGGGGCCAGGTGACTGATCTGAGCGCCTGCGCCCGGCACGAGAACCTGCTCAGGCGGGATCCCCCCCGGGGCGTACCTCCGGCGCGATAGGGTCCAGAGCGGAGAACTACAAGGCTGTCATTTGTCCACAGCCTGTGGACAACGGCTGTGGACAGGGGGTGGGTAACTCGGTGGAGACAGGGCCAGGAGCCGCCAGAGCATCGAGCGGAGAGGGCTCCTTCGTCCACCTGCACAACCACACCGAGTACTCGATGCTCGACGGGGCCTCCCGCATCCCCGAGGTCGTGGCCGCCGCCGCGCGCGACCACCAGCCAGCGCTCGCGATCACGGACCACGGGAACATGTACGGGGTCCTCGACTTCTACAAGGAATGCCGGAGCCAGGGGCTGAAGCCGATCATCGGCGCCGAGGCGTACATGGCCGCGAGCTCCCGCCACGAGCGGCCGGTGCGACGGGGCAGGATCGACGACACGGGCGGTGAGGGAGAGCGCGGGGAGAAGCTCTACTACCACCTGACGCTGCTGGCCGAGACCACGGAGGGCTACCGCAACCTCGTGAAGCTCTCCTCGGCCGCCTTCCTCGAGGGCTACTACTACAAGCCGCGGGTCGACTGGGAGCTGCTCGAGCGCCACCGTGGTGGGCTGATCGCGACCACGGGCTGCCTCGGTGGGGTGGTCCTCCAGGCGCTCCTCGCAGGCGAGACGGGCGAGGCAAAGGCACTCGCGGGGCGGCTCCAGGACATCTTCGGCCCCGAGAACCTCTTCGTCGAGCTGCAGGACCACGGCCTGCCCGCCCAGCACCGCACGAACCCCCAGCTCGTCGAGATCGCCCGCTCGATCGGGGCGCCGATCGTGGCCACCAACGACAGCCACTACTGCCGGCGGGAGGACGCCGTCGCCCACGACGCCCTGCTGTGCGTCCAGACCGGGGCCAACATCGAGGACCCGAAGCGCTTCAAGTTCGAGGGCGAGGAGTACTACCTAAAGAGCGCGGCAGAGATGCGCCACCTGTTCCGCGAGCTCCCGGAGGCCTGCGACAACACGCTGTCGATCGCCGAGCGGGCCGCGGTCGAGATCGAGCTCGGCACGCCGGCACTGCCCCGCTTCCCGGTGCCGGAAGAGTTCCGCGCCTCGAGCTACGAGGAGTCCGCCACCGCCTACCTTCGCCACCTCACCTTCGCCGGAGCGAGGGAGCGGTACGGCGAGCCCCTGCCGCCCGAGGTCCGCGACCGGCTCGACTACGAGCTCGGCGTCATTACCGACATGGGCTTCCCCGCGTACTTCCTCGTCGTCTGGGACCTCATCCGCTACGCACGGGAGTCGGGCATCCGGGTCGGCCCGGGTCGGGGATCGGCGGCGGGCTGCTGCGTGGCGTACTGCCTTCGCATCGTCGACCTCGACCCGATCCGCTACGGCCTTGTCTTCGAGCGCTTCTTGAACCCAGGGCGCAAGCAGATGCCCGACATCGACATGGACTTCGACGAGCGCCGGCGGGGCGAGATGATCCGGTACGCCGCCGAGCGGTACGGCGCGGACCACGTCGCGCAGATCGTGACGTTCTCGACCATCAAGGCGCGAGCGGCCGTGCGGGACGCGGCGCGAGTGCTCGGGTTCCCCTACGCCCTCGGCGACAAGATCGCGAAGGCAATGCCCCCGCTCGTGATGGGCCGGGCCACGCCGCTCTCGGCCTGCCTCGAGAAGATCGAGGGCCACGAGGACGGGTACGCGGCGGCCACCGAGCTGCGCGAGCTCTACCAGAACGAGCCCGACGCGCGCCGGGTCATCGACGTCGCGAAGGGCCTCGAGAACCTGCGGCGCCAGGACGGGATCCATGCTGCGGCCGTCGTCATCACCGACCGTCCGCTCACCGAGTACCTGCCGGTCCAGCGCAAGCCGGAGCCGGGCCAACCTGCCGAGGACGCCCCGATCGTCACCCAGTACGAGATGCACGCCGTGGAGGCCCTCGGCCTGCTCAAGATGGACTTCCTCGGCCTCCGCAACCTCTCGGTGATCGAGATGGCCCTTGACCTCATCGAGCACAGCACCGGTGAGCGGCCTGACATCGACAACCTGCCCCTCGACGACGAGCCGACCTTCGAGATGCTGCGCAGAGCCGACACGATCGGCGTCTTCCAGCTCGAGGGGAGCGCCATGCGCTCGACGCTGCGGGCGCTCGCCCCGACCTCCTTCGACGACGTCGCGGCGCTCGTGGCGCTCTACCGGCCGGGCCCGATGGCGGCCAACATGCACCGCGACTACCCCGAGCTGAAGAACGGCCGCAAGAAGGTCGAGTACGTCCATCCCGACATGGCCGAGATCCTCGCCGACACCTACGGGCTCATCCTGTACCAGGAGTCGATGATGCGGGTCGCACAGAAGTTCGCCGGGTACACCCTCGAGGAGGCCGACAACCTCCGCAAGGCGTGCGGGAAGAAGATCCGCTCCGCCATCGCCCAGGAGCGCGAGAAGTTCGTCGCCGGCTGCGAGGCACAGGGCTACGGGGCGGAGCTCGGCACGCAGCTGTTCGACATCATCGAGCCGTTCGCCGACTACGCCTTCAACAAGTCGCACTCCTTCGGCTATGGGCTCGTCGCCTACCAGACCGCATGGCTGAAGGCGCACCACCCCGTCGAGTACCTCGCCGCGCTCCTCTCCTCGGTGAAAGACGACAAGGACAGGACGGCTGTCTATCTCGCCGAGTGCCGCTCCCTCGGGATCGAGGTCCGCTGCCCCGACATCAACACCTCGATGTCCAACTTCACGACCCTTCCGGCGGAGCGCTCCGCCCCCTCGCAGGGCCGTGCGACGGGCTCGCCCGGGGTCATCGTCTTCGGACTCTCCGCGGTGCGGAACGTGGGCTCCGCCATCGTCGACCTCGTCATCGAGGAGCGCGAGGCGGGCGGCCCCTTCGCCGACTTCTACGACTTCTGCCAGCGGGTCGACCCGAGCGTGCTCAACAAGCGGGCCGTCGAATCGCTCGTGAAGGCCGGCGCGTTCGACTCGCTCGGCCACCCTCGCCAGGGCCTCTGCCTCGTTGCCGAGGAGATCGTCGATCGCACGCTGGCTCGCCGGCGAGAGACCGAGCAGGGGGTCATCAGCCTCTTCTCGATGCTCGAGCCCTCCGAGGACAGCAGCGCTCCCGCCTTTGACGACTCGCGGGTGCCGATCCCCGACCAGGAGTTCCAAAAAGGCGACCGCCTCGCGTTCGAGAAGGAGATGCTCGGGCTCTACGTGTCCGACCACCCCCTGCTCGGCCTCGAGCACGCCCTTCGCCGGGTCGCCGAGCACCGCGTGCGCGACGTGCTCGAGCCGCAGCCCGGCGGGGCGGCAGGCCCTCTGGCCGATGGCGCTCCGGCTCCGCTCGGCATGTTCACCACGGGCGGCATCGTCACCGGCCTCGTCCGGCGCTACACGCGCCGCGGCGAGCTCATGGGCACCTTCACCCTTGAAGACCTCGAGGCCGCGATCGACGTGATGGTCTTCCCGAAGACGATGCAGGAGTTCGGCGGTCTCCTCGAGGAGGACGCCGTCATCGTCGTCCGGGGCCGGCTCGACACCCGTGAGGAGCAGCCGAAGCTCATCGCGATGGAGGTGCGCCGCCCCGAGCTCGTGCCGGCCGGCGAGGGCGCTCCGGTCGTCGTGACGCTGCCGCTCCACCGGCTCACCGACTCCATGGTCCGCCAGCTGCGCGAGCTCGTCGCCGACCACCCCGGTCCGGCTCCGGTCCACCTGCGCGTCGGGGAGAAGGAGCTGAGGCTGCCGGCTCAGTTCAACGTGGACCCGCGCTCTGGGATCATCGGAGCCTTGAAGGAGCTGTTCGGCTCCGGCGCAGTGGCCTCCTGAGGCAGCCGCTCGAGGGCCTGGCACGTAGGAACGTCGGGGCCCCGTGGCGAGACGCCCGGCGAGCGGAATAGAATGAGGAGACCCAGGCGAGAGTTGCCCGCCATCCGCGCGCATCCCCCCTGGTCCGCCTAACGAGCGGGCGCATCCCGACGGAGCGGCCGCCCCGACGGCGGGACGAGAGAGCGCAACGTACGGGAGCACGACACGAACATGTCTCACGGCATCGAGGTCTCCACGAAGGACTGCACGGCGCTCACGGACGCCGAGCTCGCCGAAATGGCCGACCTGTCGACCGCCTCTCGAGCGGCCGCATTCGAGATCGGGTTCCTCTCCAAGCAACGCGAGGAGTGGGTCCTCGTCACCCACGCGCGCGAGGAGGGCAAGCTGCGCGGCTACGCCTTCTCCACGCTCGAGCGCATCGGCGGGACGCCGAGCCTCCTCGTCGGGCTCGCCTCCTTCACGCGGACCCGGTCCGCAGCGGCCGCCCTCGACGGGGTGATGCACGACCTCTACCGCCGTGCCGTGCTGGCCTTCCCCGACGAGGACGTGCTCGTCGGGGCCCGTCTCGTCCACCCGGCCGGATATCGCGCCTTCGTGGGCCTCGAGGA
Organism: Acidimicrobiales bacterium; assembly: GCA_035294725.1. Lineage (GTDB taxonomy): Bacteria > Actinomycetota > Acidimicrobiia > Acidimicrobiales > Bog-793 > DATGKK01. The sequence goes on along the minus strand of DATGKK010000072.1, from coordinate 7,985 downwards.
GGTCGTCCCGCGACCCGAGCACAAGGCGACCGGGGAGGAGCGGGCCTGGGGGCGCCGGCTCGCCAAGCGCTTCGGTGCCGAGGGGAGGATCGACGACCGTAGTTTCGTCATCATCGGCGACGAAAACCCCTCCGGCGTCCTCGACTTCGAGCCGACGAAGCTGCCGAGGGAGGCAGAGGTCTACGCCGCGGCTTTCCCCGCCCTCGACGACGCCCGCCGGGACACGCTCGTGACCTTCGGGTGGGCCATGGCGGAGCCGCTCGCCGCTGGCACGCTGCCGAGGTAGCTCCGCTCCCGCTGCCGGCTCGCGCGCACAGCCTGAGGGTCCGCCACCGGAGGGGCGTGCTGCGCCACACTTGCTCGCCGTGAAGCTCGCAGTGGTCCTCGGCGCCGGCGGCCTCGTCGGCGTCGCCCATCACCTCGGGGTGCTCGCTGCGCTCGAGCAGGAGCTGGGCCTCAGCGAACCAGCCGTCGACCTTGTCGTCGGGACGTCGGCCGGCAGCGCAGTGGCTGCCTACCTCCGTGCCGGCTACTCCCCCTCGGCGCTGGCGGAGCGGGCGGGAGACCTCGAGTCGGCGGCACCCGGTCCCCTCGCCGCCAGCCCGGTCGACCTGTTCCGCCGGGCGATCGGCTCGGGCTACGTGCTCGCCCGTTCGAGCGTCCGGGTGCCGAGCCTGCTCTCGCTCCCCCCGCTGCCGAGCCTGAGGCGTGCATTCCCCGCCGGGCTCGTCTCGATGGGCGAAGGAGTCGGGATCCTCGAGCGCGAGCTGCCGCGCACGTGGCCGGCACGGTCCCTCTGGCTCGCCACCTACGACCTCGTCTCCCGGCGACGGCTCGTGCTCGGGCGGGACCGATCACCCTACGTCGCGCTCCCCGAGGCCGTGAGAGCCTCGTGCGCCATCCCCGGGGTCTACGCGCCCGTTCGTGCCGGGGACCGGATCCTCGTCGACGGAGGTGCCTGGTCGCTCACGAACCTCGACCTCGCTGCCGCCGGCGGGGCCGACCGCGTCATCTGCGTGGCTCCCATGTCCTACGACCCGTCCCGGCCGCCCGAGCTGCGGCATCGCCTCCTCCGCGAGGTGCCGACCCGCCTCCTCCTCGGGGCCGTGAAATCACTTCGGCACCAGGGAGTGGAGGTGATGATGCTCTCGCCGGGGCCACGCGAAGTCGCGGAGCAGGGCATGAGCCTCATGCGGGGCTCCGGGCTCGAGGCAGTGGCGGAGGTGGCCTTCGAGGAGACCAAGAGAGCGCTCTCGCACGCGCGGGACACAGCAGCGTGGCGGGCAGCGCTCGCCGCCTGAGCAGCGGCTCGGCCCTCTCGGACGGCACAGATCCCATGGGCTACTGGGTCGGGACGACCCCCAGCACGAGCTTTCGAACCTGGCCGCCCGCTGGGCGGTCGAGCCCGACGACGAGCAGGACGTGCACTGCCGTCTCGAGGCCGGGGCCGAGCGCGGCGACGTCCTCGCGGGAGCGACGCCGACCCCGGTAGCCGGCGACCGAGCGACCCGACACCGTCGGTACCTCCCCTCCGGTCACCCACCGCGCCGCACCTCGAGCGAGGGGAAGCGCATGCGGCGACGCAGCGAGACGGAAGTGCGCCACGAGCTCCGAGTCGCTCCGGTGCACGATCCGCACCTTTCCCGCGTCCGGATCGAGGACGGTGACCGAGGGACGGTCGCCGGAAAGCTCGACAAAGGGAAGCGAGGGTCCGATCCCGCCGAGCAGGCCCGGCCCACCGGCACCAGGTCCAGAGCCCGAGCCCATGCTGCGAGCACCATCCTCGGCCAGCAAGGCGAGAAGGCGGCGAACCGAGCGGCGAGGCGGGCTGGCCGTCTCCTCGGCGGCCGCCACGCCGACCGCTTCGGGGCGGGAGGGGTCCCACGCCCCGCCCGCCGGCGCGAGGGCGAGCCGTAGGCAACGTAGAGGTCCCCCGCTCTCGAGGAGCTCGGGCACCGGTCCGCTCGTGAGCCCGCTCCGCACGAGCGCCCCGGTGGCAAGGTCGACGGCGACCCAGTCCGGGGCGGGAGCAAGCAGCAGGCAGTCGAGGGAGCCTTCGGGCCCCTCTGCACGGGGAGTGCCAGGGGTGATACGGCGCGCGACGGCAAGGCGGGAGCGGGGCACGGCGGGCCTCATTATCGCGGACCTCGCACGAGCGGCGCCGGCCTTCCTGGCCGGCGGGGCGCTCGGCCGGATGATGGCCGCTAGCGCCGGCTCCGGAGCTCGGTGAGCTCCGCCTCCGCACCTGCAAGGTCGTAGGCCGGCAGGCGGCACTCCCCGCGGCGACAGACGTACACGGCCTCCTCGACCCTGCCGTCGAACAACGCCAACCCGGCGCTTCCATTGCCAGCGCCTGCCGGAGCCCAGGCGAACACGGCCTCCGGCAGGAGTCGTCGCCGCAGCGCGGCGAGCAGGCTCTCAGCGCGGCCGATCGCCACGATCTCGACCGGTCCCTCGGCGACCAGTGCGGCAGCATGGAGCAGCTCCGGGACGGCGGTCGGGGCGGATCGCACAAGCTCGGCCAGCGCAGCGACGATGCTCTCCGCGGCCGCGGCCGCCTCGACGTCCCCGGTGAGCGCCCCGAGCCGGGCGAGCGCGATGCCGGCCACCGAGGAGGCGGCAGGGATCACGCCGTCAGTGGACTCCACGGCACGCACGATCGGTGGCGACGACTGGCGCCTCGTCGTGTGCACGGCGCCCGAGCCGGGGTCGACGAACTCGGCGAGCAGCTCGGCGGCGACGGACCGGCACTCATCTATGACGCGGGAGGCTCCCGTGAGCTCGAACTGGCGAACGAGGGCGTCGAGCAGCCAGGCGACGTCGCCGGCGAAGCCCGGTACCTGCGGACCGCCGTCGAAACGGACCGATCGAGGCGTCACCCCGCCGTTGCGGGCCCTCGCCTCGAGCAGCACGGCGAGGGCCCTCTCGGCGAGGGCGCCATAGCGGGCGCTCCCCGTGGCCGCCGCCGCCTCGGCAAGGACCGAGCACGTCATGGCGTTCCACTCCACGAGCACCTTGTCGTCGAGGCCGGGCGGCACACGCGCCGCCCGGCGGGCGAGCAACAGCTCACGGGCACGCTCGACCGGCGCAGGCCGGAGGAGCGCTCCCCGCTCGATGAGCCGGAGGATGTTGCGGCCCTCGAAGTTCCCGTCCCGGGTGATCTCGTACCATGCGCAGGCGGCCTGGGCTAGCTCCGGGCCGAGCTCGGCCTCGACCTCGGCGAGGTCCCAGAGGTAGTACCTGCCCTCCTCACCCTCGGAGTCGGCGTCCTCGGCCGAGTAAAAGGCACCTGAGGGATGGCCGAGCCGGGAGGCCACGTAACCGAGCGTCTCCTCGACGACCTGGCGCCAGCGGCGGTCGCCCGTCACCTGCCAAGCGTGCAGGTAGACACGGGCGAGCAGGGCCTGGTCGTACAGCATCTTCTCGAAGTGAGGGACGAGCCACTGCGCGTCGACCGAGTAGCGGTGGAAGCCCCCGCCGAGTTGGTCGTAGACGCCTCCGGAGGCCATCGCCTCGAGCGTGGTCAGCACGATCTCGAGCTCCGGGGCTCTCTCGCCACCGGGATCGGGGTCGGCCGACGCACGGTCGGCGTGCACCCGCAGCAGGAGGTCGAGCAGCAGCGGCTGGGGGAACTTGGGCGCCCCCCCGAAGCCGCCCTGTTCGAGATCGGCCGTTGCCCGGAGCCGCTCGGCGCCAGCCGCGAGCGCCGCGCGCACCTCGGCGGTGCCGGGGGCCTTCTTGCCGCCCGCGGTCTCTGCCACGGACCGCGAGCCGACGAGGAAGGGTGGTGCCCCGAGCCGCCCGGCCACGGCTGCCGCGAGGGAGTCGGCCTGCCGCTCGACGTCCTCGCGGCGGTTCTGCCACAGGTCGGCGACGGCCGCGAGCACCTGCCGGAACGAGGGCATGTGGTGCCGGGGCGTGTCCGGCAGGTAGGTGGCGGCGAAGAACGGCCGCCCGTCCGGCGTGGCAAAGACGCTCATCGGCCAGCCACCGTGGCCGTTGGCGGCGACGACCGCCTCCATGTAGACCGCGTCGACGTCGGGTCGTTCCTCGCGGTCGACCTTCACGGCGACGACCGTCTCGTTCATCTCCGCTGCCGTCTCCGGGTCGGCGAACGACTCGTGCGCCATGACGTGGCACCAGTGGCAGGCCGAGTACCCGATCGAGAGGAAGAGCGGGCGGTCGAGCTCGCGGGCTCGCGACAGGGCCTCCTCCCCGTACGGGTACCAGTCCACGGGGTCGTGGCAGTGCTGGCGGAGGTAGGGGCTCGCCTCGGCGGCGAGGCGGTTCTCGGGGAGCGCCACGGCCGCAATATATGGTGAGCCCGATGGAGCTCAGGTTGGACGGGAAGGTCGCCCTCGTCACCGGCGGGTCCCGCGGCATCGGGCTCGCCACGGCCCGCCGGATGGCCGAGGCGGGAGCAAGGGTCATGATCACCTCCCGCAAGGCCGACGCCCTCGAGGCGGCGGCCGCCGGCATCGCCGGGGAGACGTCCTGGCACGCCGCGAACGCGGGCGAGCCCGACCAGGCCCGGGCCTGCGTGGACGCCACGATGGAGCGCTACGGGCGGGTCGACGTCCTCGTGAACAACGCCGGCACGAATCCCTACTTCGGCCCCCTCGTCGAGCTCGACGGCCCTCGCGCCGCCAAGACGGTGCAGCTCAACCAGACCGCCGTGCTGGTCTGGACCCAGCTCGCCTGGGCGGCCTGGATGGCCGAGCACGGAGGCGCGGTCATCAACATCGCCTCCATCGGCGGCTACTCCGTCGAGCCCGGGATCGGCTGGTACAACGTGACCAAGGCGGCCGTCATCCACCTCACCGCCAGCTCGCCGGCGAGCTCGGCCCGAAGGTGAGGGTGAACGCGATCGCGCCCGGGCTCGTGCGCACCGATCTCGCACGGGCGCTTTGGGAACCCGCCGAGGCTGCCGTCGCTCGCCGCCTCCCGATGCGGCGCATCGGGGAGCCCGACGACGTGGCAAGGGCGGCGTTGTTCCTCGCCTCGGACGCGGCCTCGGGGATCACCGGCGAGACGCTCGCCGTGGACGGCGGCGCCATGGTGGCGCCGGGAGGCGGCGTCTCACCCTGAGGCAGGCTGCCGCCGGGTTCGGCAGGCGGAGCGGAGCGGTTCCTGACACGCTTCGGTGCTCCTATGCCTGCTGAGCGCACCGGAGCATGCAGGCTTGGGCTGCTGGCATCTCCTCCGATACGACCTGCCGGACGAGGTCGGCTCGCCCTTCGATCCGAGGCTGCAGGCCGGCCGGCAACGAGGCTTGCGTCAGGAGTGAGGGAAGCCCGTCGACGAGATGGCGCTCGGCGAGATCGATGGGCCCGCGACGCACTGCGACGAACCCGGCAGGTGGCGGGCGACCAGGTAGTAGGTGCCGACCGCGCTCTTGCCGAAGATCGGAGCCGGAGGGCGAGCCTTCAGATCGAGGATCCCCCAGCAGTCATCCTCCTGAGGCGCCCATGCGGTGAGGACGAGCGCCTGGCCGTCAGGTGACGAGTAGACGCTCACGACGTGCGGTCCGCTCGAGCTGGTGCCGGTCACGTAGTCGAGGCCCGTGTCGACCTGCGTCAGCGTCGACGCCAGCGCTGCCGCAGGGTCCATGAGATCGGCGAAGCTGCCGCTCGCGTTGGCGTAGTAGGCGTCCGAGCCAGTGAGCGCCGTCTGCAGGTCCGCCTGCGCTGCGGTGTTGTTGGTCCCGCCGAGCACGCTCAAGAACGTGGGGATCGCGATCGCGAGCAGGACCCCGATGACGAGGAGGACGACCAGCAGCTCGATCAACGTGAAACCGGCCTCGGGACAGCCCTCTTCGACTTGCGACATTCGTGCTCCCTCCCTCACGAGATGTCAAAGGGCCCCGGGCAATGTGCCCGGGGCCCCTTTCAGGACATCAGTTCCTGGCGATTAGGCCGACGGGAACTTGTTGTTACTGATGGTGGTCGGCTTGACTGTGCTAGCCACGCAATCCGAGGCGGTGCCGCCACGGTACACGAAGTAGTACGTGCCAGTTGCGGTCTCACCCAGCACTCCGGGGTTCTGCGTCGACTTGATGTCGAGGATGCCCCAGCAGTCGTTCTGACCAGGCGCCCACGCCGTCATGATGATGTACTGACCCGCTGAATCGACGCTGATGACGTGCGGGCCGGTGGAGTTACCTGACGTGGCGTAGCTCAGCCCGGTATCGATCTGGGTGAGCGTCGAGGCAGTCGCCAGCGCAGGGTCCAGGATACCCGTGTAGGTCTGGCTGGCATCTGTGTAGTACGTGTCGGCACCCGTCAGCGCGGTCTGCAAGTTCGACTGCGCCGCCGTGCCCTGGGCGCCCTTCGTGACGCTCAGGAAGGTCGGGATGGCGATCGCCAGCAGGATGCCGATGATGAGAAGGACGACGAGGAGCTCGATGAGCGTGAAGCCCTCTTCCCCCTCTTCGCCCCGGCACCGCTCGCGGCACCGTTCGATTAGCGACATGGATCTATTTCCTCCTCAAGGTCAATGATGTTGCACCACGGAGTCTATCGACCGCGGAGGGGAATTGCTTTAGCGAATTCCCACGGGAGCCCACCAGCAATAGCTCCTGGTGAGCGTTCGGTTGCAAACCGGGTGCATGTCGATTGCCTCGAAGCCATAGCGTGCTCGACCCTCAGTGTCCCCGGTTCGCAAAGAAATCGTCAGTAGCAGTGTCAGGACGCTGGGCCTGGGGAGGCACGTGCGGCTCCGAGGATTCCTCGACACGCTCGGGCGCGACTCCACGGTCTGCTTCGAGCTCCGCAACGGAAGGCGGCGAAGGAGCGCTCCGATAGACGGCAAACTCCTCGGCCAGAAGTTGGTCGAGCTGCTGCTCGGCGCTGAGCGGCGCGACCGTCGCCTCCGGCTCCTCGGCTGGGGACGGACGCTCCCCCGCCCTGACGGGCGACCCGTGTTCCTGCACCGAAAGCTCCGCTTCGGCCGGGCCGGCCGCGGCTTCAGTCTCGGCTGCCTCCACCTCTAACTGCATCGCTTCCTCGATCTCGCCAAGGTGCGAGGTTGCGCTCTCAGTTGAGGCGCCGGGCGAGGGTTCGAGTGTCGGGTCAGCAAATTCAGGCTCCGGCGCGGGCTCGTGCTCGGCAGCTGCCGGTAACGGCACCTGCGGCGCCTCGGCGATGAGCGTCGAAGCAGCGGGATCTGCCTCGAGCTCGGGCGTGGCCGACACCTCTTCGCTGGTCGGCGCGGCCGGCACGGTCGCCGAGGCGGCGAGAGCCGCTCCCAGAGGCTCCGGTGCCACCTCGCCCGGAGAGGAGGCAGCTGCGGCCCGGTCCTGCATCGACTCGAGCGCTGCGCCGATCCGCTCGAGCTCGGCCGAGAGGCTGGCAAGCCGTGCGGTCAGCTCCGACCGGAGGTCCAGCAATCCCCGGCGCACCTCGAGAAGTCTCTTGGCCAGCAGGGATGCATCCTGCTCCTCGGCCGACGCGTCCGCAGATCCAGCGAACCAGGTCATGGTCTGCCCCCTTTCCTACACGGGAACCGGCCGTTGGGCACCGTGTTCTCTGGCTGAGCGTAGCTTCACAGCTGCCGCCGAAACAGCAGGGCACCGTGCAGGGAGCGGGCTCTCTCACCCATCTTGCGCCGGCGGAGGGCGGTCGTGCTCTACCGCACGCAGGTCGATTTCGTACGCGCTCTTCAGCGAGGGTTGCCTCGCGATCGCGATCGCCGCGGCATACCAGTGCGCAGCGCTGGCCCACTGCTGTCGCTCCACCGCCACCACCGCCAAGCCGTGCAAGACGTAGAGGCTCTCCGGATCGGCGGCGAGGCCCTTGCGGAACACGGTTTCGGCACCGGACAGGTCGTCGAGCTTCAGATCGACCTCTCCGAGAGCTACGAACACCAGGGGGTCGAACGGCGCCCGTGCCACCACCTCGTCCAGGTAGCGGCGGGCGAGCAGACGGTAACGATGGATCGGGAGGGAGCGGTGACTGGCAGCAGCCTCGTACTCGTAGTACAGGGCC
>DATGKK010000071.1:0-6073 GCA_035294725.1 Acidimicrobiales bacterium | reverse complement strand
GTCCTCGAGCTCCCCTCGCTCCCGTGGGTGGAGGGCCACCCTGAGATGGACGGGCCGGTCCGGCTCGCATGAGTGGGTCCCTCCCGGGCCCCCGGATTGGGCCGCCGGTCGCGGTGGGCGCCCTTACCCCTCGTGCGAGGCCGTCCAGGCGAGCAGCTCGTCGACACTCAGCGCGTTGACGACCCGATCCGGGCCGAGCCCTGCCTCGGCCGCCTGTTCGCAGCCAAGCTCCAGCCATTCGAGCTGGCCCGGCGCGTGGGCATCGGTGTCGATGCTGACAAGGCACCCCTTCTCGGCCGCGAGGGCGAGAAGGGCGGGCGGTGGGTCGCGCCGCTCGGGCCGCGAGTTGACCTCCACCGCGGTGCCGGTCCGGGCACAGGCGTCGAAGACGGCGTCGGCGTCAAAGCTCGACTCGGGCCTCCCTCTTCCGGCGATGAGGCGACCGGTGCAGTGGCCGAGGATGTCGACGTGCGGGCTCTCGACGGCCCGGATCATCCGGCGCGTCATCTGGCGCGCCTCCATGCGGAGCTTGGAGTGGACGCTCGCCACGACGACGTCGAGGCGGGCGAGGAGCTCCTCGGACTGGTCGAGGGAGCCGTCCTCGAGGATGTCCACCTCGATGCCGGTGAGGAGCCGCCACGGCACCATCTCCTCGTTCACCCTGGCCACCTCCTCGAGCTGAGCCTCGAGCCGAGTGGCGTCGAGACCGTGAGCCACGGTGAGGCGGGGGCTGTGATCGGTGAGGGCGAGGTACTCATGGTCAAGGGCGCGGGCCGCTTCGGCCATCTCGCGAATCGGGCTCCCGCCGTCGGACCAGTCCGAGTGGGAGTGGCAGTCGCCCCGAAGTGCCCGGCGCAGGGCTGCTGCGGTTTCGGAGAGCGCCGGCTGCGGCTCGTTCTCGAGGGCGCGCAGGTACTCCGGGGTCCCACCTGCCATCGCCTCCGCGATCACCCGTGCGGTCGTCTCGCCGACGCCGTCGAGATCCCTCAGGCGGCCCGCCGCCGCAAGGCGTTCGAGCACGGCCCGGTCGGTGGCTTCGACGGTCGCCGCCGCCCGGCGGAAGGCCCGCACCTTGTAGCTCTCGGCCCTTCCCCGCTCGAGGAGGTACGCGACTCGCCGGAGAGCGTCGCCGGGCTCCATGGGCGCCGAACCTAGCGGCGCATCCGATGGGGGCGCGGCAACCAGGGAGCGCGCCGCGCGCCCGAGGCCGCAGGGAAGCGTCCTGCCCGTGATATTCGGTTGCTGTACCGCCCAGGGAGGGCGTGCGCGGTCTCTGCTCCGGCCAGAGGCCGTCATGAGTCACCGCCCTGCGCCGTTCCCGCCCGCCGTCGACATCTGCCGGTGCCCTCTTCCGCGGCGCTGACGTCCGGCGGCAGGGCAGCGACGGGCAGCCCGTGGTCCACCCGGGCGCGACAGGGCATCGCTACGTTGTGGGAGGAGCCGGGTCTCCGGCGGCCCTTGACGACGGCACCGGACGCCGGCATCGGTGATCGAGCCCAGAAGAGAGCTCCAGCGATACCGAGAACCCGAGAGAGGACCCCCGTGGCGGTCAGACGAACCCCGGCCAGCAATCCGATCCAGCTTGCGTACTCCCTCCCCGTGCCCGTTGGCCGGCACGGCGTCGCCGAGGTGGAGATCCGCGTGAGCACGCGGCGCCGAAAGAGCTCGGAGGCCCATCTCGAGGCCGGCAAGGTGGTCGTCGTCGTGCCGGCCCAGCTCTCCGTCGCCGAGCGCGAGAGGGTCGCCGCCAGGCTCGCGCTCAGGGTGCTCGACCACGGGCGGCGCCGATCGGGCACCATCTCGGACTCGGCGCTCGAGCGGCGGGCCGAGGAGATCGCCGACCGCCATCTCGGAGGAGTACGGGCGAGCTCGGTGCGCTTCGTGACGAACCAGATGAGGCGGTGGGGCTCGTGCACGCCGTCGACCGGCGAGATCCGGATCTCCTCCCGCCTCCGAACGATGCCGGAGTGGGTGCTCGACGCCGTGCTGGTCCACGAGCTCGCCCACCTGATCGAGCCCTCTCACTCCCCTCGCTTTCGCACGTTGTGCAGCCGCTACCCCCGCCAAGCGGAGGCCGACGCCTACCTGCTCGGGTTCGAGCACGGGGCGAGCACGGCCCCAATGCCGCTCGGCCCGGTGCCGTCCGAACCGTGGGAGGCTCCGGAGGGGTCGTGCGGAGACGAGGAGGTGCACGGTGCTCGCAACTGGCCAGGCTGAGCACGGCCAGGTTCGGGAGGAGACCGCCCGGGCTCTCCAGCTCCGCCTCGCCGCCGCCCAGTCCCGCTCACGGGTCCCCTCGGTCGTCGCAGGGATCGCGCGGGCCGGCCGGCTCATCTGGTTCGGCGCCGCCACCGGGATGGACGTGGTGGCGCCGCCGGACCAGACGCAGTACCGCTGCGGGTCGATCTCGAAGACCTTCGTCGCGGTCGAAGTGATGCGACTGCGGGACGAGGGGCTCATCGAGCTCGACGCCCGGATCGGGAGCTACCTCAACGAGCTCGACCACCTCGGCTGCACGGTGCGGCAGCTCCTCTCGCACACCTCCGGGCTGAGAGCCGAGACCGCCGGACCCTGGTGGGAGCGGACGCCGGGCGTCCCCTTCGAGACGCTCGTCGCCACCTCGCTCCGGGAGGTCGACGAGCTGCACCGGCCCGGGAGACGATTCCATTACTCGAACGTCGGCTACGCCGTGCTGGGAGAGCTCGTCCGCCGCGTGCGCGGCGCGCCCTGGGACGAGGTCGTCACCGCCGAGCTACTCGAGCCGGCAGGCATGCTCCGCACGACGGCGCACCCGGTCCCTCCCCACGCCGAGGGCTACGGCGTCCATCCCCACGCGGACGTGCTGCTCCCCGAGCCCGCCCACGACGCCGGGGCGATGGCGCCGGCCGGGCAGCTCTGGACCACCGTCGGCGACCTCGCACGCTGGTCGTCCGTCCTTGCGGGAGAGCGGCCCGAGGTGCTCGCCCAGGAGAGCGCGGCCGAGATGCGCGAGCCGGTCGCGCTGAACGACCTGCCGGGCCAGCCCTGGACGGTCGCGTACGGCCTCGGGCTCGAGCTGTTCAACCGGGAAGGACGCCGCAGCTACGGGCACCGCGGCTCGATGCCGGGCTTCCTCGCCGCCCTCCGGGTCGACGAGCTCACCGGGGACGGGGTGGTCGTGATGGCGAACGCGACCTCGGGCCTCGAGCCGAGCCTCGAGTCCGACCTGCTCTCGATGCTCGAATCGCTCGAGCCGGCGCCGCCGGAGCCGTGGCAGCCCCTGCCCGGCGGTGTGGCCGGGAACGTGCTCGACCTGACGGGAGCCTGGTACTGGGGCACGAGCGGCTTCATCCTCTCTGCCACTCGAGACGGCCATCTCGACCTCCACGCGCTCGGCCTCGGGCGGGAGGCGACGTTCCGGCCCGCCGGCGAGGACCTGTTCGTCGGGCTCTCCGGCTACTACGCCGGCGAGACGCTGCGAGTCGCGCGGGACGCGGGCGGGCGACCGTCACGGCTCGACCTCGGCTCGTTCGTCTTCACCCGCCTCCCTTACGACCCGGCGGCCGGGACTCCCGGCGGAGTCGACGCCAGGGGATGGCAGGGCCGAGCACCCTCGCACTGAGCGGGCCGGCACGCCGTCGTGGTGCCGAGGCCAGACGAGCACCGCCCGGCCCAGGGGGCGTCACAGGTCAGTCGACGGCCACGGCTCCGGCGGCGACGATCGGTTGCCGGCGTGCGAGCGAGGGCACGAGGAGGGCCGCTGCTGCCGCTGCGAGCGCGATCGCGGCGGAGACCTTGAAGGCGAAGGTGAATCCCCCGGACGCGGCCGCCATCGCCGAGGTCGAGCGGGCGAGGTCTGCGGTGCGCGTCGTGGCGACGGTCGCAAGAGCGGCCAGGCCGACTGCCCCGCCGATCTGCCGGGCGGTGTTCACGAGACCTGAGGCAAGCCCCGCCTCCTGCGGGATGACCCCGGAGGTGGCGGCGAAGGCGAGCGGGGTGAAGCACAGCCCGAGGCCGAGCGTGACGAGGACGCTTGGCAGGAAGAAGGCGGACCAGTAGCCGGTCGCCACCCCGACCTGTCCGAGCAGGTAGAGCCCGACCGTCGTCGACAGTGCCCCGGCGACGAGGATCGGGCGGGGTCCGAGCCGGACGACGAGCCGCGAGGAAAGCTGCGCACCTGCGACGATCGCCACCGTCTGGGGGAGGAAGGCGAGACCGGTCCCGATCGGCGTGTACCCCCGGACCTGCTGGAGATAGAGCGAGACGAAGAACCACATCGCGAAGATGGCGCCGGAGAGGAGGAACATCACGAGGTTGGCGCTCCAGACGCTCCGGCGCTCGAACATGCGGAGCGGCATGAGGGGATGCTTCGCGACCCGTGCCTCGTAGAAGAGGAAGGCTGCGATGAGCAGCGCTGCGCCGCCGAGCGAGACGGCGGTCTGCCAGGAGCCCCAACCGACCGTCGTGGTGCGCACCACACCGAGGACGAGCGCCGTCAGACCTGCCGTGACGAGGACGGCTCCGGGCACGTCGGGCGGTTGCCGCTCGCCGAGGACGCGGCTCTCGCGAAGAAAGGCTCGCCCGAGCACCATCGTGGCGATCCCGATCGGGATGTTGATGAACAGGATCCAGCGCCAGGAGAGCTCCTCGGTCAGCATGCCGCCGAGGAGGGCGCCGGCGGCGCCACCGGCGCCGGCCACGGCGCTCCACAGCCCCATCGCCCTCGAGCGCGCCCTCGGCTCGGTGAACGTCGTCGTGAGGATGGTGAGCGTCGCCGGCGAGAGGATCGCCGCGCCCATCCCCTGCACCGCCCTCGCCGTGATGAGCCAGGCCTGGTCCTGCGCGAGCCCACCGAGCAGGCTGGCGCCGGTGAAGACGACAAGGCCGGCGAGGAAGATGCGGCGCCGGCCGAACACGTCGGCCGCCCGGCCGCCGAGGAGGAGGAAGCCGGCAAAGGTGAGGGTGTAGGCGTTCAGCACCCACTGCAGGTCGGGCTCGGAGAAGCCGAGACTTTGTTTCATCGCCGGGAGCGCCACGTTCACGATCGAGACGTCGAGGAGGACCATGAACTGGGCCACGCAGACGAGCGTGAGGATCAGCCAGTCCGGCGCGTGCCGTTGCGCCGGAGCCGAGTCGGCGGCGCGCGCGTCGAGCGGGGAGCCGTCGTGGAGGGTCATACGTGCAGGCAACGCCGCGGGGTCTCGCCGCATTCCGGCCCGCCTCGGTCCGCCCCGGTCCCGCCGCCTCGGAGCCGGTGATCAGCGGCAGACCGTCCCGGCCGGCGGCAACTCCCCGGTCACCAGGTAGCGGTTCACCCACGTCGCAATGCAGGCGCTGGCGAAGTACGCGGTGTGACCGTCGCCCACGCGGGTGAGGAGGCGAGAGCCCGTCAGCTGCGAGACGAGCGCCCGCGCCCAGGCGTAGGGCGTGGCCGGGTCCCGGGTCGAGCCGACGACGAGGATCGGAAGCGGCCGGGAGAGGTGGACGGCTCCTCCCCGCCCGGGCGGGACGGGCCAGAATCCGCAGGCGAGGCTGCCCCACGCCTCGCTCGGGCCGAACACCGGGGCAACCCGGGCGAGCCTTGGCACGAGGCGCTCGATCGCGGGCACCGAGGACGGCCAGCGCCGGTCGACGCAGTTGATGGCGACGTTGGCCGCAAGCGCGTTGCTCGCCGAGCCTCCGGGGCTGATCCCGGCGTAGGAGTCGGCGAGGTCGAGCAGTTCGGACCCCGAGCCGGCGGCGGCAGCCGCGATCGCCTGCCCGAGGAAAAGCCAGCTCGAGGTGGAGTAGAGCCCGGCGAGGATGCCGGTGAGGGCGAGCCCGTCGTCGAGCCGGGAACCCGGCGGGGCAAGGGAGGCCGCCACGGGCAGCGTCACGCCGCTGTCGAGACGGGAGAGGAGCCGGTCGACGCTCGCCACGACACCCGTCGTGAACGAGCCGGCGCAGCTCGCCCGGGAGCTGCACCACCGCTCGAAGTCGCGAAGATCTTCCTCGAAGCCAGCGGCCTGCTCGGCGAGGAAGGTAGCGGCCGGGAGGGCCGGGTCGATCGCCCCGTCGAGCACGAAGCGCCCCACGGTTCCCGGGAAGAGCTCCG
>DATGKK010000070.1:0-53969 GCA_035294725.1 Acidimicrobiales bacterium | reverse complement strand
CGTAGAGGACTCGAACCTCTGACCCCCTGCGCGTCATGCAGGTGCGCTACCAGCTGCGCCAACGGCCCATGGGCTGCTGAATCTACCACTGCTCCTCGGTTCGGCCCCCGGCGCCACCGTACCCCGCCGCGAGGCGGCGTTGTCTGGGCACGCTGAGGTCCCCTCGGAGTGTGCTGGCAGTAGATTGAGCGCCCGTGCGCAGCTGGCCGGGCCGTTCCGTCCCGGAGCTCGACCCACCTGCTCCAGGAGTGACGCTCGAGGCTCGGCGCGTGCCGGAGGATGGGGACGGACACTTCGTGCTCGGGCCTCCGTCGCGACCGCGTCCAGGAGCCGCCGAGCGCTTCGCAGGGCTCCGGCGTCGCTTCGCCGGAGCCGTGGAGCCCTCACGGTCGGGCGCGAGAGCTGCCGCCCTCGTCGGGTTCCTTGGCGTGTGCGGGGCGCTCGGGTTCGTCATCGCCGAGTTGCGCCCGGATCTCATCTTCGGACCGGGCATTGACGTCGGCGGCGACAACGGCGGCCACATCGCTGCCCCGTACTACCTCATCCACTATCTGCTGCCCCACCTCCAGCTCACGGGCTGGGACCCCTGGTGGTTCGACGGCTTCCCGCTCTACGTCTTCTACTTCCCTTTGCCGGCGGTGCTCGTGGCGTTCTTCTCGCTCGTCATGCCGTACGCCGTCGCATTCAAGGTGGTAACGGCCCTCGGCAGCGCCACGCTCCCGTTGTGCGCCTACGCGTTCGGCAGGCTCGCCGGCTTTCGAAGGCCGGTACCCGTGCTGATGGCAGCGGCGACGCTTCCCTTCCTGTTCAACACGAGCTACCAGATCGACGGCGGCAACATCGCCTCGACGATGGCGGGGGAGTTCTCGTTCAGCCTTGCGATCTCGAGTGGCCTGCTCTTTCTCGGTGTCGTCGCCTACGGCCTGCGCACCGGCAAGGGCAGAGCCCTTGCCGCTCTGCTCTACGCCGTCACCTGCATGTGCCACGTGGTGCCGGCATTGGCCTTCGGAGCCGTGGCCGTCGTCATGGTGCTCGCGACCTTCCGCCCGCGCACGGTGCTGCTGGCACTGCGCGTCGTAGTACCCGTCGGCATTGTCGGGGCACTGCTCGCCGCCTGGTGGCTGCTCCCGTTCGCGGCGGACCTCCAGTACTCCTCGTCGATGAACTACCAGCCGGTCGGCGGCGCGAACTGGTTCCCGGCCAACTTTCTTCCCGACGGGTACCTGTTCGTGATCGTCCCGGCGGCGCTCGGAGCACTTTGGTCGGTGCTCGCCCGCCAGCGGGTGGCGTTCTCGCTCGTGGTGGCGTCGGGGCTCTCGGTCGCCGCCTTCCGGCTCTTGCCCTCAGGTCTCGTCTACAACGCCCGGTGGCTCCCGTTCTGGTTCCTGTTCGCCGCACTGCTGGCCGCCTACGGGATCGGCGAGCTGTTCCGGCTCCTCGGGCGGTTCTCGTTCCCCTCTCTTGCGGCGAGCCTTGCCGTCGTGCTGTTCGTGCCGGGCGCCGTGATCGGCTCGGTCTTCGCAGGGGGGCTCGAGGGAAGCGGCTTTCTCGGCCGCCTGGCGCCGGCCGGGCACACGCAGGTCTCGGGTTGGGTCGAGTGGAACTACAGCGGACTGCAGCAGAAGTCGGGCTGGCACGTGTTCCAGGGGATCGTGCGGCTGCTCGACCGTGCGGGCGCGCGTTATGGCTGCGGCCGGTTGCAGTACGAGTACCTGAGCGAGACGACCGACCCGTTCGGCTCGACCGAGGAGATGATGTCGCTCCCGATGTTCACCCACGGGTGCATGCAGACGACGGATGGGATCTACTTCGAGTCCTCGACGACCACGCCGTTCCACTTCCTCGACGTGAGCGAGCTCTCCCAGAACGGCGAGGCTCCCGACCCCGTCTACGGCCTCAACTACCCCGGGTTCAACCTCGCCGACGGGGTTCGCCACCTCCAGCTCATGGGAGTGAGGTACTTCCTCGCCATGTCACCGCCCGTGGAGGCGGCGGCGAGCGTCGACCCGGCGCTCGAACGGATCGGGTCAGCGCCGAGCTTCCCAGGTCCGTACAACTCCCTGCCGGTGAAGGACCCCCACGTCGTGCTCTACCTCGTGCGGCACAGCCCGCTCGTCGTGCCCCTCAGCCACCTGCCGGAGGTGGAGCCGTCGTCGAAGAACCGCTGGCTCGACGTCAACCTCGCCTGGTACGAGTCGGAGCGGTACTGGCCCGTCCTGCTCGCCCGCTCCGGCCCGTCGACCTGGCCGCACGCCCGTGCCGGCACGCTCGTCCCGCCGTCGCTCGGCGTCCCGGCGGCGCCCACCAAGGTGAGCCACGTCCGGACGGGGAACGAGTCCCTCTCCTTCACCGTGACAAGGACCGGCACACCGGTGCTCGTGAAGGTGCCGTACTTCCCGAACTGGCATGCTTCGGGCGCGACGGGACCCTATGAGGTATCGCCGAACCTCATGGTCGTGGTGCCGACCGCGCACCGCGTGACCCTCACGTACGGCACCACGGTCGCAGACTGGGCGGGCAAGGCGGCGTCGGTCCTCGGCCTGGCTGGTCTCGTGGGTCTCGCCGCGGCTCGCCCTGTCGCTCCTTCCTTCTCGGACTCTCCCCTGGCTCCCGCCCCTGTTCCGCCCTCCGGTCTCCCGCCGTTCGCGCCCGTCGCTCCTGTGCCGACTAGAACAGGGCGACGCAGCGGGTCAGACGACGAGGACGAGCGGGAGGACGGTGACGACATCACGGGCGGGAGCGACCACCCTGTGACGGGCGAGGCCTCGGTCGCGCAGCCGGGGGCTTTTGCAGCCGCGTCGCGCCGCCAACCGGTCGTCTCGGTGGTGCTGCCGGCCCACAACGAGGAGGAGCTCATCGGCGAGACGACGCGGGCGCTCGTCACGGCGCTCAGTGCGAGCGGCCGGAGCTTCGAGGTCGTGATCGTCGAGAACGGGTCGAGCGACGGAACTGCCGCCGCCGCGCGGGCTCTCTCCGAGCGGTACGCCGAGGTGCGCCTCGTCCGGCTCGTCGAGGCGGACTACGGCGAGGCGCTCCGGGCCGGGTTCCTCGCCGCGGGCGGGCGGTACGTCGTCAACTTCGACGTCGACTACTACGACGTCGGCTTCTTGGAGCAGGCCCTCACCCTCATCGAGAGCGGCGAGGCGAAGATCGTGCTCGCGAGCAAGCGTGCCCCGGGATCGGTCGACCGGCGACCCCTGCCGCGGCGCATCCTCACGGCAGGCTTCACGCGGCTCATGCGGGCGCTGCTCGACATCCCGGTCAGCGATGCCCACGGCATGAAGGCGCTCGATCGCCAGGCGATCCTCCCCGACGTGGCCGTCTCCCGGATGAAGGGCTCGGTTTTCGACGTCGAGCTCGTCGCACGGGCGCTCCGGCGTGGGCTCCCGGTCGTCGAGCTCCCGACCGACGTGCGCGAGGTCCGTCCGGCACGCACGGCCGTGGGGCGCCGGAGCCTCGAGTCGCTCCTCGGGCTCGTGAAGCTCCGGGTCGCGCTCGGACCTCGCCGGCCCGCCTGATCTGCAGGGGGCGGCGAAGGCTCAAGTCCGAGCTCGTGTCGGTCGATACCCGAGCTGTGACGCTCCCGTCGCCATTGCTGTCGCGCCGAGCCTTCCTTGGCACCTCGGGCGCTCTCGCAGCCGGCGCCGCCGCCGCCGGCCTTCTCCCCACGAGGGCAGGAGCTGCCAGCATTCCTCGCTCGAGCGGGACCGCGGCATCGACCCCGTCCCTTGCCGCTCTCCTCGACCCGGACCCCTCGCTCCACCTCGCCCGCCGCGCGACCTACGGCATCACGAAGGCCCTCCAGCGCGAGATCCCGAGGGTCGGCCGGGCGGCATGGGTGCGTCGCCAGCTCGACCCGAGCACGATCGCCGACACCCGGTGCGACTCCTACCTCGAGCGCTACCCGCTGTTAGGCCTCGACCCCGGGCAGGTCGCGAGCCGCATCCCGGTAGGGCACTTCGATCAGATGAACCAGATCGTGGCGGCGTCGTTCGTGAGGGAGGTGTGGAGCGAGCGGCAGCTGTACGAGATGATGGTCGAGTTCTGGTGGAACCACTTCAACATCGGGCTCCCCGACGGGGATGCCTGGAACCTCTGCGGCTCCTTCGACGACCTCATCCGCGCCCGAGCCCTCGGCCGCTTCGAGGACCTTCTCCTCGGCGTCGCCCACAGCCCTGCCATGCTGAACCGGCTGAACCAGAACGTCTCCGTCGGCTCCAACCCGAACGAGAACTACGCCCGGGAGATGCTCGAGCTGCACACGGTGGGGGTGGAGGCGGGCTACACCCAGCTCGACGTCCACCACGCGGCGCTCTTCCTCACGGGATGGGGGCTCGATGCCACGGGAACGAGCTTTCGCTTCACCCCGGCCGACCACTACCTCGGCCCCGTGAAGATCATGGGGTTCAGCTCCGAGAACCTCTCCACCGCGACCGCCGAGAGCGAGATCCTCCGGTACCTGCGCTATCTGGCTCGAAGTGAGTGGACGGCGCGACACCTCGCCACCAAGCTCTGCGTGCGGTTCGTGAGCGACTCCCCGCCCGACAAGCTCGTCGACCGGCTCGCCGAGATCTACCTCGACAACGAGACCGAGATCGTCCCGGTGCTCGAGCACCTCTTCGCCTCCGACGAGTTCTACGCATCCGTGGGCAAGAAGGTGCGGCGGCCGATCGAGGCGCTCGCCGCCAGCCTGCGCATCCTCGACTACGAGCTTGCCAACCAGCTCACCGGCGACCTCGCCGACCTCGTGTTCGGTCTCGAGATCATGGGGCAGCAGCCGCTCGGCTGGCCCCAGCCGAACGGCTACCCCGACACCGCCGCCGCCTGGAGCTCGGCGAGCTTCCTCCAGGAGCAGTGGGGCTTTGACCTCCGACTCAGCGGCGGCTGGTGGACCGAGACCCTCTCCTTCCCGGGGATGTTGGAGCTCCTCGGCCGACCCTCGGCCTCGATGCCGGCGGGAACGTTCGTCGACGTGGTCACCGAGCGGCTGCTCTGCCAGCAGGTCACGGCGGCCCACCGCAAGATCTTCCTCTCGTTCCTCGACCGGGACGAGGACGAGCCGATCGGTAGCTCCACCCTCGCGGGAACGCTCCCGCTGTTCTGCCAGCTCGTGCTCTGCTCGCCCTACTTCGCCGTCCGATGAGCGAGATCCGCCTCTCCCGCCGCGCGCTGCTCTCCTCACTCGTGAAGGGGGCCCCTTCCCGGGACGGGGCCAAGAGCTGGTACGCGGCGGCGGGGGACCGGGCCACGATCACCGAGGTCGGGCTCACGGCGGCCTCCGGGACCGTGCGGGCCGCCACGACCGCGTCGGACGTGCTCGTCGTGGTCATGCTCTACGGCGGCTTCGACGGGCTCACTGCCGTCCCGGCCCTCGGGGATCCGCACTACGCGTCCTCCCGCCCCACGATCGCGGTGCCGGCGTCGGAGGCGACGAGGCTCGACTCGATGTTCGGTCTCCATCCGGCGCTGGCGCCGCTGCTGCCATGGTGGAGCTCGCGCCAGCTCGCGATCGTGGACGCGGTGGGGATCCCGTACCCCACGCTCAGCCATTTC
This sequence comes from Acidimicrobiales bacterium, assembly GCA_035294725.1. Classification (GTDB taxonomy): domain Bacteria; phylum Actinomycetota; class Acidimicrobiia; order Acidimicrobiales; family Bog-793; genus DATGKK01. The sequence goes on along the minus strand of DATGKK010000070.1, from coordinate 48,416 downwards.
CAGGCCCAAAAGGACCTCGGGCTGGCGGCTCCGGGCACGTCGCTCATGACGGGCTGGATGAACCGGGCCCTCGGAGTGCTGGGCGAGACCGACGCCCTTGCCGCCGCGCAGGTGGGAAGCTCCGTGCTGACCCAGAGCCTCGAGGGTCCGAAGGCCGTGACGACGCTGTGGAAGGTGGACGACTTCTCGCTCGTCGGGGAGAGGTGGGCATCCGACCTGCCGGCGGCGATCCGGTCGCTGTACTCGAGCGTCGACTCGCCGGTGAGCGAGGTCGCGCTCGACACCCTGTCGGCCTGCGCCGAGCTGGCTCCCCTGCAAGGGGTCAGGTACCGGCCGGCACACGGGGCTGTGTACCCCTCGAGCGACCTCGGGAGCTCGTTCCAGGGCCTGGCCGAGCTGATCCGGAGCGGCGCCGGCATCCGGCTCGCGGCGGTGGAGTACGGCGACTGGGACTTCCACGCGGGTCTCGGCGCCCCAAAGGGCGGAGCGATGGCCGCCATGCTCGGGGACCTCGCGAGCTCACTCGCCGCCTTCGCGACCGATCTCGGGAGTTCCATGGAGCGGGTCACGGTGGTGACGCTGTCCGAGTTCGGCCGGAGGGTGATCGAGAACGGCTCCGGAGGCACCGACCACGGGCACGGGAACGCCATGCTCGTCCTCGGCGGGGGAGTGAACGGGGGGCGGGTCTACGGGAAGTGGCCCGGCCTTGCCCCGGCCGACCTCGTGCTGGATGGCAATCTCGCCGGCACGACGGACTACCGCAGCGTCCTCGCCGAGATCCTCCGCTACCGCTGCGGTGTGACCGATCTCGGCACGGTGTTCCCGAAGTTCGATCCCGAGCCCGTCGGCGTGGTCGGCTGAGCGCCCTCCGGGCGCCGGGCTCGCCGTGGAGCCGCGTTCGCACTCGTCGTCCTGGTCGGCAAGACTGCCTTCATGGATCGTGTCGGCACCGCTCTGACAACGCTCGCACGGCGCGACGGTCGTGGCTCGCGGCCGCTCTATCTGCAGATCGCGCAGTGCATCGAGGACGACATCAGGTCGGGGCGGCTCCCAGTCGGCCACAGGTTCCCGGCTGAGCCGGCTCTCGCAGCCAAGTTCGGCGTGAGCAGGCTCACGCTGCGGCACGCGCTCACGATCCTCGATCACCGCGGCCTCATCGACCGCCGCGTGGGCCGGCAGGGCGGCACGTTCGTGAAGGCGGCGCCGCTCGAACGGGACCTCACGACCTTCGCCGGGTTCACCGAGCACATGCGCCGCTCCGGTGCCGTCGCGAGTGCCGTCGTGCACGAGACCGCCCGGATCGAGGCGGAGCCGGAGGTGGCCGAGGCGCTCGAGCTCGACGACGGCGACCCGGTCCTCGTCCTCGAGCGGGTGCGCCTCGCAAACGGGATCCCCGTGGCGCTCGAGCGGTCCTGGTTCGCCGAGGCGGACTTTCCCGACCTGCTCGAACGGCCCCTCGACGGCAACCTGTACGCACTGCTCGACGAGGAGTACGACCGCCGGCCGACCCACGGGCGGGAGATGCTCGAGCCGGTCGTGGCCGACGAGCGTGCCGCTGCGCTGCTCGAGGTGTCGCCTGGCATGCCGCTGCTCCTCGTCGACCGTGTCGCCTACGACCGCGAGGACCGGCCCGTGGAGTACAGCAGGGACCTCTTCCTCGGTGAGCGGACGAAAGTTGTCGTCTGGAGTTTCGAGGTGCCCCGACGCGGCTCAGAGCGGCAGGTGCGATCCGAGCCCTGAACGCGAGCGAGCCCGGGGATCCGATCTCGGTTCCCCGGGCCGCTCGACTGCCCCCATCCGTTGATGAATTCTTCGTCCCGGGCGGGGCGGGACTTGAGGGATTTTTTTCGGCGCCGAACGCTGCTGTTGCCAATCGAGCTCGGCCCGTAGCCTGCGCCCCAGCCGGTGCCTCGCGAGGTCAGCTCTGCCGGCCACGCCGGTGTGTGAGGCTGGAGCCCGGCGGGCTCGCTCGCGTGGTCACGCTCGTCGTGGTCGTCGTCGACGTGCTCGTGGAGGTGGTCGACGTGCTCGTCGAGGTGCTCGTGGAGGTGCTCGTCGACGTGCTCGACGTTGACGTACTGGTCGAGGAGCTGCTCGAGGTGGTGCTCGACGTGCCCGCCCTCGTGGTGGAGGTCGTGGAGGTGCCCTTCGGCTTCGTCGTGGCCGTCGCGGACGAGGTCGGCGCCTGGCGGGAGGTCGAGGTCCTGCCCACCGTGCCGCTCGAGCTCGGCTTCGTCCCGCCGGGGTTGGGCGTCGTGGCATTCGACCGCGTGAGGACGAGAGCGAGGACGCCTCCGAGAAGGATGGCCACGGCGGCGCCGATCAACATCGCGGTTCCCTGGTGGCTCGGTCGTCTCCCGGAGGCGAACGGGTCGTCCGGCGGCCGTGGGCTCGAGACGACGGTAGGGGGGACCGAGAGCCCGGCGGTGTCCGAGCCGGTCACGGCGCCGAGCCCGGTGGCGGCTGCGCCGAGGCGGTGCTGCCGGGCCGTCGCCTCGTCGAGGACCCGGGTCGCCTCGCCGCCGAGGTCGCTGCTGCCGAGGGGCGACGTGACGTCGGGGTCGGTGCCCCGCAGGGCGAGCGCCATCTCGGTGGCCGAGGAGAACCGCAGGCTCGGGTCCGGGCTCATCGCCCGCTCGATGACCGCGACGAGGTTGCCGTCGAGCCCGGGGCGGCGCTGCAGGAGGGGGACGTAGCGCCCCTGCTGCGCCGCGAGCGCGATCGCGACCGAGCTCTCCCCCTCGAACGGCTTCGTCCCCGCCAGCGCCTCGTAGAGGACGACCCCGACCGACCACAGGTCGGAGCGTGTCGTGGCCGCCTGGCCCTGGGCCCGCTCCGGGGCCAGGTAGGAGGGCGTGCCGAGCACGACGCTTACCGAGGTGAGGGCGGCGTCGGGGGAGGGCTGCACCGCCTTCGCGATCCCGAAGTCGGTCACCTTGGCTTCGCCGTCGGCCGTGAGGAGGATGTTGGCCGGCTTGATGTCCCGATGGAGGATGCCCTTCGCGTGGGCCGCCGCGAGCGCGTCGAGCACCTGGATCCCGATGGACCGGGCGGTCTCCGCATCGAGCGGCCCGCGCCGGATCCGGTCGTGCAGTGTCTCGCCGACCACGAGCTCCATCACGATGAACGCCTTCGAGAAGTCCTCGCCGGCGTCGTAGACGGCGACGATGTTGGGGTGGGAGACGAGCGCGGCTGCCTTCGCCTCCTCCTCGAAGCGCCTCCGGAGCGACGGGTCGAGGCCGTAGCGCGCTCGCAGCACCTTCAGCGCGACCGGTCGTGCGAGGCGGTTGTCGCGACCCCGGTAGACCTCGGCCATCCCGCCCCGTCCGATGACGTGCTCGGCGACGTAGCGGCCGGCGAGGACCTGCCCGGAGCTCAGCTCGTCATTCGCGCTGCCCGGGTCCACCGGCGTCTAACCCCCCCTTGCCAGCGCGTGGCTCGAGCGGCCCCGCAGGCCGCCGATCCGGTACCCAGATGAGCGGCGCGGCATGCGGACCAGTCTCCCTGCTCTCAATCCTCGGCCGGAGCGCGACGCTCCGCCTTGCGCCGGGAGCGCCGGTGCTTGTCCTCGAGGCGGGCCTCGACGGCGTTGTGGGAGGGCCGTGTCGGCCGCCGCGGGCGCCGGCGGGTCGCGGCGGCGTCGATCCGGGTGAGGAGGCGGCGCTCGGCCTCCTCACGGTTGGCGAGCTGCGAGCGGCCGTTGGCGGCGACCACCCTCACCACCGGCCCGAGCCGCTCCCGGACGAGCTCTACCACCTCCTGCGGACCGGCGATCTCGGCGAGGTCGCAGATCAGCTCGACGCGGGTGTCGGCGGTGTTCACGTGCTGCCCGCCCGGCCCGCTGCTGCGCGAGAAGCGCCAGCTGCGCGCCTGCGGGGGGACGACGATGCCGCAGCGTGCGAGGAGAGGTCCGTCGGGCATGTCGCGGGCGGGGCGATCCCTGGCCGGTGGGAGCGGGAGGCGCGGCTCAGCCGGGCAGGCTCGCCTCGATGGCGGCGACCAGCTCGGGTGCCTCAGGCTCGACGAGGGGGCGGAAGCGGGTGACCTCCCCGCCCGGTGAGACGAGGAACTTCTCGAAGTTCCACTGGATGTCGCCCGCAGCTCCCTCAGCGTCGGGCACCGAGGTGAGCTCCCGGTAGAGCGGGTGGCGGTTCTCACCGTTCACCTCGACCTTCTCGGTCATCGGGAAGGTAACGCCGTAGTTCGTCGAGCAGAACGTCGCGATCTCCTCGGGTGAGCCGGGCTCCTGCGCCCCGAACTGGTTGCACGGCACGCCGAGGACGCTAAAGCCCCGGTCGCCGTAGCGCTGCTGGAGCCGTTCGAGGCCCTCGTACTGCGGAGTGAGGCCGCAACGGGAGGCGACGTTCACGATGAGGACGGCCGTCCCGTCGAAGCGGTGCAGGTCGAGGGGTGCGCCGTCGAGCGAGTTGAGCGGGATGTCGTAGAGGGACATGGCGAGAGCGTACCGAGGCGGCAGCTCGCCGACGGGCGGGCGGCTGAGCCCGCTCAGGCGTCGCCGAGGGGCTTTCCCTGCGGCATCTCGCGCATCGTCGTGAGGGCGTGCACGGCGAGCTCCCCACCTTGGAGGAATCGTGTCGCCACGAAGCAGGTCCGGCCCCGCCGGCGCTCGAGCCGGCTCTCGATGACGAAACGGGGTCCGACGATGGGATCGAAGTAGTCGACCCGCATGTTCGTCGTGGCGAGCCAGGAGCGCGGCCTCGCCCGGCCGGCTCCCTCGCGGCCGGCTCCCTCGCGGCCGGCTGCCTCGCCCCGCTGCCCGGCGCGGACGGTGAGGAGCGCGACGAGATCGACGTAGGTCGGTGTGAACCCGCCGAACAGCTGCCCGCGTGGGTTGCGCACCTGCTCGGGCCGGTGCGCCTCGAGGCGCAGGTAGCCGGAGCGCTCCTCGAGGAGCTCCCACTCGTACGCCTCGAGGAAGTCGCCGGCCGGATGCCCTCGGCCGAGGATGCGGCCCGGTGGCGGGCTGCCCAAGGCGGCGACGGCTCGCCGGAGGTTGTCGGTCGTTCGGTCCCCGGCGTCGCTCATCGGGCCAGTCTGGCGCGTCAGAGGTCGGCGATCTCGGGGATGACCTCGGTCCCGATGATCTCGAGAGGGTGGATGCTCGAGACGTCGGCCACCCGGCCGTGGGCGACCGAGAAGCCCATCTCCGCAAGGGAGCGCAATGCTGCGACCGTCGGCTCCGCCCGCTCCCCGTTCGGGCCGACGTCGAAGTTGAAAAGGACGGTCTTCTCGATCTCGTCGTAGTCCCGCCCGATCTCCTCGCAGTGGCGGCGGAGCACCTCGAGCTTGCGGGCGAGGTCGGGGCCCGGGAAGAGGTTGCAGGCGTCGGCGTACTTCGCGACGAGACGGAGCGTCTTTTGCTCGCCGGAGCCGCCGATGAGGATGCGGGGACGGGGAGACGACAGGGGGAGCGGGGAGTTGAGCGTGCGACCGAGCCGGTAGTGCTTCCCGGTGAACGGCTCGTCCCGGCCCTCGAACATCTGGCGGCAGATCTGGATCGCCTCCTCGAGGCGCTCGAACCGCTCGGCCGTGGGCGGGAAGGAAAGTCCGAGGCCGAGCGCCTCGTCGCCGTTCCAGGCGGCACCGATCCCGAGCATCGCGCGGCCGCCCGACAGCACGTCGAGGGTCGTGACCGCCTTCGCGAGCAGTCCCGGCGCCCGGTAGACGACGCCGGTGACGAGGGTGAGGAGGGTGATCGAGGAGGTGTTGGCGGCGAGGAAGCCAAGCGTCGTGTAGGCCTCGAGCATCTCGTGCTCTTTCGGTCCCACGTTCGCGATCTGCCAGAAGTGGTCCATCACCGAGAGGCGATCGAAACCGACCTCCTCGGCGGTTCTCGCGATGAGGGCGAGATCACGCCCGAGGTAGGCGGGGCCGTCGGGGAACGTGAAGTCGGGAAGGTGGAGGCCGAGGCGCACGCCGCAGTTCTAGCGAACCCGAGCGAGCGGGCCGGCGGGGCCTCTCGCGACGTCGTGACGGCCCACGCTGCCGAGGAGGCGGCCGCCCTCGTTGCGCGAGACGAGGCCGGCCGCGCACGCCGTCGCGCCGGTGGCCGCGATCGCGCCGACGAGGAAGGCCCCATGGAACGAGGCGAGCAGCGAGCCGTGCACACCGCCGTGGGCGAGCTGGGTCTGCACGGTCTGGAGCACCTGGATCCCGGCGACGGTGCCGAGCTGGCTCATGAGCTGCTGGGCCGAGCTCGCCACGCCGAGGTCGTCGTCGGAGACCGAGTTGGCGACGCTGGCGGCGACGGCCGGTCCCGAGATGCCGAGGGCAAGCCCCGAGAGCCCGAGCGCCACGACGACGAGCCCGACGCCCGAGGCCGGGTCGACGCGGGCGAAGGCGAGCATGGAGAGGACGAGGACGGCGCTCCCGGCGACCGCGGTCACCCGGTTGCCGACCCGAGCGGTCACGTAGCCGGCGACCGGGGCGGTGAGGGAGAACACGAGCGGGCGGGCGATGACGACGAGCCCCGCTTGCGAGGTGGTGTAGCGAAAGCTCCGCTCGAGGAGCAGGGGAGCGAGGATGAAGCCCCCCATGTAGGCGAAGTTCGAGCCAAGCTGGTTGCCGATCGCGAAGCTGAAGTTCCTTCGCCGGAGGAGCCCGAGCGGCAACAGGGGGTGGCGGGCCTGCCGCTCGGCCCGGACGAACAGCGCGAGCGAGACGGGGACGGCGAGGAACGACGCGACCACGAGCGGAGAGCTCCAGCCGCTCGCGGGTCCCTCGTTCAGACCGAGCAGCAGCCCGAGGCTCGCGGTCGTGATCCACAGCGCCCCCTTCCAGTCAAAGGACTGCGCCCTGCGCCGGGCCGTCTCAGGGAGCACAGCGATCGCGGCGGCGAGCGAGCAGGCGACGAGGATCGCCTGGACCACGAACAGCGACCGCCAGCCGAAGTGCTCGATCAGGACTCCGCCGACCACGACACCGACCACAGGGCCGCCAGCGCCGACGAGTGACCACCAGCCCATTGCCTTCACGCGGTCCTCGCGGTCGAAGGCCCTGAAGATGAGGGCCATCGACGCCGCCCCCGTCGCGGCGCCGACGACGCCGGAGAACGCCCTTGCGACGACGAGGAGCGCGAGCGTCGGAGCGAGGGCCGTCAGCACTGCGGCGACGATGGTGAGGAGCTGGCCGGCGAGGTAGAGGCGGCGGTGGCCGATCGTGTCACCCAGCCTGCCGAGTGCCGGCGCCGCTACGCCGAAGCAGAGCAGCGGCGCCGTGATGACCCAGGTGGTCTCGTCCGTCGTGGTGTGGAAGCCGTGAGCGACCCGTGTCAGCGCGACGGCGAAGATGGTGAAGGTCGCGTTGACCGCGAACAGTCCGGCGAGCACGGTCCACAGCACCCACCAGCGGTGACGTGCTCCACCGACGCGCCCGGCTGCCCCGCCCGCCGCCGCTCGCATGGCACGGTCGCGAAGCCTTGGGACCGCGGGCCAGGGGACGACACCTTCCTCCCCGGCGGACGCCGAGACGGCAAAGGAGTCAGGCTGGTCGTCGGTGTCGCGCGTCATCTCTCGAGGGGCGGCACGGCCTCAGATCTTGGCCCACGCCTCCTCGAGCACCGAGCGCAGGATCGACTCTATCTCGTCGAATTGCTGCTGGTCGCAGATGAGCGGCGGCGACAGCTGGATGACCGGGTCGCCCCGGTCGTCCGCCCGGCAGATGAGCCCGGCGTCGAACAGCGCCGGGGAGAGGAAGCCCCGCAGCAGCCACTCGGCCTCCTCGTGGGAGAAGGTCTCTCGCGTCTGCTTGTCCCGTACGAGCTCGATCCCGTAGAAGTAGCCGGCGCCCCGCACCTCGCCGACGATGGGGAGGTCGGTCAGCCGCTCGAGCGTCGCCCGGAAGGCCGCCTCGTTCGAGCGCACGTGCTCGAGGAGCCCCTCGCGCTCGAAGATGTCGAGGTTCGCGAGCGCCACGGCGGCTGACACCGGGTGGCCGCCGAAGGTGATGCCGTGGGCGAAGCTCGCCGTCTGTCCGAGGAAGGGCTCCATCAGCTTCTCGCTCGCGATCATGGCGCCGATCGGCGAGTAGCCGCTCGTGAGCCCCTTCGCGCAGGTGATGATGTCGGGCACGTAGCCGTAGCGGTCGCACGCGAACATCTCGCCGAGGCGGCCGAAGGCGCAGATCACCTCGTCGGAGACCATGAGCACGCCGTAGCGGTCGCAGATCTGCCGTACCGTCTCGAGGTAGCCCTCGGGCGGGGGGAAGCAGCCCCCGGAGTTCTGCACCGGCTCGACGAAGACGGCGGCGACGGTCTCGGGCCCCTCGAACTCGATGACCTGCTCGATCGAGGCGGCGCAGCGCAGCGTGCAGGCGTCGAGGTGGGAGCAGTCGACGCAGCGGTACCGGTTCGTGTTCATCGCCTTGCGGGCTCCCGGCACGAGGGGCTCGAAGGGCTCGCGCGCCCCCGGGATGCCCGTGATCGACAGCGCCCCCATGGTCGTGCCGTGGTAGGCGATCGAGCGGCTCACCACCTTGTAGCGGGCGGGCTGCCCGACCGCCTTGAAGTACTGGCGTGCCAGCTTCCACGCCGACTCCACGGCCTCGCTCCCGCCCGTGGTGAAAAAGAACCGCTCGAGCGAGCCGGGGGTGTAGCCGGCGAGCCGCTCCGCGAGCTCGATGCTCGCCGGGTGGGCGTAGGACCACAGGGGAAAGTAGGCGAGCTGCTCGGCCTGGCGCCGGGCCGCCTCGGCCAGCTCCCGGCGGCCGTGGCCGACCTGGACGACGAACAGGCCGGAGAGGCCGTCGAGGTAGCGCTTGCCCTTCGAGTCGTAGACGTAGGCGCCCTCGCCCCGCTCGATCACCGGGATCTCGTGGTCGTCGCTGTAGGCGCCCATCCGCGTGAAGTGGAGCCAGAGGTGGTCGCGCGCGCTCCGGGTGAGGCTGCGGGAACCGCCCGCGCCGGCCTCGATGGCGCCGCTTGCGTCGTTCTCGTGTCCGTGCTCGCTCATCTCGCGTCCGTCCTTTTCTTTCTCGTTCTTCACATTCCGGTTCTCAACGGGTGCCCCAGGCGTAGGTCTGCTTCACGAGGCGCAGGTAGACGAAGGTCTCGGTCTCCCTCACCCCGTCGATCGTGCGGATCGACTCGTCGAGGAGCCGGAGCAGGTGCTCGTCGTCCTCGCAGACGAGCTCGACGAGGAGGTCGAACGAGCCCGCGCACAGCACGACGTACTCGAGCTCGGGCAGTCGCGAGAGCCGCTCCGCCACGGCGCGCAGGTCGCCGGTCGCCTTGATCCCGACGAGAGCCTGACGGGCGAAGCCGACCGTGAGCGGGTCGGTCACGGCGACGATCTGCATGACGCCGTCCTCGAGGAGGCGGCGCACCCGTTGCCGCACGGCGGCCTCGGACAGGCCGACGTCCTTCGCCAAGGCGGCGTAGGAGCGGCGGCCGTCTTGCTGGAGTGCCTCGATGAGCCGCCGGGAGACGTCGTCGAGCGCGGCGTTGCGGGCTGGCGTCCCGAGCCGGCGGCCCACGTGGCCGTCGCGGCGCGCAATTTGCTGGCCGCCGGCCCGCCGGCTTCCTACCCTCGAGGTCCGCGCGGTCACCGCCGTCGCCGGAGGTGCTCCCGTCGAGCCGTCGTCGGGCATCTTGGCCGCGCCTTCTCCCTCCTTGTCGTGCGCGACCCACCGCCTCGTGCGTCACGCGCCGCTCCGGTGACCGGGTCCCGCACTCGCGTACACCTACTATTAACGGTGCTCACCGGTTGAACCGTCACATTGTCACACTTGGAGCGGGAGTTGTCAATGGAATCCGCGCCAACTAACCTGTTATACGACTGATTCCGCGCGTAATGGAATCGTTCAGCGGTCCAGCACCAGGAAGGAGCGCAGCCGTGGCCACCCTGCCCCAACGCCGGGACCTTGCCGGCCCGATCCCCGGACCTCGCTCGGCCGAGTTGATGGCCCGCCGCCGCAAGGCGGTCCCGCCGGGTGTCGGCACGACCATGCCGGTCTTCGCAGCAAGAGCGGGTGGCGGCGTGGTGGTCGATGTCGACGGGAACTCTCTCATCGACCTCGGCTCGGGGATCGCCGTGCTCAACGTCGGCTCGAGCGCCCCCCTCGTGGCGAAGGCCGTGGCGGAGCAGGCCGACGCCTTCACCCATACCTGCTTCCAGGTGACTGCCTACGAGAGCTACGTCGCCCTCGCCGAGCGGCTGAACGAGCTCGTGCCAGGTGACCTCGAGCGGCGGAGCTTCTTTGTCAACTCCGGCGCCGAGGCGGTGGAGAACGCGGTCAAGGTGGCACGCGCCGCCACCAAGCGCAGCGCCGTGGTCGCGTTCGACCATGCCTTCCACGGCCGGACCCTGCTCGGGATGACCCTCACGGCGAAGGCGGCGCCCTACAAGAGGAGCTTCGGGCCGCTCGCCCCTGAGGTCTACCGCCTGCCCTACTCCTATCCGTACCGGTGCGCTGCCGGAGCCCCCGCGGCTGAGTGCGGGCCGGCGTGCGCAAAGGCGGCGATCTCGATGATGGACCGCCAGATCGGCGCCGACCGCATCGCCGCGCTCGTGATCGAGCCGGTGCTCGGGGAGGGAGGGGTGATCGTCCCCGGGGACGGCTTCCTCCAGGCCCTCTCCTCCTACTGTGCCGAGAACGGGATCGTGTTCGTCGCCGACGAGGTGCAGGCCGGCTTCGCCCGCACGGGACGGTGGTTCTCCTGCGAGCACTCCGGGATCGTGCCCGACGTCGTCGTCACGGCGAAGGGCCTCGGCGGCGGCCTGCCGATCGCGGGAGTGACGGGCCGGGCCGACCTCATGGACGCCGTGCACCCGGGAGGGCTCGGGTCGACCTTCGGAGGCAACCCCGTCGCCTGCGCCGCCGCGCTCGCCGCGATCGAGGAGGTGGAGCAGCACGACCTCGTCTCGCGCGCGGCGAGGATCGGCGAGATCTTCGCCGCCCACCTCCTGCCGCTCCTCGAGGACTGCCGGGGCGTAGGGGACGTCCGGGTGATCGGCGGCATGGCCGCCGTCGAGCTCGTGCGGGACCGGGCGACGAAAGAGCCGGACCCGGAGGCGGCGGGCCGGGTGCTCGCCCGTTGCCACGAGGAGGGTGTGATCGTGCTGCGCGCCGGCACGTTCGACAACGTCGTGCGGATCCTGCCGCCGCTCGTGATCGGCGAGGAGCTGCTCTCGGAGGGACTCGAGATCCTCGAGAAGGCCGTGCGGTCCCTCTGACTGGGCTCAGCCTCCGAGGAGGCGGTTGAGCGACGAGGCCACCCACGAGGGCCGCCCGGTGCGGCTCTCGAGGGCATCCGACAGCGCCATGGCGCGTAGGCCCGCGTTGATGCCGATCCATCGCCACGGCTCCGGCTCCCAGCGGGGGCTGCCGTGGCCCACCCACGGCAGCGTGACGAGCTCCGTGTCGCGCCCAAGGATGAGGTCGGCGAGAGTGCGCCCGGCGAGGTTCGTCGTCGCCACACCGTCGCCCACGTAGCCCCCCGCGCTGGCGAGGCCGGTCTCGCGGTCGTAGGTGACCGACGGGAACCAGTCCCGGTGGACGCCGATCGGACCGCCCCAGTGGTGGGTGATCGCCACCTCGGACAGGGCGGGGAACAGCTCGACGATGGCTGCTCGCAGCTGGCCGTGGACCCGCGGCACCCGCTCGAAGGACTCGGCGACCTTCGAGTTGTAGTGGTAGGGAGCCCCGCGACCCCCGAAGGCGAGCCGGCCGTCCGCCGTGAGCTGGCCGTAGATGAGCAGGTGGCGACCGTCGGTGAAGGTGGCGCCGTTCGCGAGTGCCGAGCCCACGACTCCGGAGAGGTCGGCCGGGCCGGAGCCCGACCCGAGCCGCTCGGTGGCGACCATGAGGGAGTAGATCGGCGCCACGTCTCTCGATCGGCCGGGGAGCCGGGCGGTGTAGCCCTCTGTCGCCACGACGACGGTCTCGGCGCGGACCCGGCCTCCCGGCGCGTGGAGCACGGGATGGCGGCCCGGCTCGCCGCCGACGACCTCGGTCACCCTCGTCGTCTCGTAGAGCTGCACACCGAGCCGCTCCACGGAGCGTGCGAGCCCGCGCACGAGCCGGGCGGGGTGGATCGCTGCGCAGTGGGGCGTGACGAGGGCGCCGACGACGTCGGTCGCGTTCATGAGCGAGCGGGCCTCGTCGGCCCCCACCCAGTAGAGGTCCTCCTCGCCGACCCCGAGCTCGCGGGCCTCGGCGAGCTCGGCCCGCAGCGTCGCCTCCTGGGCGCGCGAGCGGGCCGCCGAGACCGTCCCCGCCTTGCGGAAGTGGCACTCGATCCCCTCGGAGGCGGCGACCTTGCCCACCTCGTCGACGGTCGCCCTCATCTCCTTGCGCATCGCGAGCATGGAGCTGCGGCCGAACTCGCGGGCGAGGCGGGCATCGGAGACGGCGAAGAGGGCGGAGCACCAGCCCCCGTTCCTGCCCGAGGCGCCGTAGCCGGCGATCTCGGCTTCGAGGACGGCGATGCGCAGGCTCGGCTCGTGGCACGCGAGGTAGTACGCCGTCCACAGCCCCGTGTAGCCGCCTCCGACGATGGCGACGTCGACCTCGAGGTTCCCGCCGAGGGCGGGGCGTGCCACGAGGCTCTCGCCGAGCGAGTCCATCCAGTACGACAGGCGGCGGTAGCGTCGGTCGTCGCCGCCGGGCCTGGAGGACACGACAACGAGCGTAGCCCTCACTCTCGGTCTACCCCGATCGCCACAACCGATTCCGCGCCAACTCATCGATGTTGCAACGGAATCACTTGTGACCATTCTCCAGATCTGGGAGGATCGCAGGAACAGGCCCGAGCTCGGCAACCCGAGCCGGGGCAGGTCTGAGACAGCGCGGAGGTCATGGTGTCCGAGAGCCGAGCAGCAGCCGGGAGCACGACGGTCCGGCAGGTGAGGAACTTCGTCGGCGGGCGCTTCGTCGACAGCGCGAGCGGGCAGACCACGCCGGTGGTGAACCCGAGCACCGGCGAGGTCTACGCGACGGCCCCCCTGTCGGGGCCCGAGGACGTCGACCGCGCCTTCGCCGCCGCAGCTGCCGCCTTCCCCGGCTGGCGCGACACGACGCCGGCGGAGCGGAGCCGCGCGATCTACCGGATCGCGGACGCCCTCGAGACACGGGCCGAGGACCTCGTGAGGGAGGAGATCGAGAACACCGGCAAGCCCTTCGGCCTCACGATGAGCGAGGAGATCCCCCCGACGGTCGACCAGATCCGCTTCTTCGCAGGAGCGGCCCGCATGCTCGAGGGCCGCGCGGCGGCCGAGTACATGACCGGGCACACCTCGTTCATCCGCCGCGAGCCGGTCGGGGTCTGCGCCCAGGTGACGCCGTGGAACTACCCCCTCATGATGGCGGTCTGGAAGTGGGCCCCCGCCATCGCGGCGGGGAACACGGTGGTGCTGAAGCCGTCCGACACGACGCCGATGTCGACGGTGCTGATGGCCGAGATCATGGCGGAGTTCCTCCCCGAAGGGGTGTTCAACGTCGTGTGCGGCGACCGCGATACCGGCCGCGCCCTCGTCGCGCACCCCACGCCGGCCATGGTCTCGGTGACGGGTTCGGTCCGCGCGGGCATGGAGGTGGCCCGCGCGGCGGCGGACGACCTGAAGCGTGTCCACCTCGAGCTCGGCGGGAAGGCCCCGGTCGTCGTGTTCGACGACGCCGACCTCGAGGCCGCGGCAGCGGGCATCGCCGGCGCCGGCTACTTCAACGCAGGCCAGGACTGCACGGCGGCGACCCGCGTCCTCGCCGGGCCGGCGGTCCACGACGACTTCGTCGAGGCGCTCGTCGAGCAAGCCCGCGGCCAGAAGGTGGGCGGCATCGACGTCGAGGACGCGGACTTCGGCCCGCTCAACAACGAGAGCCAGCTCGAGCGGGTCGCCGGCTTCCTCGAGCGGGCACCCTCCCACGCCGAGGTCCGAACGGGCGGCCACCACGTTGGCGAGCGCGGCTACTTGTTCGAGCCGACCGTGGTGACGGGGCTCAGGCAGGACGACGAGATGATCCAGAACGAGATCTTCGGCCCGGTCATCACCGTGCAGCGCTTCTCCGACGAGGACGAGGCGCTCCGGTGGGCGAACGGCGTGCAGTACGGCCTCGCGTCGTCGGTCTGGACCAAGGACCACGGCCGGGCGATGCGGATGGCCCGGCTCCTCGACTTCGGCTGCGTGTGGATCAACACCCACGTGCCCCTCGTGGCCGAGATGCCGCACGGAGGGTTCAAGCACTCGGGCTACGGCAAGGACCTCTCGATGTACGGCTTCGAGGACTACACCCGGGTGAAGCACGTGATGAGCGCGATCGACGCATGACGGGGGACGCCGCACCCGCCTCGATCCCGCACTGGATCGGGGGAAAGCCGTACCTCGGTGAGCAGAGCGCGGGCGACCTTGCTCGCTCCGGGCACGTGGTGAACCCGGCGACCGGAGGGCTCTCCGCTGAGGTGCCCTTCGCCGACCCCACCGTCGTCGACCTCGCCGTGGCCGGCGCGGCGGACGCCTGGGGCTCGTGGCGCCATGCCTCCATTGCCGAGCGCACGAGGGTGCTGTTCAGGTTCCGCGAGCTGCTGCACGGCGCACGCGACGAGCTCGCAGCGGTGATCACCGCCGAGCACGGCAAGACCCGGGCCGATGCCCTCGGTGAGATCGCCCGCGGGATCGACGTCGTCGAGTTCGCCTGCGGAGTCGGCGACCTGTTGCGGGGAGGCTTCTCGGAGAACGCCTCGTCCGGCGTCGACACCTACTCGCTCCGCCAGCCGCTCGGCGTCGTCGTCGGGATCACCCCGTTCAACTTCCCGGCGATGGTCCCGCTCTGGATGCTGCCGCTCGCCCTCGCCTGCGGGAACGCCTTCGTCCTGAAGCCCTCCGAGAAGGACCCCTCCGCGGCGCTGTTCCTGGCCGGCCTTCTCGCCGACGCCGGTCTTCCCGACGGGGTGTTCTCGGTCGTTCACGGCGACAAGGAGACCGTCGACGCGCTCCTCCAGCACGAGCTCGTGAAGGCCGTGAGCTTCGTCGGCTCCACCCCCGTCGCCCGGTACGTCTACGAGCGGGGCACGAGCTTGGGGAAGCGGGTCCAGGCGCTCGGCGGAGCCAAGAACCACATGGTCGTGCTCCCCGATGCCGATCTCGAGGCGGCGGCCGACGCGGCCGTCTCGGCCGGCTTCGGCTCCGCAGGGGAGCGGTGCATGGCCGTCTCCGTCGTCGTCGCCGTCGAGCCGGTCGGCGACGAGCTCGTCGCCCGCATCGCCGAGCGCATCGGCACCATCAACGTGGGCCCGGGCGACGATCCCGCGAGCGACATGGGCCCGCTCGTGACAAAGGCGCACCGGGACCGGGTCGCCTCCTACGTCGCCGGTGCCGCCGCCGACGGGGCGAGGGTGGTCGTCGACGGGCGCGCGCACGCCCGAGTCGAGGCCGGAGAGGGCTTCTACCTCGGACCGACGCTGCTCGACGGCGTGAGGCCGAAGATGGCCTGCTACACCGACGAGATCTTCGGACCGGTGCTCTCGGTGGTGCGGGCGGCCTCCTACGACGAGGCGATCGAGCTCGTGAGCTCGAGCCCGTACGGGAACGGGGCGGCGATCTTCACGAACGACGGCGCCGCCGCCCGGCGCTTCCAGCACGAGGTCGAGGCGGGCATGGTCGGCGTCAACGTCCCCATCCCGGTGCCGGTCGCCTACTACCCCTTCGGGGGCTGGAAGGCGTCGCTGTTCGGGGACCTGCACGCCTACGGCCGTGACGGCGTCGCGTTCTACACCAGGGGCAAGGTCGTCACCTCGAGGTGGCCCGACCCTGCCGGGCGGGCGGGGCCGGGCCGGCCTCAGCTCGGTTTCCGGTAGCCGAGGGGCCGCCCGAGGGCGTCCGCGCCGCCGGCCGGGAGGCTCCATCGGTGTCAACGGCGTGGCCAGCGCCCGCCGGGGCGGTGCCGCTCTCACGACCCGCCTCGGTCGCCGGTGACCTCCGCCGAGGCGCCGGGAGAGCGGGTCGTCAGGGATCTAGCCCTGGTCTAGCCCGGGACGGGCGGGGCGTCCTCGCGTAGGTGCCAGGGTTCGCCATAGTCCCGCATCAGGTCGAGGAGCGGCTCGGAGTCGAACGCCTCGGGGCCGAGCACGCCGGCACCCTGCCAGGCGCCGTTCGCGCGCAGCTCGAGGGCGGCGACGGGGGCGATCGCCGTCTGCCAGACCACCGCCTGGCAGCCGTGACGGCCCATCGTCTCCTCGTTGTCCGACACGTGGTAGAGGTAGACGGCCCGCGGCGAACCGTCGATGCCGGTGCCCCGCACGGCCGTCCCGGCGCACGTGGCTCCCCGCATCTTGTCGCCGAGGGTTGCCGGATCGGGAAGGCAGGCAGCGACCACGTCGCGGGGCGAGACCTCGGCTCCGCGGACCCGAACCGGGGCCGTACGGTCGAGGCCGAGCCGGTGGAGGACCTGGAGCACCTCGATGAACTCGTCGCCGAGCCCGTACTTGAAGGTCACCCGACCGACGTCGAGCCACTTCGGGATGAGGACCACCTCCTCGTGCTCGACGTTCACGCAGGCGACCTCACCGATCCCCTCGGGAAAGGTGAAGACCTCCGGTTCGGAGAACGGCGGTGTCGTGAACCAGCCCCGCCCCCTCTCGTAGACGAGAGGGGGGTTGAGGCACTCCTCGATCGTGGTCCAGATCGAGAACGTCGGTGCGAAGTCGTAGCCCTCGACCTCGAGGTTGGCACCGTCCCGGACGCCGACCTCGTCGACGGAGGAGAAGAGGTGGTCGGCGGCGTAGCGGGCGAAGACGTCGGAGAGACCGGGCTCGACCCCGCAGCCGACGAGGGCGAGGTGGCCGGACGCCTCCCACTCGGCCGCCCGGGCGAACTGCTCGTCGCCGAGCATGACGCCGGTCTCCTCGTAGGGCCGGTCGGGGTCGGGTCGGGAGAGCGACATCGCCATGTCGACATAGTCGGCGCCCGCCGCGAGAGCAGCGTCGAAGATCGGCATCACGAAGCGGGGATCACACGCGTTGAACACGACGTCGCACCTGCGCGCCCTCGCGAGCTCGGCGACTGCAGCGGAGTCGCCCGCGTCGAGGGCGACGCCCTCCGCCGCGCTGCCCCCGGCCGCTGCCCGCTCGGCGACGACGCGAGCACGCTCGCTCGAGAGGTCGGCGACCACGAGGCCGTCGAGGTAGCCGCGTGCCGACGCCATCACGGCGACGGCCTCGCCGACGCCTCCCGCACCAACGAGGAGCAGTCTCATGGGGTCCTTCTTGCCGATGGTCTGGGACGAACGCCGAGCCGTGCCGGCCCCGGCGAGACCGGATCGCTCCGAGGGGCGAGCCGGCTACTTCTGGAACTGGACAGCGTAGGTCACCGGGACCATCTCGACCCACGTGTTGCCGGGCTGGAGGGCCATGAGGTCACCGTTCGAGAGCCGGAGCTCCATCGTGTCGCCGTACGTCGGCGTGTGCCAGGTGCCCTTCTCGAGCTTGCCGTCGCGTAGCAGGTAGGCGACACCGGTGCCCTCGGTGATGGAGTGGACTCCACGGGTGGTCCCGGACTCGTAGTACGGGCCCGGGTAGGTGTGGACGAACTGGACGACGACGTTGGCCGCCCTCAATTGCATCCCCGAGGCGTCGGTGTCCGGCACCCCGCCCTGGGAGCGCATCCATGCCTTCGCCGCCGGATCCCAGGTCCAGGTGACGTTCTCGCCCTCGGAGAACCCCACGATCGTCATGCTCGAGATCGGCTCGGCGCCGGCAGCCGGCAGGGGACGGTACTGGAACTGGGGTGGCGGAGGCTGGTGGTTCGACGGGTCCAGCTTCCAGATCGCCGCCGTCGAGGTGTACAGGTTCTCGGGCGGATAGCGGTTGCTCGTGCGGTAGTACGCGTTGGCGGCAGGGTAGAAGGTCGCATCGGCGTCGAAGAGCCAGCTCAGGTGGGCCGTGAGCTGCTCCCAGTAGCTGATGCCCCCGCTGTAGGCGAGGATCGGGTGGCCGTAGGAGGCGAGCACGTGCCAGTCGTCCCAGCGGACCGACCTCACGGGGCCGAGGACCGGCGCCTCGTGGCACTGGAAGACGGCGAGGTAGCGGGTGATCCCGCCTTCGGCCATCTCCTCGTAGACGATGTCGGCGTAGATCAGCCCTGACTGCGGCCGCGCCGCAGGGTCGTTGCCGATCTTGATCCCGATCGCCGGGCGCTGGGGGACCTTGCCGCCGGGGGCCCGTTGCCCGGTGAGCGGGCAGAGGTGGCGGTCGAGCTTCGGAGGCGGGAGCGTCGAGGTCGTGGTGGCGGTGTCCGTCCTTCGCGATGCATGGTGCCGGGGTGGCGCGTGCGATCCCGTGAGGGCGAAGGCCACCCCTCCGGCCACGACGACGAGGACGGCGGCGAGGCTCGCGCCCGAGGCGATGCGCCCACGACGACCGAGCGCACCCAGGCGATCACGAAGGCCTTGCAGGCGGCGGCCCGGGCGGCTCTGGCGGCGGTGAGTCCTGTTCGGCATCGCGGGTTCGCTCGCAGCGCACGCTGCGTGCCGGGGCACAGTAGCCAACCGCGGGCAGCAGGTGGGGGATGGCGCTCTCGGTGCCGGCTGGCGGCGAACCACAGCCGGAGCGGCCGTGCCACTCGGTCTCTCGAGGCACCGCCGGGCTTCGAGTCGGTCGGGAGGACCCATGCGGCAGCGTGTGGGGGGGGTCGGGAACGCGAGCTCCGGCCGTCCGCAGCTCGCGCGGCCAGCCGGCACGGTGATCGCCCTGCCATGGCGACGGCGGCGGGGGCCGCTCCGGCGACGTGCCCACCGGTGCCATCGAGCGCTCGCCCGATGCGAGGATCGCGCTGCCAGCCTGCGCACCGGCGGCCGAAGCCGCCGGCCTCGCAGGTCCAACACCGAGCAGGGTCGTGCAACCGGGGCTCGTGCCGCGAGAATGGGGTGGTGACCTGCAGATGAGACCGCCCCCAGGGGGGCTCGTGCCGGGGCAGCGCCGGCCGAGGGTGCTTCGCCTCGCCGGCGGGGTCGACTGGTACCTGGCCGACACCGGCCGCTTCGAGCGGCTCGGATCGGGCGACGTCTCGGCACGGGACCTACAGGCGGTGCAGGCCGAGCTCGCCCGCTCCGGTGGCCCCGACGCCGTGTTCGTCTGCGTGGCCCGGCCCCGGGAGATCGAGGACGTGCTCGGCCCGAAGGCTCGCTGGGGCACGAGGCGGATCACCTGGTCGACCAGGCTCAAGCGACCGATCGCGCCGAAGCTCGCCTGGGTGGCACGGGGCGCCAGGCTCGCCCTGTTACCCGGGAAGGGGCCGGTCTGGGTCGACGGGGAGCGCCTGTTCGACCCCGGGGAGAAGGTGCCGCTCCCCTGGACCGAGCCGATGGTCGAGCTCGAGGTCGTGCGGCCCCGCACCGTGCGCGCCGCCTTGCGGGCAGCCGTCGGGCCCTCCGGACCTCGCCGGGCCGCGCTCGACGCGGAGGCGCTCGAACGCTGAGGGTCAGGCGGTGTGGTCGCCGGCGGACCGGCAGGCGGGGCAGAGGCCCCGGAACACGATCTGCACCGAGCTGATCTCGTAGCCGTGGCGGTCGGCGTCCCGCAGCGAGAGGGCCGCCTCGCCGCCCGGCCACACGTCCCGGAGCTCCCCGCAGGAGGTGCAGACGAGGTGCTGGTGGGGGAGGTGGGCATTCGGGTCGTAGCGCTTGGCGCCTGCCGCGCCGGGCACCTCGAGCACCTCGCCCATCGTCACGAGCTCGTTCAAGGTGTTGTAGACCGTAGCCAGGCTGATCTCGGGGAGGCGCTGCTGGGCGCGGCTGTGCACGGCCTCGGCCGTGAGGTGGACGTGCTCACCGTCGAGGACCTCGGCGACGACCCGCCGCTGCGGCGTGAGACGCCAGTCGCTGGCCCGCAGGCGCTCCAACAGATCGCTGATGCGCGCATTCTACCTGCTCAGGGAGGCGACGATGGTGCGAGGGGTGAGCGACGGGGTCTGGATCGAGCGCTTCGCGCCGGGCGCCGGTGGCGCACCGGGGGCCTCGATGGCACCAGGGGCGACCACGGTGGCCGTGAAGGACCTGTTCGATGTGGAGGGATCCGTGACGACCGCCGGCTGCCGCGCCCTCGCCGAGCGGATGGCGCCGGCGGCGGCCGACGCCGCCTGCGTCGCGAAGATCCGGGCCTCCGGTGGCCTGCTCGCCGGCAAGACGAACCTCCACGAGCTCGCCTTCGGGACCTCAGGGGTCAATCCCTGGTACGGCACCCCGGCGAACCCCGCCGACCCCGGCCGCGTCCCCGGCGGCTCGTCTTCGGGCTCGGCCGTGGCGGTGGCCCTCGGCGAGGCGGACGTCGGGCTCGGATCGGACACGGGCGGGTCCGTCCGCATCCCGGCAGCGTGCTGCGGCGTCGTCGGGCTGAAGACGACCCACGGCCGTGTGCCCCTCGAGGGTGTCTGGCCCCTCGCTCCGAGCTTCGACACGGTCGGCCCGATCGCGGCGACGGTCGCCGGGGTGGCCGAGGGCATGCGCCTGATCGAGGGGCGGCCGCTCGAGACCGTCGCCGCGCCCCTCGGCGTCGGCCGTGCCGCGCTCGGGCCGGACGTCGAGGTTGACCCGGTGATCGACGCGGCCGTCGACGAGGCCCTCGCTCGTGCCGAGCTCGAGGTGGAAACGACCCCGATCGACGGTTGGAAGGGGGCGTGGTACCACCAGCAGGTGCTGCTCGGCCTCGAGGCGCTCGAGTCCGACGGCTGGCTCGTGGCCGAGTCGAACGGGGAGGGGATCGGAGCCGACACCCTCGAACGGCTCAGCCGTTCCCGAGTCCCGGAAGAGACCGCGAGGCTGGCTCGGGAGTACGCGGCGCGGTGGGTCCCGGGCTTCGTCGCCGCTCTCGAGGGCGTGGGTGTGCTCGCGCTCCCGACGCTCGCAGTCCGGCCGCCCGTGATCGGAGAGTGGCGGCTCGGCTTCAACCTCCTCACGGCCCCGGTCAACCTCGCCGGCCTGCCCGCCATCTCGCTGCCCGTCCCGGCCGAGGGGCGCCCGCCGGCGGGCCTCCAGCTCGTCGGCCCGGCCGGGAGCGAGCATGTCCTGGTGGCGCTGGCGGCGAGGATCGAGCGGGCGGTCGCGCTCGCCGGCTGAACCCCGGTCGCCGGCGCGGCCGAGGCCCTGCCCGGTGCTGGGAGACGCCGTGCGACCTCTGGCGCTGTAGTCGCGCCGGGCTGGGGCGGCGGTGCGGGGCCGGGCCACCACTGACGGCACGTCGCCGAGCGGGCAGGTGTGCCGTCAACCGGCGAGCAGCACCCCGAGGACGAGGGCGCCGAGCGAGGCCAGGCTCGCCACGGCTCCCCAGAGGGCAAGGCCCACCCTGGTCCGGGCACGCTGGTGCCAGAGAGCGCCGGCGCCGGCGAGCAGCACGACCCCGATCTTCACGCCGAGCACGACGTTCCATGCGCCGCCGGCCCGGCGCGGGTCCACGGCGAGGACGTTCCAGATGCCGGTGGCGATGAGGACGAGGTAGGCCGGCCACTGGAGCCTCCCGAAGGCGCGCGCGACCGCCCTCGGGGCCTCGCCACCGAGCGTGCGAACTGTCGGGAGCAGCCCCGCGACGGTGACCTGTCCCCCGACCCAGACTGCTGCCGCCAGGACGTGGAGGCTGAGGCGGATGGCGTCGATCGCCGGAGCCAGCTGCGGGCTCAAGGGCGGCATCGTCGACACGGCGCGCAGTATGCCAGCGGCCCCGAGCCGGGGCCCACCCTCAGAGCCGCACGAAGCTCCCGTGGAAGCCGAGCGGCACCCGCTGGGGGAGGTGCACGGTCGCGAGGGGTGGGCCCGAGAAGTCGGATGCGTCGAGGACGATGAGATCGCTCGCGTGCTCGCCCCGGGAGTCGGCGACGATGGCAAGGACGTAGCCGTCGCGCTCCTCGGCGCCATCTGCGGCAGGGACGAACACCGGCTCGCTGGCGATGGCTCGATCCCCGAGCTCGTGGGTCTCGTGGCGCCCGGTCTCGAGGTCGACGGCGACGAGCCCAACCGAGCGTGCCGTGCCGAAGGAGCCGTCCTCCATCTGCGGCGAGGCGAGGTAGCCCGTCCGGTGCCGTCGGCCCACGAGCCGCTCGTCGAGGCGGGGGAACTCGACCGGCACCTCGAGCACGACGTCGGTCCTCACCTTGCGGGCGGCCGGGTCGATGGTCCAGCGCTCCAGCCGGGCCGGCCCGCCGCCCACGCCGTGGAGGTCCTCGTCGAACATCGACGCGTAGCGGCACAGATCGAGGACGATCTCGTCGCCGGCGTCGTAGGCGTTGAGGACGTGGAAGGCGTAGCAGGGCTCGACGTCGATCCACACGACGTCGGCGTCGGTGCCGAGCCGGGGCATGACGCCCACGCGTGCGCCGTTGGAGGGCGACCAGGCGGCCGGGAACGGGCGCGAGCCGAAAAGGGCGAGATCGAACACCACCGGGAGGTCGAGCAGGACCGAGCGGGTCGCCGTGATGGCGAAGTCGTGCATCATCGTCGGGGCCGGGAGCGAGATCTCCGCAGAGTGGACGAGCTCCCCATGCCGGTTGGCGACGTGGTAGCGGAGGTAGGGCGGCCCGGCGACGTCGTAGCCGATGAAGCACATCTCGCCCGTTTCCGGGTCGGTGTGGGGATGGGCCGTCATGGCCGAGGCGAGCCGGCCCCCGAAGTCGAACGGCCCCACCGTCTCGAGCCCGCGGTCCACCTCGGTCGGGAGGCTCACCTCGACGAGCGCGAGCAGCCGGCCGGCATGCTCGACCACGTGGGTGTTCGCGAGCGCGTTCCCCCGCACCGTTCGGTTGCGGTACGAGGCGCGCCCGCCCGAGAGCTCGACGCCATGGAGCATCCCCTGTCCGAGGAACCAGTGGTACGAGGCGGGATCAGCGAAGACCGGGTTCGGCCCGTTGCGCACGTACATCCCCTCGAGGCCGGCCGGCAGCTCTCCCTCCACCGCCAGGTCGTGCACGGTGAGCTCCGCCGAGACGGGTGCGAACGGACCTTCCAGGTAAGGGTTGAGCGTCGCCATATGGATAGCCTGACATGTAAGTAACAACATGTCAAGGATTGCGCGTGGCGGTGCAACCGTGTGAGGCTGGGCGCCATGAGCCTTCGCCACGGGATCCTCGGGCTCCTCTCGGCGCGTGCGATGTCGGGGTACGACCTCACCCGCGAGTTCGACCTCACGCTCGCGAACGTCTGGTCGGCGAGCCACTCGCAGATCTACCCCGAGCTCGCCCGCCTCGTCGGCGAGGGCCTGATCGAGCAGGTCGGCTCCGGGCCGCGGGGCCGCAAGATCTATGCCGCCACGCCGGAGGGCCGGGCCGAGGTCATCCGGTGGCTGCGAGAGGACGAGCCCGCGCGGGAGCTGCGGGTCGAGTCGCTCCTGCAGGGGTTCTTCTGGTGGCTGCTCCCGACCGAGGAGGTCCTCGCCCTCCTCGCTCGGGAGCGGGCTGCGCACGCCCGGCAGCTCGCCCGCTACGAGGGTTACGCCGAGGCCATCGACGCCACGCCGGTGGGGGAGCGCCGCCCCGAGCTCGACTCCTCGAGGATCATGCTCGAGGCCGGCATCCGCTACGAGCGCGGGCTGGTCGAGTGGGCCGACTGGGCCCGCTCCGAGCTGGCCGGGAGGGACGGAACGGCGGCGAGCGAGCGCCCCGCCGCCGGGGAGCCGGGCCGGTGACGCCCGGCGAGGGCGGAGGGCCCGGCGCCGAGGGGAGCTTCGAGCTCGATCGCGACACCTCGCTCGAGCGAGGTGCGAAGGGCCACTACCGCGGTGCCGTGTCGGACGGCTGGCGGGTGGGCGGCGGCCCGAACGGGGGCTACCTCGCGGCGATCTGCCTGCGGGCGGTGCTCGGCGAGAGCCCGTTCCCGGACCCGGTCACGATGACGGTCCACTTCCTCGAGCGGCCGGCGATCGCCGCCTGCGAGGTCGAGGTGACGGCGCTGCGCCTCGGGAGGGGGCACGCCTCGTTCCGGGCCGAGCTCTCCCAGGACGGGGTCGTGAGGTGCGCCGCCCTCGCCACCTTAGGGCGGTGGCGGGAGCCGGGGCCGCTTGACTTCCAGCCCGAGCCACCCGAGGTTCCGGCGCCCTCTGCGAGCCTGGCCGTGCGGCGGGTCGGGGAGGGCGCGACCTTGTGGGACCGGCTGGACACGCGCGCCGCGCGGCGCGACGACCTGTTCATGTTCCGGACCGAGCCGGGCGAGGCCGTCACGGGAGGATGGATCCGGCTCCGCGACGGCCGGCCGACCGACGCGCTTGCCGTCGCCCTGTTCCTCGACTCCTGGCCTCCGGCGGTCTTCGGCCGCACCCTGGAGGCCGACCCGCTCGGGGCGCCGACGATCGAGTACACGGTCCACTGGCGCAGGCGGCCGTCCTCGGACTGGTGCTACGGGCGCTTCGAGACTAGGACGCTGTCGGGTGGCTACGCCGACGAGCAGGGCGAGCTCTACGACGACGCCGGACACCTCGTCGCCGAGAGCCGGCAGCTCGCCCGCTACCTCGGCGGACGTTCGCCGGCGAGGTAGCGCGGCGCCGCAGGCACCTCGCACTAGCCTCGCCCGCGATGGCCTCGAGCGCGCTGCTGACCGACCGCTACGAGCTCACGATGCTCGACGCCGCGATCCGATCCGGCGTCGCCGAGCGGCGGGCGGTCTTCGAGGTCTTTGCCCGCTCGCTGCCGCCCGGGCGCCGCTATGGGGTCTGCGCCGGGATCGGCCGCCTCGTCCCCGCGATCGAGGCCTTCCGCTTCGGCCCTGAGGAGCTCGAGTACCTCGAGACGGAGGAGATCGTCTCCGAGCGCACGCTCGAGTGGCTGGAGGGGTTCAGGTTCTCCGGGACCATCGACGCCTATGCGGAGGGTGAGTGCTACTTCCCGGGCAGCCCGATCGCGACGATCGAGGGCTGCTTCGGCGAGACGGTCCTGCTCGAGACGCTCGTGCTGTCGGTGCTCAACTTCGACTCGGCCGTGGCCGCCGCTGCCTCGCGCATGGTCGGCGCCGCGGCCGGGAGGCCGATCATCGAGATGGGCGCGAGGCGGACGAACGAGCTCGCGGCCGTCGCAGCGGCCCGAGCGGCCTTCATCGCCGGGTTCGCCTCCACCTCCGAGCTCGAGGCGGGGCGGCGCTACGGCATCCCCACGACGGGGACGGCGGCACACGCCTTCGTCCTCGCCTACGACGACGAGCGCTCGGCCTTCGCGGCCCAGCTCGACGCCATGGGGGTGGGGACGACGCTCCTCGTGGACACCTTCGACACCCCCCGTGCCATCCGGACCGCCGTCGAGCTTGCCCGCGAGCGGGGGGCCCGGGGACCGGGCGCGATCCGCCTCGACTCGGGCGATCTGCTCGCCGAGGCGGCGGCGGCCCGCTCGCTCCTTGATGACCTCGGCGCCCACGAGACGGGCATCGTCATCACCTCCGACCTCGACGAGCACGAGATCGAGGCGCTCGCGGCCGCACCCGTCGACGCCTACGGGGTGGGCACGCACGTCGTCACTGGCTCCGGAGCCGCCACGGCCGGCCTTGTCTACAAGCTCGTCGCGATCGGAGAGAGCGACGGCGAGGACTCCCCGCTGCGGCCGGTCGAGAAGCTCTCTCCCGACAAGCGCACCCTCGGCGCCCGCAAACGGGGGTTCCGGTGGATCGACGAGGAAGGCGTGGCACGGGCGGAGGTGGTGGTGCCCGAGGGCGCGAGCCCAGAGGACGACCTCCCGCCGGGGTGGGCGACTCGCGAGCTCCAGCGGCGGGTGATCTCTGGCGGGCGGCCCGAGGCGATGCCGAGCCTGCTCGAGGCCCGCGAGCACCACCGCTGGTCGGTGCGGGAGCTCGGCCCCGAGGCCTTCGTCCTCGCTCCCGGCGATCCGGTGATCCCCACCCGGTACGGCCGTGCGGCACCGGCGCCCTCCGGCGCCGAACGGCCCCGGCGTGCACGGTTGCGCCGGGAGCGGGCGAGCGCCTCGGGCGGGGGCACCGAGCCCGAGCCCTTGCGGGCCCTCGTCGTGGTCGACGTCCAGAGGGACTTCTGTGAGGGCGGCTCGCTCGCGGTGGATGGGGGCGACCGGGTCGCCGAGCGGGTGGCCGAGCTCGTGGCGAGCCGGCGTTCCAGCTACGCCGCCGTCGTGGCGACGAGGGACTGGCACGTCGACCCGGGTCGCCACTTCGCCCCGGCGGGAGAGCCGCCCGATCTCATCACCTCCTGGCCGGTCCACTGCGTGGCCGGCAGCGAGGGCGCCGAGCTGCATCCGCTCATCGCCGGCATCGGCTTCGACGCCGTGTTCGACAAGGGGGCAGAGCATGCCGCCTACTCCGGCTTCGAAGGCCTCGACGAGCACGGGACGGCGCTTGCCTCCTGGCTCGCCGAGCGCGGCATCGAGCATCTTGACCTGTGCGGCCTCGCCGCCGACCACTGCGTGCGGGCGACGGTGCTCGACGCGTGCCACCTCGGCTTCGCCGTGAGGGTCCTGCTGCCGCTCACCGCCGGCGTCGCCCCTGAGACGACCGAGCAGGCGCTCGCCGCCATGGCCGAGGCCGGCGCCGAGCTCGTCGGGAGCGAGCTCGCCGGCGCCGTGCTGTCGAGCCCGCTCGCGCCCGCCCGCGCCGACGACTGGTGAGCGGCACCGCCCCGGGGCCCCTCACCGGGCTCCTCGTCGCCGACTTCTCGCGGGTGGTGGCCGGGCCCTACGCGGCGATGTTGCTCGGGGACCTCGGGGCGGACGTGGTGAAGGTCGAGCGGCCGGGCGCGGGCGACGACACCCGCGGCTTCGGCCCTCCCTTTGTCGAGGTTCCCCTCGGAGAAGGGGGCCACGAGCCGATGAGCTCGTACTACCTCTCGATCAACCGCAACAAGCGGAGCGTGGCGTGGGATCTCTCGAGCCCCGAGGGCCGGCGGCGGGCACGGGCGCTCGCCGAGCGCGCCGACGTGGTGATCGAGAACTTCAAGCCCGGCGGGGCCGCCCGGCTCGGCCTCGGCTACGAGGAGCTGGCGCGGCTGAACCCGGGGCTCGTCTACTGCTCGGTCTCGGGCTTTGGCACGCGAGGTGAGGGGGCGTCGCTGCCCGGCTACGACTTCCTCGTCCAGGCCGTCGGGGGGCTCATGTCGATCACGGGCGACTCCGGCGAGGAGGCCGAGCCGCGCAAGGTGGGCGTGGCCGTCGTCGACGTGCTGACGGCCCTCTACGCCTCGAACGCCATCGTGGCGGCCCTCTACGAGCGGGAGCGGAGCGGCCGCGGCCAGCTCGTCGAGGTCGACCTCATGTCGAGCACGCTCGCTTCCCTCATCAACCAGGCCTCCACCTACCTCACGACCGGCCGGGTGCCCCGGGCGATGGGGAACCGCCACCCGAGCATCGCGCCCTACGAGACGCTCGCTGCGGCCGACCGCTCCTTCGTCGTCGCCGTCGGCAACGACGGCCAGTTCGCCGCGCTCGCCGCCGTGGTGGGCAAGGAGTGGATGGCGGGCGACCCGCGGTTCTCTCAGAACGCGGCGCGGGTGGCGAACCGGGATGAGATGGTCGCCGAGCTCGAACAGGTGCTGGTGACCCGACCGGCGGCCGAGTGGGTCGAGCTGCTGTCCCGAGCCGGGGTCCCGAGCGGGGTCGTGAACGACATCGGCGAGGCCTTCGCCTTTGCGGAGCGGGTCGGGCTCGAGCCCGTCGTGCGCCTGCCGTGGCCCGGCGGTGCCGCCGAGCCGTGGCGGGCAGGCCGGCCCGAGCCTGGTGCGCAGGTGGCGAGCCCGATGCGCCTCAGCCGGACGCCGGTCTCCTACCGGCGTGCGCCGCCTCGCGTCGGGGAGCACTCCGGCGAGGTGGAGCGGCTGCTTGACGGGGACGGCGAGCCCGGCCCGTCGGGAGGGTCCTGAGGTCGCTCCCGTCCAGCCAGGCGGGGCCGTGGCGGCGGGCCCACGCCAGCGGGACGTGACCGGTGAACATCGAGCGGAGCTGCACGGGACGGGAGAGCGCCACGACGAGGTGGCCCACCACCACTGCGAACAGGACGAGGTAGACGACGTCGTGGACGAGCGTGGCACCTCGGGCGAGCTCGTTCGGGAAGGGGGGAGACCATCTCATGACGGTGCCGGTCACGATCATGACGAGGCTGCCCCCGGCCAGCACCGCAGCGGCCGCCTTCTGACCGCCGTTGAACTTGCCCCGGCGGCCCACCGGCCCGGCCCGCCGCGGCCGGAAGAAGGCGAAGTCCTGGCGACCCCAGCGGTCGAGCCGCCGGATGTCGTCGACGAGCGCGCTCCGCCACGGTCCCGCCAACCCGGCGAGGATCGGGGCGAGGAGCCCGAAGCCCGTGACGACGTGGATGTTCTCGATCGTGGCGCGATGGCCGACGGCGAGCATCAGGCCCGGGACGTACAGGATCGTGCCGGTGGCAAGGAGCGAGAGGAGAAGGAGCGCCGTCGTCCAGTGCACGAGCCGCTCCGGGAGATCGAAGCGCACGACGGTGGACGGCGGCGGTTCCGCCCCCTCGCCGTGCACGGGCGCCCCCTCGATCGCGGCCGGCTCGGCAGGCTCGGTGCTCACGAGTCGATCCAGGCGTTGACCGGGTAGCCGGCGTTCTCCCAGTAGCCCGGCACCACGCGGTCGGTCACCTCGATCCGGTCGAGCCACTTGATGGACTTGTAGCCGTACATCGGCGCCACGTAGAGGCGGACGGGGCCGCCATGGTCGGCGGTGACGTCGGTGCCGAGCATCTTGTCGGCGACGAGGACGTCACGTAGGCGCGCCTGAGACAGGGTGAGGCTCTCGGTGTAGACGCCGTCGCCTGAGAAGAACCGGAGCGCGGTCGCTCCCGGCTGCACGCCTGCCCGGTCGAGGAGCGCCGAGAGGCGGACGCCCGCCCAGTGCACGCCCGGCACGTGCCAGCCGGTGACGCACTGGAAGTAGTGGACGAGCTCGGTGCGGGGATAGGCGGTGCGAAGGTCGTCGAGGGAGAGGGTGAGCGGGTGGTCGACCATCCCGCCCACGCTCAAGCGGTAGCGCGCCGGGTTGATGCGGGGGATCGTCCCGGTGACGGTGTAGATGCGGAACGCCTCCGCTCCCGGCACGAGGGCGCCGAGGCTGCCGAGCGCGCTCGAGGCCTTCGTGAGCGCACCTCCGATGGCGTTGTCGACGCTTGCCCCGAGCGCGATCCCGGCCACGCCAACGCCCATGAAGCCGAGCAGTGTCCTGCGTCCGACGTGTGTCACCGGCTCGAGCTCGTCGTGGTCCGCCTGGGGCGGTCGCGCTGCGTCGATCTCGCTCATCGGGTCCACCTGCCTTGGACGACGGCCCGGACCGCCGTGCTCCACCATCCTTGCCGACATCGGGGCCCGCGCGTGGCGCGGGCCCCGTCCGAGCGACACCCGGGCGCGCTCTTGTCGCGGTGCCATGGCACTGCTCTCAGTACGGCGCCGGCGCCGGCGCCGGATGTGGCGCCGTCGCGGCGCGGCCGTGAGCTCGGCACGGGTACCGTCGCCGCATGCGATTCCGTCAGCTCGGCAACAGCGGCCTTTGCGTCTCGGTGATCGGCCTCGGCGCCAACAACTTCGGGTGGCGGCTCGACCTCGAGCGGTCGCGGCCGGTCATCGAGGCGGCGCTCGAAGCCGGGATCAACTTCATCGACACCTCGGACAGCTACGACCGCGGCGGGTCCGAGACCATCCTCGGCGAGGTCCTCCGCGGCCGCCGGGACGAGGTCGTGATCGCCACGAAGTTCGGCTCCGACATGGGCGGCACGAACGGCCCGGACTGGGGGGCTCGCGCCTCGAGGCGCTACGTCGTGCGGGCCGTCGAGGCCTCGCTGCGGCGGCTTGAGACCGACTGGATCGATCTCTACCAGTTGCATCGCCCCGACAAGGTGACGCCCTTCGAGGAGACCCTCGAGGCGCTCGACGACCTCGTGCACGCCGGCAAGATCCGCTACGCCGGCTCCTCGAACCTCTCGGGATGGCAGGTGACCGAGTGCGAGTGGATCTCGAGGACGCGGGGGCTCACCCGCTTCGTCGCGGCGCAGAACCACTACTCGCTGCTCGAGCGCGGCGCCGAGCGCGACCTCGTGCCGGCCTGCCTCGCACACGGCATCTCCCTCATCCCGTACTTCCCGCTCGCGAACGGGCTGCTCACCGGCAAGTGGCGCCGCGGCGCACCGCCGCCGGAACAGAGCCGGCTCGCCGGGCGCGAGGCGCCGGGTGACGCCACCTTCGAGGTGCTCGAGGGCCTCGAGTCGATCGCCAGCGACGCCGGGGTCACGATGACCGAGCTCGCCCTCGCCGCGATTGCCGCACAGCCGTCCGTCGGCAGCGTCATCGCCGGCGCGACCTCGGCCGAGCAGGTGCGCGCGAACGCGGCGGCCGGCGACATCGAGCTCTCTGCCGAGGTCCTCGAGGCGGTCGACAAGGTGGCGCCCCCCCGACGCTGACGGCGTCTCGGGGCACCGGCCGCCGGCATGGGCGGTCAGGGCAACGGCTCGAGCACGCCCGGGTTGAGCATGCCGCCCGGGTCGAGTGCCGCCTTCACCCGCGCCATCAGCTGGAGGTCGCCTTCGCTGCGCACGAGCCGGAGCCACCTGCGCCGCGCCACCCCGACCCCGTGCTCGGCCGAGATGGAGCCGCCGAGCTCGGCGACGAGGCGGAGCACGGCGTCGTCGACGCCGTCGTCGTCGGGGGGCGGGCCTACGACGTTCACGTGCACGTTGCCGTCCGCGGCGTGCCCCCACATGACGAGCCGTGCCCCTGGGGCGGCTGCCGCGACCCGCTCTGGGAGGAGCCCGACGAGCTCCCCGAGGCGGGAGCGGGTCACCGACACGTCGAGCTTGTGGGGGACCCCGAGCCGGGAGACCGCCTCGGTGTGTCGCTCACGGTAGGCCCACAGGCGGGCGCGGCCGTTCGCGTCGCTCGCCACGGCGGCGCCGAGGACGAAGGGATGGTCGACGGCGGCGGCGAGCTCCGCCGTCGGGTCGTACGGCCCCGCCGCCTCGAGGGTGAGCCAGGCGCGCCCGCCTCGTCCGGCGGCGCCGCTTTCGAGGCCGACCGGTGGCGGGAGATCGAACTCGCCCGCCACGAGGCGCATGCCGTCCTCGAGCGTCAGCTCGGCCGCCTCGAGGCTCGGGAGGGCTGCGACCGGCCCGGCCAGGAGCTCGAGAGCCGCGTCCACGCTGGCCAGGGCGACGAGCGCCGTGACGCGGTGGGCGGGGAGGGGCTCGAGGCGCACCATCACCCGCGTGATGACGGCGAGCGTGCCCTCGCTCCCGACGAACAGGGCGGCCGGGTCCCAGCCCACGTTGTCCTTCGCGAGGCCGCTCAGCCGGCTCACGATCGAGCCGTCGGCGAGCACGGCCTCGATCCCGGCCACGCGGGCGCGCATCCCGCCGAAGCGCAGCATCTGCATCCCGCCCGCGTTCGTGGCGGCCATCCCCCCGAGCGTGGCTGATCCGCGCGAGGAGAGGTCGATGCCGAGGTGGAAGCCGGCGCGGCCCGCTGCCGCCTGGGCGGCGGAGAGGGTCACGCCGGCGCCGGCGCAAAGAAGGCGGCCGGCCGGGTCGACATCTTCGACGGCGCACATGCCGCTCATGCCACAGACGATCTGCGGCTGGTCGAGGGCGCCGGCCGGCCGGGGGACCGACCCGCCGACGAGGCCGGTGTTGCCTCCCTGGCAGATGAGGGCGGCCCCGTGGCGGGCGGCCACCTCCACGACCGCCTGCACCTGCTCGACCCGCTCGGGTCTCACGACGGCCGCGGCGGAGCCGACATAGCGGCCCGTCCAGTCCCGGGTGTAGCCGGCGCACACCTCGGGGTCGGTCAGTACTCGCCGGCGGCCGAGGGCGTCCTCGAGGTCGGAGAGGAGCTGCCGGTCGGCCCCCGAGGACGCGCGCGCGGTCCCGGCCACTCAGGCCGCTCCCCTTGCCGGGAGCGAGACGACGCCTTCCCCGACCAGGCGCACGTTCCCCCCGACGACCACCCGATCGCCCTCCACGCGCGCCCGGAGCCGGCTCGGCGAGCCGAGCTCGAGGCCCTGGTCAACCTCGACGCTCCGGAGGCCGAGGTGCCGGTGGGCATAGGCGGCGAGCGGTCCGGCGGCCGAGCCGGTCGCCGCGTCCTCTCCCCCGGCGACCCGGTCGGTGAAGCAGCGGGCCCGCCAGCGCCCCCCGCTCGCCTGCTCGGGAAGGGTGACGAGGTAGCAGGTGACGGCGCCCGCGGCGGCCAGCGCCGGTCCGAGGGCGGTGAGGTCAGCTCCGATCCGGCCGAGCACGCCGAGGCCCCGGACCGGCAGGACAAGGGTGGGAAGGCCGGTCGAGATCACCTCCGCCGGCATCGAGGGGTGCCGGTCCTCGGCCCTAAGGCCGAGGGTGGACAGGAACGGGGCGGGGTCGGGCTCGGCGAGGAGCTCGGGCGCGTTCTGCCCCATCTCGGCGGTGGCGGACCTCCCGCCCGGGTCGAAGGCGACCGAGAGCGGCTGGCGGCCGGCGCCGGTCTCCTGGACGAGGTCGGCCTGAGGCGTGCCCCGGCGCCATGCGACTGCGGCGGCCGCGCCGAGCGACGGGTGGCCGGCGAAGGGGATCTCTCCGGCGACGGTGAAGATGCGGTGCCGGTAGTCGGCGCCCGTGACGCCCGCCGCGAGCACGTAGCTCGTCTCCGAGAGCCGGAGCCGGGTCGCGAAGGCCGCCATCGTTGCCGGGTCGAGCACGTCAGCGTCGTGCACGACGGCGTGCAGGTTGCCGCCGAGCGGCGCCTCGGCAAACACCTCGAGCCAGGTGACGGGGAGGTCGAGCACGTGGCCGTCGCCGGCCCGGCCCCGTCCCGGCCCGACCCTTGCGCGTTGCGGAGCGCTCACGGCGAGGCGGGCCCGCTCCCGGCGGTGCCCTCGGGTGGCGGCGAGGAGGGCCGGCCACCGGTCTCGCCCGGTCCCTGCTTCGGAGGTGGCGCCGGCCGCTCGCCGCTCGGCCGCGGCCCGCCCGTGGTGCTCCCCGGCTCCGGTGAGCCGCCGCGGGCGGCGGGATGGTCGTCCCGGGCCGCGCGGCTGCGCATCCGGCGGATGATCTCCCGCGGCCGGCGCACGGTCCCCGCCGGACGCCGCGCCGGCTGCACCCTTCTCCCCGGCGCCGGCGGCGACGAGCGCGGCGGCCGCTTCTGCAGGGCGCGGTTGACGTAGAGCCGTTGCTCGTCCGGGTCCGGCTTGGGCGCCGGAGCGGGGCCGACGGCGGCGGCGAGCATGCCGAGGTTCGGCACCCGGAGAGGGCCGTCGTCGGTGAGCAGCTCGACGTAGGTGAGGCCCATGCCGAGCACCTCGGCATCGAAGATGCCGCCGAAGGAGCCCGAGCGCACCCTGATGCGCTGGCCGACGGTGAACGGGCGCGCCACCATGAGCACGATGCCGGCGAACACGTTGCCGAGGCTCTGCTGGGCGGCGAGCCCGAGGACGATCCCGGTGAGCCCGGCTGCCGCGAGCAGGTGGCCGGGGTTGACACCGATCATGATGATGGCGGTGACGAGCACGACGACGAGCCCGGCGATCGTGAGGACGAGGCGGATGGCGTTGGCCGCCGTCGGCCCGGCACCGATGTGGAACAGGCGCGACACCTGGGTCGAGAGGCGGCGGATGGCGATGATGCCGAAGACGAGGAAGGCCCCTGCCGTCGCGCCCGACCACGCGTGGTCCCGCAGCGTCCCGTGCGACGAGAGCAGGGCGAAACCGTGGGTCTGGGTCTGGTTGAGCACGAGTGCCGCGACGGCGATGCAGGTCGAGGCGATGGCGAGCTTCCAATGCGGCCGCGGGGGCAAGGGAACCTTCGCGAGCGTGGGCAGGCCGGCGATCGACCCCTCCCTGTGCGCTCTCCGGAGGTCCTTCCAGAGCGGCCGGGCCATCCCCCTGTTGTACTCCGAACCGGCGCCAAGAGCGTGCCCCGCCAGCTCCCTGGCAGCCCCATGACACCCCTGCCGCGGATCTCGTGGCATCGAGGGGGAGCAGAGCTCGCGCCCTACGCCACGCTCGCCGCGTTCTCCTCGGCGGCCGCCCACGGTGCCGAGCTGATCGAGGTGGACGTCCGCCGGAGCGCCGACGGGGTCATGGTGTGCGCCCACGACCCCGTGGTGCGGGGGCTCGGGCGCCTCGACCGCCTCTCGTGGGACGAGCTCTCCGAAGCCCGTCCCGGCCCCGGCCGAGTCGCCAGCTTCACCGAGCTCCTCGACGCGCTCGACGCCGCCGACCCGGCCCGCCGGAGCGAGGTCCACCTCGACTTGAAGGAGGCCGGCTTCGAGGCCGAGGCGGTCGCCGCGGTCCTTGAGCGGGGACGCCGCCTCGTCGTCACGAGCTCCGACACCGCCGTCGTGGCCGCCGCCCGGCGGGCCCACCCGAGGGTGCCGGCGCTGCTCACGCTCGGCCACGACGGCTCAGGCCTCCGCCCGGGCGAGCTCGCCCGGGTGCGGGCCCACGAGCTCGTGCCCTTCTCGGATCTCGAGCAGTGCGGCGCGAGCGGAGCTGCGGCCCACTTCCTCCTTGCCACCCCTCTCCTGCGGCGCTGGTGCACGAGGCGGGGGATGCAGCTGCTCGTCTGGACCGTCGACGGCGACGCCGCCCTCGCCCGGTGGCTCGCCCGGGGTGACGTCGACGTCGTGACGACGAACCGGCCGCTCGCCGCTTCGTCGATCCGGGAGCGCCTCGCCCGGCAGGCGCCATGAGCCGGCACGGAGGTGTCGTGTGATCGTCGGGCTCGAGATCGGGGCGCGCCGGACCTTCGCCTGCGCCCTCGAGTGGCCGGGCTGGTGCCGGGCCGGCCGGAGCGAGGAGGAGGCCATCGAGAGGCTCCTCGAGTACTCGGGCCGCTACGGAACGGTCGCCGAGCGAGCCGGGTTCGGTCTCCCGGGCGAGATCGAGCTCGGCGCCGCAGAGGTGGTCGAGCGGGTCGAGGGCGACGCGACGACCGACTTCGGCGCCCCGGGCCGCCAGTACGCCTTCGACCGGCAGGCGCCGGCGAGCGGGGAGCTCGCCCGGGCCGGCGCGCTCCTCGACGCCGCCTACGCCTACTTCGACGAGGTCGTGGCCGGGGCTCCGGCCGTGCTGCGCAAGGGGCCGCGCGGCGGTGGGCGCGACCGGGACGCCGTCGCCGCCCACGTGAACGGCGTCGATGCCGCCTACGGCCGCAAGCTCGGCCTCCCGGGGTGGAAACCGGAGCTGGCCACGGCCGGCGAGATCGCCGAGCACCGGGCCGCCGCCGTCCGAGTGTTCCGTGACGCGAGCTCGGGCGAGGCTCGCATGCCGGGCGGGTGGCCCCTCCGATACGCGGCGCGCCGTGGCATCTGGCACCTCCTCGACCATGCCTGGGAGATCGAGGACCGCAGCCGCTGACGCCGCTCGGCGCGGGACGGGCCTGGCCCTACCATCGCTCCCGTGGCACCACGATGGGATCTCGACCGAGCGCGCGAGCACGACCGGGCTGACGAGCTGAAGGAGGTGAGGCAGCGCTTCGTGCTCCCGAGCGGCGTCGTCTACCTCGACGGGAACTCCCTCGGACCGCTCGCCGTCGGTGTGGCCGAGCGGCTGCGGCACACCGTCGCCGAGGAGTGGGGCACGGTCCTCGGCCCGGCATGGGGCTCGTGCGGTTGGATGGAGGCGCCCGAGCGGGTGGGGGACCGGATCGCCCCTCTGATCGGCGCCCGCCCTGGTGAGGTGCTCGTGGCCGACACGACGTCGATCGCGCTCGCGAAGCTCGTCGGCGCTGCGCTGGCGGCGCGCCCGGAGCGGCGAGTTGTCCTCTCGAGCGAGGACAACTTCCCGAGCGACCTGTTCGCCATCGCCGGCGCCGCCCGGCTCGCCGGCGCCGAGCTGCGCGTCGTCGAGCGCTCCGGGCTGGCCGGTGCCCTCGACGGCGAGGTCGCGCTCCTCTGCCTCACCCACGTGGACTTCCGCACGGGCGAGCTCCACGACGTCCGAGCGATGACCGCCGCTGCTCACGCGGCGGGATCGCTCGTGCTGTTCGACCTCTGCCACTCCGCCGGCGCCGTCCCCGTCGGCCTCGAGGAGCACGGCGTCGACCTCGCCGTCGGCTGCACCTACAAGTACCTGAACGGCGGGCCGGGCTCCCCGAGCTTCCTCTACGTGCGCCGCGAGCTGCAGGACGTCCTGGAGAACCCCCTGCCCGGCTGGCTCGGACACCGCGAGCCGTTCGGCTTCGAGCTCTCCTTCGAGCCGGCGCACGGGATCGGGCGCTTCCGCACCTCGACGCCCCCGGTGGTGGCCCTCGCCGCCCTCGACGCCGCCCTCGACGCCTTCGAGGGAGTCACGATCGAGCAGGTGCGGGCGAAGTCGAGCGCGCTCGGCCAGCTGTTCATCGAGGTGGTCGAGGATGCCGGTGTCGACGGCCTCGAGGTTGCGTCCCCGGTCGACCCTGAGCGAAGGGGATCGCACGTGGCCCTGCGCCACCCTCGCAGCGAGGAGATCGTCGCCGGCGCGGCGGCACAGGGTGTCGTCGGCGACTTTCGCGCCCCGGACCTCGCCCGCTTCGGGCTGAGCCCGCTCTACCTCTCCTTCGAGGAGGTCTACGCCGCCGCCGAGGTCGTGGTGGCCACCGCCCGGGCGCTCGCTGCCTGAGCCTCGCCCCGCCCGGCTCGGGCTGGGGCGGGATGCGCCGTGAGCGCGGCATCTGCCAGCATGGCGCCATGCCACTCGAAGGGGAGTACGAGCCGAGCCCGGCCCAATGGGTCGCGGACCAGGTCGCCGAGTACGAGGCGTCGGGCGGCCAGAGGGCCAACACCCTGCGGGACACCGGCCTGCCGGTCATCATCGTCACGACGCGGGGGCGCCGGTCGGGCAAGATCCGCAAGTTCGCCCTCATGCGGGTCGAGCACGAGGGCGAGTACGCCCTCGTCGCCTCGAAGGGGGGCGCCCCCGAGCACCCGGTCTGGTACCACAACCTGGTCGCCGACCCGACGGCCGTCATGATCCAGGACGGACCCGAGCCCTTCGACGCCGTCGTCCGGGAGGTCTCCGGTGCCGAGAAGGCGCAGTGGTGGGAGAGGGCGGTCGCCGCCTACCCGCCCTACGCCGAGTACCAGGAGCGGACCGCAAGGGAGATCCCGGTCCTCGTCGCTCGCCGGCGCTCCTGAGCACGGCGCCACCGGCGCCCCGCCGCCGGGGCCGGCGTCGTCGCGGTCCTCAGCCGGCGCGGCGGAGCACGTGCACGACGCAGACTGCCCCTACGCCGACCATGTGCGCGAGCCCGGTCCGGGCTCGTGGGTGCTGGCGGGCCCCGCCCTCGCCTCTCAGCTGGGTCGTGATCTCGCAGATCTGCCCGATCCCCGTCGGCCCGATCGGGTGCCCCATCGAGAGGAGGCCGCCGGAAGCGCTCACCGCAACCTGGCCGCCGATGTCGAAGCGGCCGGCCGCCACCGCCTCGGCCGCCCCGCCCGGCTCGCAGAGGCCCATCGCCTCCACGTAGAGGAGCTCCTCGATGGTGAAGGCGTCGTGGAGCTCGACCACGTCGAGCTCGCCCGGCTCGACGCCGGCCTCATAAAGAGCCTGCGCCACGGTCGCACGGGTGAGGGCGACGTCGAAGTTCTCCCCGTCGTAGACCTGCTCGGAGCGGGACGCCGAGGAGCAGATCGTCACCGCACGGGCCCGGTCGATCCCGAGCCGCTCGATGGCGTCGTCAGAGGCGACGACGACAGCGGCTGCGCCCTCCCCGACCGGGGTGCACTGGAGGCGGGTGAGGACGCCGCTGATCTGGGGCGGCTCGAGCACCTCCTCGATGCTGCAGGGAGTCCGGCGCTGCGCGTAGGGGTTGAGGGCGCCGTTGCGGTGGTTCTTCACGGCGACCGCCGCCAGGTGCTCGGGCGTGGTGCCCGTCTCGTGCAGGTAGCGGTCGGCGAGAAGGGCGAAGTGGGTGACGGCTGCCGCCCGGCTCCCGACGAGGTCGTGCACGCCGGCGGCGGCCTGAGGAAGGGAGAAGGTGAGCGGCTTGTCGACGCCGACGGCGATCGAGACGTCCGAGAGGCCCGCTGCCACCTCGAAGGCCGCCTGCCGCAGGGCGCTCGAGCCGGAGGCGGAGGCGTTCTCGACTTGGACCATCGGGATCCCCGTCGAGCCGAGGTGGCGGTACATGAGCCGTGAGAGGGCCATCGCCGTCGACGCCGTCCCCGTGTAGGCGCTCTCGACCTCGCTCCAGGCGATCTCGGCGTCGCGGAGGGCGGCCCGGATGGCGTGGACGCCGAGCGCCGTGTACGGGGTGGAGCTCGGGCGCTGGTAGGGATGGAGCCCGACGCCCACCACGTGCACGGGTCGCAGCGACGAGAGCGGGCGCATCACGGCGACTCCTTCTCGAAGACCGGCTCGACCAGCTCGTTGCCGTCCCCGTCGGCCCCGGTCACCTGCCACCGTGCGGCCACGCGGTCGCCGACGCGAACGCCGCCGCCTCCGGGGGCTCCCATCGCCCGGACGATCGGGCCAGCGTCGAGGCGGACCTCGACGATGGTGAAGGGGACTGCTTGCTCGCCGTGGTGGCGGTGGACCGTGGCGCTCGCGTGCAGGACACCAGCCGCCCGGACCGTGACGGGGGCGAGCTCCTCCTCGCCGGCTCCGCAGGCGTCACAGCCGATGGTCATGGGCGGGAAGGCGACCCGGCCGCAGGCCCGGCAACGGGTCACCCTGAGG
Organism: Acidimicrobiales bacterium; assembly: GCA_035294725.1. Lineage (GTDB taxonomy): Bacteria > Actinomycetota > Acidimicrobiia > Acidimicrobiales > Bog-793 > DATGKK01. The sequence continues at coordinate 9,858 of DATGKK010000070.1, read as the reverse complement.
AAGGGCTCCTCGGGCTCGACGTCGACGAGCTCGGCTCTGGTGGTGGCTCGCATCGGGCTCCTCTCGGCTGCCGACACCTACTGTGACATCACTTGCTCAGCACTCGACACGTTCTATCCTGTCGCCATGCCGTCGGGCGAGCTTCGCAGCAGGCGGCGAGCGCCGTTGAAGTGGCACCGGGGGTGACGCTGAGCGAGCCCGAGGAGGGCAGCCCCGAGCTCTGGGCCGCCCGGCGCCCCGGCGGGCGGGCGGTGATCGACGGCGACGCCATCATGACCTACGGCGAGTGGAACGAGCTGGCGGACCGGGTCGCAGAAGGGCTCTCCCGTCTCGGTCTCGCCGCAGGCGACCGGCTCGGCATGCGGTTCCGCCTCCGGACCGAGTGGTTCGTCCTCCAGCGGGCGCTCCAGAAGCTCGGCGTGGCCCAGGTGGCGGTGAACTGGAAGCTCACCGCCGACGAGGCCGCCTACATCATCGCCGACAGCGGGGCGAAGGGACTTGCCTGCGACGACCCCGACCCGACCGGCTGGACCCGCGAGGGGATCGGCCTTCTCGTCACGGTCGGCCAGCAACCGGGCACGGGGTGGGTGCGCTACGAGGACCTCGTCGCCACGGACGGGGCGCCGGCCCGCTTCGGCCCGCGCCAGCCCTCGCTGGTCCTTTACACCTCCGGCACGACCGGCGCCCCAAAGGGCGTGCCGCCCCTCGACCCCTCCTCGGTGGGCGACGTCGGCCGGCTGCTGCGCTACAGCGCCTCGGTCGCCTCGGTGCCGCCCCATCCCGACGGCGCCGTCGTCCTGCTCTCGTTGCCGGTCCACCACGGCGCCGGACCTGGGGTGGCGACCGCCGCCTGCGCAAGGGGTGGGACGGTCGTCCTGCTCGACCCCTACGACCCCGAGGAGGCGCTCCGCCTCATCGAGCTCCACGAGGTCCAGGTCTGGGCGACCGTGCCGACGATGCTCCTTCGGATCAAGGCGCTGCCGGACGAGGTGAGGGCCCGCTACCGCTGCTCCTCGCTGCTCGCGGTCAGCGCCGGCGCAGCCGTCGTGCCCCAAGGGCTGAAGGAGTGGGTGGTCGACTGGCTCGGCCCGGGAAAGCTCTGGGAGGCCTACGGCTGCAGCGAGGCCGGCATGATCAGCTTCCTCCCGCCCGAGCACCAGCTCACCAAGCCGGGGAGCAGCGGCCTTCCCTACGACGGGGTCGAGATCGCCATCGTCGACGGCGAGTGGAACCGGCTGCCGCCGGGCGAGACGGGTGAGATCGCCGTCAACACCCCCGTGGTCCTGAAGGGCTACCTCGGTCGGGACGAGCTCGGGGACGACGCCCTCAAGGACGGCTTCTACCGCACCGGCGACGTCGGCCACCTCGATGAGGATGGCTTCCTGTTCATCACCGACCGGATCAAGGACATGATCGTCGCGGGGGGCGTGAACATCTACCCGGCCGAGATCGAGGCGGCTCTCCTCGCCCATCCGGCAGTGGAGAGCTGCGCCGTGATCGGGATCCCTCACGAGGACCTCGGCGAGCAGCCGCTCGCCTTCGTCGTGGCGGCTCCGTCGTGCAGCGTCAGCGAGGCGGAGCTGCTCGAGTCCCTGAAGAGCCGCCTCGCGCCGTTCAAGAGGCCGCGCAGGATCGAGCTCGTCGACGAGCTGCCGCTCAACCCCATGGGCAAGGTCATGAAGGGAGTCCTGCGTGCCCCGTACTGGGAAGGAAGGGAGCGCAATGTCTGAGGGTCACGAGGCGGCGGCGAGCCGGCCGGCGCCGAACCTGCTCGAGCTTCGCGGCCGGGTGGCGCTCGTCACCGGCGCCGGCCAGGGCGTCGGGGCCGAGACGGCCCGCTACCTCGCCGCCCACGGGGCCAAGGTGGCGGTGAACGACGTCGTCGCGGCGCGCGCCGAGGAGGTCGTGGGGGAGATCGCCGAGGCGGGCGGCACGGCCGCCGCGGCCCCCGGCGACGTCACCGACTTCGGGCAGGTCTCGGAGATGGTGGACGCCGCTGCGGCCCGGCTCGGGCCGATCGACGTCCTCGTCAACAACGCCGGCAACGCGGGCGCCGACACGGCGGTCCTCACCGGCAGGCCCTTTTGGGAGAAGGACCCGGCCGAGTGGGAGCCCTTCCTGCGAGTCAACCTCTACGGGGCCCTCAACTGCCACCGGGCGGTCATCCCGCAGATGATCGCGGCAGGCAAGGGGGGCCGCCTCATCACGGTGATCAGCGACGCCGGCCGGGTGGGGGAGCCCGGCCTCGAGGCCTACTCGGCGGCGAAGGCCGGCGCCGCCGGCCTCACCCGGGCGCTCGCCCGGAGCCTCGGACGGCACGGCATCACCGCCAACAACGTCGCCATCGCCGCCACCCGCACGCCGGCGACGGCGGCCGCCTTCGACAACGAGGAGCTCGCGAAGCAGATCCTGCGCGGCTACATGATCCGCCGTTTCGGCGAGCCGAGCGATGCCGCCGCGCTGATCACGTTCCTCGCCTCGCCCGCGGCGGGGTGGATCACCGGTCAGACCTACCCGGTGAACGGAGGCTTCAGTGTCAGCCAATGAGGAGCCGGCGGTCGTCCCGGGCGCCGAGCCGACCGGCGAGGACGCCATCGCCTCCGAGCGGGTGGGCGAGCACCTCCTCGTCATCCGGATCAACCGCCCCCACCGACGCAACGCGTTCGACGGGGCGACCGCCCGTGCCATGGAGGCGGCGATCGACGCCTACGAGGAGGACGCCACCTTGTGGTGCGCCATCATCACGGGCTCGACGGAGGTGTTCTCGAGCGGGCAGGACCTCATCGCGGCTGCCCACGGGGACTTCGGGACCTCCCGGCGGCGGGGAGGCTTCGGGATCATGGCGCTGCCGCCGGCCAAGCCGGTCATCGCGGCCGTCGAGGGCCACGCGCTCGCAGGTGGCCTCGAGCTCTGCCTCGCCTGCGACCTCATCGTGTCCTCGCGCACGGCCACGATGGGGCTCCCCGAGGCGGCTCGCTCGCTCGTCGCCGTGGGTGGCGCGCTCTTCCGCCTCCCGAAGCGGATCCCGTACCACCTCGCCATGGAGCTCGCTCTCACGGGGAGGCCGTGGCCGGCGGCTCGCATGGCGGAGCTCGGGCTCGTCAACCGGCTCACCGAGCCGGGCGAGGCGCTCGCCGGCGCCCTCGAGCTCGCCGAGGAGGTGGTGGCGGCAGGCCCCCTCGCCGTGCGGGCGAGCAAGCAGATCGTCCAACGGGCCTACGACTGGAGCGACGCCGAGGGCTGGGAGCGGCAGATGGAGCTGGCCCGCCCGGTCATGGAGTCCGAGGACCTCCAAGAGGGCCTGCGCGCCTTTGCTGAGAAGCGCCGGCCCGTCTGGAAGGGCCGCTGACGCGACGCTCCGGCGTCGGTGGGCAGCGTCACCCGGCTGAGCTCGCCGCTCGAGGGGACCGAGCTCAGACGTGGAGGACGACCGTGCGGTTCCCGGGCTGGGCCTCGAGCTCCTTCTCGGTGTAGGGGAGCCGCACCCACTTTCCCTCGGAGTACAGCGTGGTCATGTTGGAGTACCACGGGGATCTCGGGTTCGTCGCCTGCGAGTAGGTGAGGATGCCCCGAGAGACCGGGCCGTGCGGGGTGAGCTCGGTCGTCATCACGAGGGAGGAGCCGTCCACCACCGTGCCGTAGTCGCCGGGCTCGAAGGGGTTTCCGTTGCCGCCGCTCGTGTAGATGGCGTTGAAGCAGCCGGTGTCGCAGCCGGGGATCGGGATGACCTTGCCGTGCCGGATCACGTGCTGGACCTCGCCGTAGCTCGCGTCGAGCGGGATCTTCCTTGCCCGCAGGCTCTGGACGGCGTCGGCGAGCGCGGTGAGGATGGCGGGGTTCGCCGTGTCGAGGCCCGACGGCGTCGTGAGCGGGTGGGCCACCTCGAAGGGTCGCTCCCAGAACTGCGTCGACGGCGCGTCGGCGTACCAGACCGAGAAGAGCCAGCCGCCCTTCGCGTCGAGGTGGCCGTTCTCGGTCGCCTCGTAGAGGCGGAGCGCGTCACAGGCGCGGCCGAGGCTCACCGGCTTGCCGTCGCTCGCCGTGGCCGACGGGTGGGCCGTGCAGTCGGCCACGAGCCGCTTCAGCACGAGCTGGGCGAGGAGGGACTGGTCGCTCTCCCACATCTGCTCCATCGTGCGGATCGTGAACTTGGGCGAGCCGAGGCCGTCGGTGCCGGCCACCCGCTTCTCGATCATGAGGTTGCCGAGACGGGTGCGCAGCCCCTGGGGCACGTCAATCTTGCCGATGATCGGCGAGAACGCCGGGAACGGATGGCTCGGGTTCGCGAGCCAGTAGGAGTCGTTGGAGTTCTCCACGTAGTCGCGCCGGATCGTGTGCGGCTCCTGCGCACCGTCGAAGATCCCCGGGATCGGCGTGCCGCGGTCCCGTCCCCATCTGCAGCTCGATCTCGAGCCGTCGAGGGTGACGAGCCCCGAGAGCTGGTACACCTCCTCGGGCAGGCCCGGGGGCGTGCAGCGCGCGATCCTCGTTGCCGCCACGTTCGGAGTGTTGCCGACGTCGCCGTAGAGGACGTCACCGTGGTCGTCCGCGGCGATCGTGTTGAAGGTCGGGATCGCGAGGTACTTCTCCTCCACCGCCAGCAGGTCCTCCACCGAGGTGGCGCGTCCCATCTCGAAGTACTGGTTGGCGGCGCGGTACTCGTTGGCCCAGTTCACGTCGTCGACGGTGTAGGCGTTCGTCGTGCTCCAGCCGTAGGTGGCCGGCGTGACGTCGACGACCGGCCCCCATCTCGTCGTGTAGAAGGTGTGGTGGACGGTGCCCTCTCCGGTGTCCACGCTCACGGTCACCTTCCCCATCGGCACGTCCTTGCCGTCAACGACGTAGCTCGTCGGGTGGCCGGCCTCGAGCGTGAGGCGGTAGAAGGTGAAGCGCTCCGAGGTCGACACGGTGTGGGTCCAGGCCAGGTTCGCGTTGAAGCCGATGCCGATGAGGGGGAAGCCCTCGAGCGTCCCGCCCTCGACGTCGTACTTGCCGGGGACGGTGAGCTGGGCCATCCAGAACCGCTCGGTCCCGATCCAGGGGAAGTGCGGGTTCGCGAGCACCATGCCGTTGCGGTACCGGGTGTCCTCGGCGCCGACGGCGATGCCGTTCGAGCCGCGAGTGGAGGCACCGCTCTCCCGAAGCGCACGTAGTGCCGCCACGTCGAGACGCGCCGTCGCGGGGCGAGCAGCCCCGGCGGCCGCGCTCGGTGGCGAGGCGAGGTCGAGGTAGGTGATGAACTGCTGGCTCGAGGCCTCTGTCGCGATCTGCAGGCCTCGAAGGAACATGTCCTCCATCGTGATCGGCTTGACCCAGGCCTTCCCCTTGCAGGTGGGGTCGTCGAGCTTGCCGGACGCGAGATAGGCGTTGTAGCCCTGGACGAAGCCCTGGTAGAGGTGTTTCACCTGGGGCAGCGGCCCGAGAGGCGGCGGGAGCTTGGACTGCTGCTGGTAGAGCCCCGTCGCGGCGACGTACTTCCAGAACAGGTCGGAGTCGAGGTTGGCGGGGTCGACACCCGCCGAGTAGTTGACGGCGAGACCGTTCGGGCCGAAGTACTTCGACCGCTCTCCCTCGACGGTGACGAAGTCGTTCGCGAGGGTGCAGAAGTTGTCCTCCGAGAACGCCCATGCCTCCCCGTAGCCGAGAGCCCGGAAGTTGGACGCCGTGATGTGGGGGATGCCGGCGCTATCGGTGACGATGGTGACGGTGTCCGCGCCCGAGCTCGAGGCGCGGACACTCGTCGGAACCGCCGCCGGCGCGGGGAGCAAGACGGCAGAGACAGCGAGGCAGGAGGCGGCGGCCGCAAGCGAGCCGCCGCCGCGTCCGAGGAGCCGGGAGCGACGCCGCTCGGTCGTCATGCCGGCCGAGGGTCGCCCTGATTCAGCCCGGCGGCTTCCTCGAGCTCCCCTGCCTCTCCCGCCACCGCCTGTCAGCCACCCTCGCCGGACCATGCCCTTGCCTCCCTCGGGCGCCGCGTTCGACGTCCTCAGTGAGGGTTCGTAGCTGGCGTGGAGCGCGAGGGCAAGTCCGAGCAGGTCGAGGGCTGTCCCGGAGCGCCGTCATCACGAGCCCGGCTGGCATGCGGTTGATTCGCTCGCTGGACGAACTTGAGGGCCTCGATGCCGCTACATGGTGTCCTTCACGAGGTCGCCCACCGCCCGCGCCCACAGCCAGGTGAGCCAGTCCGGGCGGATCTCATGGCCGGCGACGCGAGCGGCGATCCGTCGAACGGCTGTGGCAGTCGAGTCCTCGAGACGGGTGGACCCGTCGTCGTTCTTCACGGTCTCGCCGTGCCCGCACAAGGGCAGATCGAGGTCGCCGGCGACACCTGCAGCGAGATAGGCGCTGACGTGGGCTGCCGCCTTGGCCAAGGCGGCACCGAAGGGGTCCGTCGAGCCGTCACCCACCACCCGCGACGAGGACGGCGGGTCCAGCATTCCCGGCTCCGGCAGAGCGTCGAGGAGGCAGCGGGCGATGGCCTCCTCGGCACGGGGCCCGTCGACCACCCACGGGACGCCGCAGGCCCGGCGCAGGGCCTCGTACCACCGCGCGTGTCGGTCCGCTGCTGCACCCGTAGCCAGAACTGCCATCGTCGTGCCCCCCGATGCCGGCGGCCCCTCGCGCCGTTGCACCCTGGAGGATTGTACGTCAGGTGCGTTGCTGCCAGCTCACCCGGCCACCGCGGCGCCGCGTCGCGGGCTGCGTGCAGGCCGGCGCCGCTCACGCCATGGATCGTCGGTGGCGTGTCCGCACGGGCTGCCGGCCTGGGCTGACGAGCGCTGCTAGCGGGAGACTCCACGCGACCGCGGTTGGACCTTCCACATCTCCAGCGCAGGAACCGTGGAGCGTCACGTCGGCGCTACGCACGGCGGCCTGAACCAGTGCTGGCGAAAGTTAGGAGCACTGTCCCTCGCTGGCCCGTAGGGCGTCCGCCGCCCCGGCGTTCGGTGGTGGGCAAGGGCGCGCCCAAGCCTCGGGACTACGGGACGCGCTCTCCGGAGCCGTGCGTGACCTCCACTGGACTGCCGTCCACTGCGACCAACACGCGCTCGCCCAAGGGACGCGAGAGACGAACCCTGACTTCTCTCGTCACTCCTACGGCTGGCACCGCGGCACGGGGTGGAAGCTCTGGATTGGCGATGGCCTTCGCGATAATGCAGACGGCCGTCCGGGTCTCGAGAAGGCAGAGCTCGTAGCAGACCACTACCGATGGCGCACTTCCGACGAAGCGGTAGTCGAGCGTGACGCCGTCGGCCCCGAGCGTGGCTGAGATGGCGTCGTGCGGGCTTCTCGGTGCGCCTGGCTCAAGGGCCGGAGGGAACCAGCAAGAGGCGAGGGCGGCCTCGTCCATCACCCAGATGGGACCTCGTGCGCCCACCGCTTCGAGGCGCCACGCTGGAAAAAGGCACCGGCCTCGATCGGTCCAGAAGGTCGCCTCCTGGTGCTCGGCGCTCGTGACGATGAGGGGAGCCGTTACCGGAGCAGGGGCCGGATGACCTAGGCCTCGGAGGATTCGCAGCGGCTCTTCGGGTACTCCAGCTGCCCCGTCGATCACTCCGGCGTCGTATGCCATCTTCGATGGTCCGTCAACGAAGCCGTCCTGGGGCCGGTCCGGTGGCCCGACCAAAACGGTCGGACGCGGGTGGGCGGTGACCGGGAAGTCGCGCCATCTGCCAACGGCAGCCTGTGCGTCGGCCTCAGAGCATGTGACCACGTCAGAATGCTTTGTAGCCCATCTCTCGCTTGAGCGTCTCCACCCGTCGGTGAAGTCGTGCAGGAGGTGCTGCTCTGCTGGGTCCACGGTGCCTCCGTCGGTCGAGCGATGGTACGCGTGATTCTCGCGTGGCGATCTTCAGGGAGGGCTCGTCCGAGGGCACTTCGCTGCAGCCAGCAAGGTACCGGAGGCTTCGAGCAGGGCGCGTCGCCACTTCCTCCTCCGTTGCGTCGCTGCGGGCGTTAGCGCGTTGACCCAACTCGGACAACTCACGTCCGATCTGCTGCGTGCCTACCGGCACATCGCCGCGCTCACCTGACGCGACCGAATCCCGAGAGCGACGGCTAACCGGCGCTGTCGCACGCCCATGGAGCACTCGGCAACCTCGCCTCCGCGAGCGAATGACGGCGGCCGACCCCCGGGCGGTCGCGAATACCACCGGTCCGCTCGACGATCGGCCCCAATCAGCGATCGCGGCCTTCCTCAATGGGTTCCGTGAGCGATCGGGGCTAACCGCAGTGGCTGCGGATCGCCCCGGCACCTTCGAGCGGCGTGCGTCGTGCGGCGCCGTTACATCAGCCGGTTGGCGAGCATGGTTCGGTAGCGACGCTTGCGGGGGTCGTCGCAGTCGAGGCCCTCGATGAGGGAGATGACCTGCTGGCGGGCATCCGGGTCGGTGCGCACCCGGCTCATGAGCCGTTCGATGGCCGGAATGGGGACATCGGTGAGCGCTTCCATCTCCGCCCGGCGAGCGGCACGCCGGCGCTGTTCGAAGTCCTCCTGGCGACGTCTGGCCTCTGCGACCATCTGGTCACAGAGTGCCTGCAACTCCTCCAGATCGTGGCGGATCTCATCGCTGGTGGGCTGCCGTTTGAAGTAGCTGGCCTCCCATGGGCCGATCCCGCGCTGTTCCCCAGCCCGGAGCCGATACTTGAGAGGTGGGAGCGTTCCGCACATGGTTCCTCCGAGGGGATGCTCAGGCAGGGACGTTGACATACCAGCTGCCGTTGACCTCTTCCACTGGCACGTCCCAGTCGTCGTTGCTCGAGTTTAGGGGCGTGCGGTAGGCGGTAGCGAAGGACTCGCCGTTGGCTGGAAGTCCGTAAGTCGGGTCGGGGTTAGTGAGGCACTGTTCGGATCCGTTCAGCAGGCCGCAGAGCCGACCGACAAGGACCACGATGGCTTCGTTGCCGTCGACGGCGGTCGATCCGGAAGACCACGTCGTACCGGCAGAGAGTACGGGTGTACCCACCAATGCTCCACCGGTCTCGCACCGCGCCACCTGAGTCGAAAGCACGTAGCGGTAGGTGTCGTAGTAGCTGCCCTGCATCAGCAGACCATCCAGGAACCCTGCCACGGGTTGCTGAGGTGTCGCGTAGTCCGGAGCGGTACTCGCAGGCCTCGGCGGCGGGCCCGTAGTCGATGGCCCGGGACTTGGGGGCACCGTTCGAGGCAGGTGGACTGGGGGTTACGTAAGGGTGAAGTCGTTGGATCCACCCGGCGGAAGGGTAATCTGGTCGTCAACTAAATCCTGACCGTTAGCGTCGACTGCATAGAGGCCCTCTCCGAGGGTGGCCAACTCGCAAGTGGTAGTGGGCAGCACCCCGTACCCGGTCCAGTTGAGGCAGCCGGAGGCGCCCGTGGCCTGGCCGACCGGGCCCTCGGTCCGGATGCCGAAGGCGGTGGCGGCGCTGGCCGGCACCCCGACGTCGAAGTTGATCTCAGGCGGGCTGAAACTAGTACCGCCTAGGGGATCGGTGTCGTTGAGATCTGGCGTGGGCCGGTCAGTCTGCAGGTTCGTCACGGTGAGGGGGATGGCGATGTAGTAGAGGCCGTTGGCCGGAGACGGAACGGTGCCCGCGTCGGGGTCGTTGACCTGAACGATCAGACTTGGTGCGCCAGCCGAAATGCGGTAGCGGTATCCGTCACTGCTGGTAACGGTGGCCGCCCGGCCTTTCGTCGCTTCCTGGGGAGCGGTCGGCGACTGGCGGCGGCGGTGTACAGGGTCGTCGTGCGCCACCGTTACCGGCTTCCTGGCGGGACGCCAACTTTCCGAGTCGGCGCGGAGCGCGTGAGCGAGCACGCTCGGCGGTAGACCTACAACGCGGATGCGCCGTACGTGGCGAGTGTCTGTAGGCAACTAC
>DATGKK010000069.1:0-11005 GCA_035294725.1 Acidimicrobiales bacterium | reverse complement strand
AAGGCCCGCATCGGAGAGCTCGAGAAGGACCGCAAAGAGCTGTTCGACTACATCCACGCGCGCTGAGAGCGGCGCCCGCCGCCCCGGGCGCCCTGTTTCCTCCAGAGGTGCTCTCAGGCGTCCGGTGGGTCCTCGTCGGAGGCGTAGGAGGCCGTGGGGATGCCGCCGCCGCTGCCTGAAGAGGCCGCAGGGGGAGCGGTGGCGCCCTGGTCGGGCGCGCTCGCCATCGGCCCTGCGGGCGAGCCGGCCCCCGCAGGGACGAAGGTCCCCGTCCCACCGGGCGACGGGACCGCCGGCGTCACCACCACCGGGCCGTGCTCGGCCTCGAAGCTGCGCAGCTCCGCCACGATCGCCTCGACGCGATCGGCGGCCCCCGCCTCGGCGCGGCCGGAGTGCTGCAGGTAGACCAGCCCGCCAAGCTCGAGCAGGAGCGCGTCCGACTGCCGCTTGGCCTGCACCTGGGAGAGCTTCTCCTGGCCGACCTTGACCCCTTCCTGCGCCTTCTCGGCGAGCGCCGTGGCTTGGCTCTTCACCTTGTCCATGAAGCCCATGTCTGCCTCCTCATTAGGTTGCTGCGGGCACGCCCAGGCGGGCGGTCAGTTGCGCAGGATGCTGCCGAGGATGCCCCCGGCTGCCCCGCCCACGGCGGCGTCCTGCATGCCCTCGTTGCCGAGGAAGGGTCGGAGCGCTGCCGCGAGGAGCGGGAGCGGCATCGACTGGAGCCAGATCTTGCCCGGGCCCGTGAGCGCCACGAGCCAATGCCCGTCCGCGCCGAAGTAGCGGTTCGCAATGCCGGGGACGCGGGTCACCTGGAAGCTGACCGAGTCCTGGAAGACGCCGACGTGGCCGGGATGGACGAGCATGGTCTGTCCCGGGCCGAGGTCGTAGGTCGTGATCTCGCCCGAGAGCTCCACCCAGGCAGTCCCCTGCCCCTCGAGCCGCTGGAGGATGAAGCCCTCGCCGCCGAAGAGCATCCCGCCGAGGCTCTGCTGGAAGCCGACGGTGGCGTTGACCCCCGGCGTCCCGCACACCCAGCCGTGGCGGTGGACGAGGAAGCCGCCGGCCGCCCCGACCTCGACGGGGAAGATCCGGCCTGGCATCTTCGCGGCGAAGGCGACCATGCCCTGCCCGCCGGCCGCCTCGTAGCGGGTGAGGAGGATGCTCGTCCCGCTCACCACCCGCTTCAGGCCGGCCAGCAGCCCGCCGCCTGACTGCTGCTGGCCGCCGCCCATGGCGGTCGTCTGCGACATCTGGACATTGGGTGTCATCCACGAGAGCTCCCCGTGGTTCGACACGACCGCCTCGCCCTGGTCGAGGATGACCTCGAGCACGGGCAAGGTCGAGCCCTTGACCTCTGCCTGCATGGCCACCGCCTCTCCGACGGCTCACCGGTGGGTTGCTCCGGCCCGCCCGTCTTGAACGTCTACCGACCGCACAAGTCTGGCTCACCCCGCACGGTCCGTCGAGGGGACGCAGCGGGGCCTCGTAGCATGCCCCGCATGCGGGTCTTCGTCTCGAGCGACATGGAAGGCACGGCCGGGATCGTCGACTGGTCCCAATGCCGCGGTCCCGGTGCCGCCTACGACGCCGGCTGCCGCCTCCTGCTCGACGAAGTGAACGCCGCCATCGACGGAGCGCTCGCCGGCGGAGCCGACGAGATCGTCGTCAACGACTCCCACGGGGCGATGGCCAACCTGCCGCCCGGGTCGCTCCACGGCGAGGCCGCCTACGTCTCAGGCCGGCACAAGCCGCTCTACATGATGGAGCGCCTCGACGCCCGCGCGAGCGCCGTCTTTTTCGTCTCGTACCACGGGTCCATGGGGTCGCGTGGCGTGCTCTCGCACACCTACAACCCCCGTGCCGTGAGCGAGGTGCGGCTGAACGGGGTCGTGGCCGGCGAGTCGGGGATCAACGGTCTCGTCGCCCTCGGGCACGGCGTGCCCGTCGCGCTTGTCACGGGCGATGACGTGACGGTCGAGGAGGCTCGGCCCTTCTTCCCGGACGCGGTGGGCGTCGTCGTGAAACAGGCTGTCTCGCGCTTCGCGGCCGCCAGCGAGCACCCCGAGGTGGCCTGCCGGATGATCCGCGAAGGGGCGGCCGAGGCCGTGGCTCGTGTGAAGGAGGGCTCTGTCGCCGCGCCCCGGATCGACCTCCCGGCGACGCTCGAGGTCGCCTGGCTGAACGCCGACATGGCCGAGATCGTGACGCAACTTCGCGGCGTCCGCCGTACCGGCACGAGGGTCGTCGAGATGAGCGACGACGAACCCCTCCGCCTGTTCGCCACCTTCGCGACAGCGATCTACCTCACGAGAGCAGTCGTCGACGCCTGACCCGGCCCCGCGACGCGAGCCCGTCACCGGTCGTGGCCGACCGGCGGCGCCAGACGAGGAGGCGGCCCGGCGCGGGGATGCGCACGAAGCCGAGCCGGTCGGCATCCCGTTCGAAGGCTCTCGTGTCCGCCGCGTAGAGGTCCGCCGCGAGGATCGAGGCCGGATCGACGACGACGTAGGCGGGCTCGGGCACCGTTGCACGCCGGCCCGGTTCCGGCACGGCAAGGTTCCGGGTCTTGGTCACGAGCAGGTACCCGGGTGGGGCGCCACGATCCTGCCAGGTCGTATGGGGCCCGAGGTAGTTCGCGAGGACCGAGCCGTTGCCGACGTACAGCACGCTGCAGGCCCTGCAGCGGATCACCCTGGCGGCCTCCTGGTATGGGCCGATCCCGACCGAGGCGACGGCCACCATGGTCGAGACCGCTCCGGCCGCGAGCGGCACCGAGACTGCGGCCGCGCCAAGCCTCGCCGCGCTGCCGAGGAGCGACGGCACCCGCTGCCAGAGCACGGACAGCCCGATCGCCCCCGCAGCGACCACCCCCGGCTCCCAGTCGATCCAGTAGTAGGGAAGAGAGAGGTTCGTGAGGGCCGTGAGGAGCCCCCACACGCTGAGGCTGGCACCGAGCGCGAAACTGGCAGCAGCCGGCCGCACGAGCACTCCGGGCAGGCATGCGAGCCCGAGCCCGATCGTGACGGGCCAGCCGAGCCCCAGCTGCGCGTAGCCGAGATCGGACCACCAGGGCGCATGGCGGTAGAAGTGGTGCTGGTAGGTGGCGGCCGTCCCGTTGGCGGCGTGGGCGGCCTGGAAGCTCACCATGTCGTGGATGGCCGTCACGGCCCCGTGGAGGCCGAAGGGGGCGTAGCAGGCCACCACCACGGCCACGACCCCGCCGGCAGCGGCCGCCGTCTCGCGAAGTCCGGGGCGCCAGCCATGCCAGATGCGGAGAGCGGCCGGCACGCCGAGCACGACCGGCACCGCGAACATGCCCGGCACCTTTGAGCAGGCCGAAGCCGCCGTCGCTGCTCCTGCGAGCGCCGCCCACCCCAGCCCGCCGCGCGTCCACCACCGCCAGCCGAGCCACAGCGCCGCCGCAAGCCCGCAGGCCATGAAGGGGTCCAGGAGCCCGTACCGGTCGATCCGGATCGCCTCGAGGCTGACGCCGTTGTCCAGCCCGGCCTGGGGCAAAAGTCCCCACATTGCCGCGGCAACGAGGCCGAAGGGCCAACCCGCGACGTCCCGCACGAACAGGTAGCAGAACAGCGCCGTCGCGATGGCGGCGCAGGCCGCGACGGCGCGGGCTGCTGTGACGGAGTCGCCGAAGAGCACCAGCCCGACGCCAATCAGCTCCTTCGCGAGCGGCGGATGCGCCGTGTTGCAAAGGAACGACCCGTCGCGAATGTAGAGCAGGCCGCAGCGCCGGTAGGTGTACTCGTCGCTCGCGGCGTCGGGCATGCCGAGCCTGAAGGTCGCCACGTAGACGACAAGGACGACGGTGGCGAGATGCGCGGCGAGGGCGCCGGAACGACCGGACAACCGCCGGAGCATGAGAGCACGGCCTCGTGCGCGCCCCGGCGCGGTGGACGAGAGTGCGTGTGCGGCATCGCGGTGGTCAGGCACGTCGAGCGGATTCTTCCCTGCGGTGGTCCGGTACGCGGCATCAGGGCGCGACCGGGCCCGGAGGGACGGGACCAGGTACTGTCGCCCGATGCCCCGCCGACAGCAGGTGAGGAGCGGCTCGGTCTACGAGACGAGCGTGGGCTTCTCGAGAGCGCTTCGCGTTGGGGACCGCGTCGTCGTCTCGGGAACGGCGCCGGTCTGGCCGGACGGCCATGTCGACCCCGACCCCGCCGCCCAGGCACGGCGCTGCTTCGAGATCATCGGGGAGGCCCTGGCGAGCCTCGGCGCGTCGTGGCAGGACGTCATCCGGACCCGGATCTACCTCGTGGATGCCGCCGACGCCGAGGTGGTCGGAGCCGTGCACGCCGAGCGCTTCGAAGCAGTTCGCCCCGCCGCCACCATGGTCGTCGTCGCTCGATTGCTTGACGCGAGATGGCGGGTCGAGATCGAGGCAGAGGCGCTCCTCGGGGACTGACTCCGGGCTTCCTGGGCGATGCCTGGGACCCACCCTTGCGTGGTACAAGGAGGCAATGGAGACGGCGGCTGGCGCGGCACGGCACCCGCGGTCGATGCTGGCCGTCCGGTGGGTGACCGTGGTCCTCGTGATGGGGCTCGCGGCAGCCGGTCTCGTCGGCGCGTACCGCTACGTGTGGACGTTCTGGCTCTACCGCGGCTTCCCCGCCCCGCAGCTGCCCACCTCGGTCGTGGAGGGCCACCGGCGGATCCCGGTCGCCCCGGGCACGCTCCAGAACATCGAGATCAAGAGCCCGGCGGTAGGCCTCACGCTCCCCGCGATCGTCTACCTCCCCCCTGGGTACTACTCGCATCCGACCCGGCGCTACCCGACGATGTACTTCCTCCACGGGGTCCCGGGAAGCGAGGACCAGTTCGTCGACGTCGGCGACGTCCAGACGGTCGAAGCCGTGCTCGTGGCAAAGCACCTGATGCCGCCCACCATCCTCGTCATCCCGCAGGGCGCCACCGACTTCCTCCTCGACACCGAGTGGGCGAACCTGCCGGAGCCGCACGCGAAGTGGATGACCTACGTCGCACGAGACGTCGTGGGCGCGATCGACCGCCGGTACCGCACGATCGACCGGGGCACCGAGCGGGCGATCGCCGGCCTCTCGGAGGGTGGCTACGGGGCGTTCAACATCGCTCTCCACCACCCCCGGGAGTTCGGGATGGTGGAGAGCTGGTCCGGCTACGTCTGGGCCGACGCCGCACCGGGGTTCTTCGGTCGGAACCGGGCCCTCGACGCCGCCAACAGCCCTGCCGTCGAAGTGCGCAGGGAGCGCTCTGCGCTCCTGGCAGACCACGTCTACTTCTGGTTCTACGTCGGCAGCCGCGACTACGAGAACCGCCAGAACGTCGAGTTCGACGCCGAGCTGAGCTCGCTCGGGCTCCCACACTGGTTCTTCGTGCATCCGGGCGTGCACGACTGGCGGCTCTGGCGGAGCGAGATCCGGGCGTCGCTGCTTGCGGCCGGCCAGTACTTCACCCAGTACCGCTCCCTGCGGTCGCCGCTCGCCCACGAGCCGCCTGAGCTGCACGGAGCCGCCAAGCCGGAGTCGGTCACCCCTGAGCCGGCCCCCGCCCGAGGGGGCCGGCCCAGGTGACGATCGTGCGCTCCGTCCTGCGGATCGCGGGGCTCGTGCTCGCCACGATCGTCACCGTGAGCGCGGCGCTCGGCTGGCTCTACTGGATCCGGATCAAGGACCAGCGGTGGCCGGGGCCGCGGATCGCCGCCCTGCCGCTCGACGAGCTCGCCCACCACGACACGGTCTCGATCTTCGACTTCCTCATCGTGTTCATCGTCGCCTCGGCCGTGCTCGGCCTCGTGGCGAGGGCGTGGCGGACGGACCGGCTCACTGCCGTCCTCGTCCTCGGCATCACCTCAGGGCTCTTCCTCTTCCTCCACGAAGCGGTGTCGTACTACGTCGTCCGGCAGATCTCCATCAGCCAGTCGCTCGACCTGGCTGCCGCCTCTGCCCCCATCTACCTCGGGGCCTCGATGATCGCGATCGGCGGCGCCCTGCTCGGCCGGCCCAACCGATCGGGCAGCGCCGTCGCGACGCTCGCCGCCACGGCGGTCGCCGTCTGCGGGGTGCTCGACGTCGTCGCCTCGTTCGCCAACTTCTCGACCTTCGACCTCACCGACGTCGCCCCGAGCGTCCTCCTGCCGCTCTCGAGCGCGATCGACCTGCCAGTCGGGCTGCTCCTCGTGGTGAGCTCGCGGGGCCTTGCGCGCCGCAACCGGAACGCGTGGCGGGTGGCGGTCTTCCTGCTCGGCGTGTCGTCGCTCGCCCACCTCGTGCTGTTCCGCTCCGAGTACGGCTACGCCACCTTGACCCTGCTCGTGGCTGCGGTGCTGATCGCCCGCCGGTCGAGCTACGACGGAAAGAGCGAACCCGGCCGCCTCCCGACCGTCGCCGCCCGCCTTTTGGTCGTGGCGGCGCTCACGTTCTCGATCGCTCTGCTCGGCGCCCTCATCGGCGACATCGCCTCCAACCTCCCGCTCACGCCCGCAAGGGAGCTGACCGAGGCCCTGCGCGCCCTTGCCGCCCAACCGCTCCACCGGCACGACCACAGCCCCGGTGCCTTCGGGAGCTGGTTCCCGTGGTCCGTTGCCGCCTGCCTGGTGCTCGGAGTGCTGTGGGCTGCCGTGCCCTGGCTCGCCCCGTGGCGGCCGCACCTGCACCGTGACCATTCGGACCACGAGCTCGCTGCGGAGCTCGTGCGCCGCGAAGGCCGGGACTCGCTCGCCCCGTTCCTGCTCCGCCTCGACAAGCAGCTGTTCTTCTGGTCGCCGCCGGATGCGACCACTCCGACGGAGTCGGTCGTGATCGCGTACCGGGTGGTGCGGGGCGTGGCGCTCGTGAGCGGCGCCCCCGTCGGGCCGGACCACCTGAGGCAGGCGGCGATGCAGGCCTTCGCCGAGCACGCCCGGCGTCGCGGTTGGACGGTCGCCGTGCTCGGTGTTCCCGAGCCGGACCTTCCCCTGTTCGATGCTCTCGGCTTCCTCAGCCTCTACCACGGGAACGAGGCTCTCATCGACGTGGCCCGCTTCTCCCTCTCCGGCAAGAAGATGAAGGCGGTCCGCCAGGCCGTCACCCGGGTCGAGCGGAACGGCTACCAGGCGGAGGTGGTCCGTGCCGGCGAGGTCGGGCCCGAGCTGCGCGCCGAGATCGTCGACCTCGAGCGGGCCTGGCTCAACGGAGGTCGGAAGAAGGGCTTCGCGATGGAGCTCGACGACCTGTTCCGCCTCGACGGCGACGACGCCGTGTTCGTGCTCGGCCGCGACAGCACCGGCGCCCTTCGTGGCTACCTCCACCTTGCCCACTGCCCGGCGAGCGCCACGCTCTCCCTCTCCTCCATGCCCCGCTTGCCGGGGGTCCCGAACGGCTTCATCTCGTGGCTCATCGTGAGGGCGATCGAGTGGTCGGCCGCGCACGGTACCCGGACGGTCTCGCTCAACTTCTCCCCCCTCGCCGAGCTCTTCGAGGCCTCCGCCGAGCTCTCTCCGCTCCGCCGGGTGGAGCGGCGAGCGCTGCTGCGGCTGAAGGCGGCGCTCTCGCTCCAGCTCGACAACCTGCTGCTGTTCAATCGCCAGTTCTGCCCGAGCTTTGCTCGCCGGTTCCTCATCGTCGAACGGTGGGGCGACGTGCCCCGTGTCGTGCTGGCGGCGATGTCGGCCGAGGGCTACCTGCCCTTCTCCGACCGGGTCCTCGGCTGGCCGGCGCGGGGGCGGGGCCGGAACCAGACCGGGCGGCGCCACGATCGCGGGGTCGGCGGTCGCCCCCAGGCGACCCGGGGAGAGCCGAGTGTCCCTGCAGGCTGGACCGGGAACGGCGACGGCGGCGTGGCCACGACCACGACGGCACCGGCGCTGCCGCTGCCCGAGCTCAGGGCGGAAGCGCCGATGCCGGGTGGGGGAACATGATCTGGCTCGGGCTCGCTCTCGCCCTCGCCTCGGCCGTCCTCATCAACCTCGGGCTGTTCGTCGAGCACACGGCGACGAGTGGAGCGGCGCGCCTCTCGATGCGGCACCCGTTCACGAGCATGCTGCAGCTCGTGAAGAGCCCCATGTGGCTGTTCGGCTACGCCTCGGGATGGATCGGCTGGGGGGTCTACCTGCTGGCGCTCTCGCTCGCTCCGCTCTCGCTCGTCCAGGGCGTCGCGGCGGGCGGGATCGGAGTGCTCGCGCTCCTCATCGAGCTGATCGGCGGGGTCAAGCTGCGGCGTGGCGAATGGGTGGCCGTCGGGGCGTCCATGCTCGGCCTCGTCCTCATCGGAGCCACCGTCGGCCTCGCGCCGCACGTCCACTCGCACGGGCACTCGGCTCGCATGGTGCTCGCCTCGCTCGGGGTGCTCGTCGTCCTCGGCGCCGTGGTCTTCGGAGCAGCGGCCCGACTCTCGAACTGGGGCGGCGCCCTCGCCGCCGTGGCGGGCGTGTGCTACGCCGCCGGGGACGTGGCGACGAAGGCGGCCCTGCTGAGAGAGGGGTGGTTGTTCGTCGCGCTGCTGATCGTCGGCAACGTGCTCGGCTTCGCAGCGCTCCAGTTGTCGTTCCAGCGAGGAGGAGCGCTCGGGACCGTCGGCGTCTCCACCCTGCTCAACAACGCCCTGCCGATCGCCGCCGGCATCGTCGTGTTCAAAGAGCGCCTTCCGCACGGGCCGATCGGCTACCTGCGGGTCCTCGCCTTCCTGGCCGCGATCGCGAGCGCCACCTACCTTGCCATGAGGCCACCGCCCGCCCCCGTGGAGCCTCGGGTCGAAACCGCCCTCGAGGGGAGCGGCCGGCACGGCGAACTCACCACGCCACTCGGCGAGGCGGGTCCTGCCACGATCAGCAGCGGCGGATAGACCGAGCTGGCCCCGCCCGTCAGGAGCCGGTGAAGGCGTGCACCTCGTCGCTCGACGGTGCCAGCACGAGCCCGTCCCCGATCGAGGGAGTCGGGAAGTCGGTCGCCGCGGCGCCGATCACCTCGCGCTGGCGCACCTGGCCGGTCGCCGGGTCGAGGGCGTACAGGGCGCCGGCACCGATCGTCCACAGGTAGCCGCCGCCGAGCACCGGTGGCCCCCCGGCCGCGGAGGTGCGCCAGAGCTGGCGGATCGTGTGCCTGGTCGCGTTCACGGCCACGGCAACCACGCCACTCTCGCAGGGGAGGTAGGCGGTGGTGCCGCTGAACGCGACGCCGCCGTCGACGTCGTTGCCGCAAAAGCCCGGAATCGTGTCGAGGGGATGGCCGATGCCGCCGAGCCGGGCCCCGTCGAGCAGGTAGGCGGTCCGTGACTTCCCGGCCTGCACGACGAAGCCGTCGCCGAGCACGGCCGGCACCGACGACCCGAGGTCGGCGTCGACGGCGTTGTCGGCGTACCAGCGCGCCGGCGCGAAGAACTGCAGGAGGCGAAGCGACGACGAGAGCTCGAGGACGGAGTCGCTGTCGTCGTAGGGCCCGGAAGCTGAGGTGACCGAGCCGTTCCCGACGGCGACCCAGATGTCGCCGTCGCGGATCACCGGAGCGCCCCCACCCATCCAGATTGCGCCCTCCCGCTCGCCCGGGCCCCGATCGGGTCCGAAGAAGCGTGCCGTGCCGCCGGTCACGGGTACCGACTCGAGCCAGCCGTGGTACGGGCCGCAGTCGCCGTAGTTCCCTCCGTAGCCGATGATGACGCTGCCGGCGTCGAGTGCGAGCGACGCCCTCTGGAGGAGCGCACCAGCCGTGCCGGCGCGGTCCACGCCGGGAGGGTCGGCGTTCTGTCGGAGCATCACGTCGCCGGTCGCCGTGCTGAGCCCGTACAGCTCGTGGTGGATCGCGTGCGCGGACACGGAGTACTCGTCGGCCACGACGAACAGCTCGTTGCGCGCGGTGTCGATGACGGGCGTCCCGGTGATCCCGACCGTCGGCTCGATGTTGCCGCACGGAAGGTCGCCCGACGGTACCGGCCGTCCGAGATGCACGCGCCACACCACGGTTCCGTGGGCGGCGGAGAGGGCGTAGACGGTGTCGTTCTCGGTGGCGACGTAGACGTCTCGCCCGTACACGAGCGGCTCTCCGTAGAGCGAGCCGTCCAGCCTGGGAGAGGTCCAGGCTCGCTTCAGATTGGAGAGGTCGAGCCGTCGCGGTCCATCCCCTGATCCCGTGGCGTAGCGGTGGTAGGCCGTCCAGTCGGTCGACTCGAGGCTGGTCGAGGCGGGAGTGCCGGCGTGGGGCGGAGCGGTGCCCGGGCTGGTGGCCGGGCGCGAGGCTCCGCGGGTGGAGGCTGCCGGGGAGGTCGGCTGGCATGCCGCGACGGCGAGCGCCAGGCCGACGCCGGCCAAGAGCCTCGACAGCGTCGAGAGTCTCGTCACCGCTCCATCTTGCCCGACCCAACGCCCTCGGGCCGGAGGAAACGGACACACGCCACGGTCCTCGGGGACCTTCGGCCCTAGTGAGAGCCGGACCGCCAGCCAATGATCGAGAGTGGAGGTGTCCAAGATGTCAACGCCAGAACCACTCCCTGACCACGCTGGCAACGGCGACGCTCCGAGCCAGAGCGCTCTACCGACGACCGGACGGGTCGTCGTCGGTGTCGACGGATCGGCTGCAGCCCGCGTGGCGCTCTCCTGGGCGGCCGAGGTGGCCTCCTGGAGGCACTGGACGCTGCATCTCGTGCATGCCTGGCACATCAACTATCCGGCCGGCGTGTACGGCCTCGACTTCGGCTTGTTCGAGAAGAGCATGCAGGAGGCCGCCGAAGAGCTCGTGGCGACGCTCGAAGCCGAGGTGGGCAGCGCACACCCTGCTCTCGAGATCCGTCACACCGTCGGAGAGGGGGCACCCGCCCGCATGCTCGTCGAGGCGAGCAAGGGGGCAGAGCTGCTCGTGGTCGGGAGCCGGGGGCTCGGAGGGTTCTCGAGCCTCGCGCTCGGGTCGGTCGGCCAGTCCTGCGTCCACCACGCCCATTGCCCCGTGCTCGTCGTGCGCCCGAGATCGCACGACACTGCCGCCTGATGAGGCACGGCCGGCACGCCGCTCCACACGGCAACCGGGGGGCGAGGGCTCAGCCGGGT
>DATGKK010000068.1:0-9507 GCA_035294725.1 Acidimicrobiales bacterium | reverse complement strand
GCCCGGCGCGAGCCCGGGCGGGGGCCGGCCCGGTCGCCGAGGTGCTCGACGCGGTGGCGAGCGGGGCCGAGGTCGGCGAGGACGAGATCGTCACGCTGTTCTCCGCGAGAGGCCCCGAGGTGAGCGCCGTGGCCGAGCTCGCCGACGAGCTGCGCCGCGAGGCCGTGGGCGACGTCGTCACCTACGTCGCCAACCGGAACATCAACTACACGAACGTCTGCACCTTCAAGTGCCGCTTCTGCGCCTTCTCGAAGGGCCCGCTCTCGCTCAACCTCCGGGGCAGCCCGTACCTGCTCGACCTCGAGGAGATCACGCGCCGCGTCGCCGAGGCCGAGGCCGAGGGGGCGACCGAGGTCTGCCTGCAGGGGGGGATCCACCCGAGCTTCGACGGGGAGTACTACCTCGACGTGCTGCGTGCCGTGCGCGAGGCGTCGCCCACCATCCACATCCACGGCTTCACGGCCCTCGAGGTGCACGAGGGCGCCCGCCGCCTCGGCGAGGACCTCGCCACCTACCTCCGCCGCCTGAAGGAGGCGGGGCTGAGGACGCTGCCGGGCACGGCGGCCGAGATCCTCGACGACCCCGTGCGCGAGGTCCTCTGCCCGGACAAGATCCGCACGGACCGCTGGCTCGAGGTGCACCGCACCGCGCATGAGGTCGGCCTGCGCTCGAACGTCACCATCATGTTCGGTGCCATCGAGCAGCCCCGCTCCTGGGCGCGCCACCTCGTGCGGACCCGTGCGCTGCAAAAGGAGACGGGCGGGTTCACCGAGTTCGTGCCGCTGCCCTTCGTGCACATGGCAGCCCCGCTCTACCTCCAGCGCCGGGCCCGGCGGGGGCCGACGTTCCGCGAGGCCCTCCTCATGCACGCCGTCGGGCGGATCGCCTACCGGGGCGCCATCGACAACGTCCAGGCGAGCTGGGTGAAGATGGGGTCCGCCGGCGCCCGGCAGCTGCTCAGCGCGGGCTGCAACGACCTCGGGGGGACGCTCATGGACGAGAACATCTCGCGGGCGGCCGGGGCGACGCACGGCCAGCGGATGGACGAGGAGGGCTTCCGCGAGATCACCGAGCCGCTCGGCCGTCCCCTCGCCCAGCGCACGACGCTGTACGGCAGGGTCGCCGCCCTCGCGCCATGAGCGACGACCGCCGGGCCGTGCCGAGCGGGGAGGTCGCCGCCCCCGGCTCCGCGCCTGCGCGGGCGATCGCCCGTGCCGAGGCGCACGAGCACCGCCCGCTCCCCGACGAGGCGGAGGAGCGGATCGGCGAGCTGCTCGACCTCGCCGGAGCGCGGGACAACCGCGACCTTTTGCGCGAGCTCATCTCCACGGCGCTCCGCCTCGCGGACGGCACCCCGAGCCGCCTCGACATGAAGATCGCCGCCTCTGCCCTCTCGGAGATGGCGAGGGCCTTTGCCCTCTTCGCTCCGTTCAGGGGCACGCCGAAGCTCACGATGTTCGGCTCGGCGCGCACCCGTCCCGACGACCCCCTCTACGCCCAGGCCCGCGAGCTCGCCTCCCGGATGGCGGCCCAGGGCTGGATGGTCGTGACCGGCGCCGGGCCGGGCATCATGGCGGCGGGGACGGACGGCGCCGGGGCGGAGATGGCGATCGGCGTCGACATCCGCCTCCCCTTCGAGTCGGTCTCCCATCCCGAGCTCGCGGCCGAGGGGCGGCTCGTCGAGATGAAGTACTTCTTCACCCGCAAGCTGATGCTGATGAAGGAATCGGCCGCCTTTGCCGTGCTGCCGGGGGGGTTCGGGACCCTCGACGAGGCCTTCGAGCTGCTCACCCTGCTCCAGACCGGAAAGGCCGAGCCGGCGCCGATCGTCCTCGTCGACCTGCCCGAGGAGCCCTACTGGGGATCGTGGGACCGCTTCGTCGCCGGCGAGGTGATCCGCCGTGGCCTCGCGAGCCCCGAGGACCGCTCCTTTTTCCGGATCACGGCCGACGTCGACGAGGCCGTGGGCGAGATCGTCGGCTTCTACCGCAACTACCACTCACGCCGCTTCGTCGGGAACGTGATGGTGATCCGCCTCCGCCACGCCCCGAGCGACGAGCAGCTCGCGGCGCTCGACCGGGAGTTCGCCGACATCTGCTCCCCGCGGGGGATCTGGCGGACGGGCCCCCTCCCGCCGGAGCGCTCCGACCGGGACCACCTCGACCTCCCCCGCATCGCCCTCGAGCTCGACCTCCGCTACCAGGGCCGGCTCCGCCAGCTCATCGACGCGCTGAACGCCCTCGCCCCGCCGGGCTGAGCGCACGCTCACCAGTCGTCGGCGCCGGCCCTTCCTGGAAAGGGCAGCGTCCCGCCGGCGGCCTGCCGGGTGAGCCGGGCCGCCTTCTCGACGGAGGCACGGGCCCGGTTGAGCAGGCGCTCGGTCGCGCGGGCCCGCACGGCCGCCTCGCCCTCCTCGAAGCCCTCGTCGGCGAGGGCCGCCCGCAGCACCGCCATGGCCGCGTCCGCCAGCCGCTCCGCCACGAGGTCGAGCTCGGCCGCCAGCTCCTCGAGGGCGGCCCCCCCGGCCGCCATGATCACGACGCGGGCGCCCGGTCGACGGCGACGACCGTGAGCTCGCCCTTCGCGAACTGCGCCCGCAGGACCTTCTTGTCGAACTTGCCGACGCTCGTCTTCGGGACCTCGGCGACGAAGCTCCAGCGCTCGGGCACCCACCAGCGCGCGACCTTGCCCGAGAGGAAGGCGGCGAGCTCCTCAGGGGTCGCGCTCGCCCCCTCGGCGAGCACGACGCAGGCCAAGGGGCGCTCGTCCCAGCGCTCGTCGGGGATTGCGACCACGGCAGCCTCGAACACGGCCGGATGGCCCATGAGCGCGTTCTCGAGCTCCACCGAGGAGATCCACTCGCCCCCGGTCTTGATGACGTCCTTGGTCCGGTCGGTGATCGTGAGGTAGCCGAGCTCGTCGACCGTGCCGACGTCGCCGGTGCGCAGCCAGCCGTCGTGGAAGCGCTCGGGAGCGGGGTCGCCCTGGTAGGAGCCGGTCACCCACGGCCCCCGCACCTCGAACTCCCCGACGGTCGCCCCGTCGCGCGGCGCCACGTTGCCCGCGCCGTCGACGACCCGGACCTCGACCCCGAACGCGACCCGGCCCGCCTTGGTCCGGTACGACCACGCCCGCTCTCCCTCGGCGTCGCGTGGGGGAACGGCCACGGCGCCGAGGGGGCTCGTCTCGGTCATCCCCCAGGCCTGGATGATCGGTACGCTATAGAGCTGCTCGAAGCGCTCCATGAGCGACCTCGGCACGGCCGACCCGCCGCAGACGATGGCGCGGAACGAGGAGAGGTCCGAGCTGTGGGCCTCGGCGTAGCGAAGGACGTCGTTCCAGATCGTCGGCACGGCCCCGGCGAAGGTCGGCCGCTCGGCCTCGATGATCTTCACGAGCGGCTCGGCCTGGAGGAACTGCCTCGGCATGATGAGGTCCGCCCCAGAGAGCCAGGCAGAGTAAGGGATGCCCCAGGCGTTGGCGTGGAACTGGGGCACGACGACGAGGATCCGGTCCCGGCTCGAGATGCCGAGGGTGGCGCTCGAGGTGCTCGCGAGCGAGTGCAGGTAGGTGGACCGGTGGCTGTAGGCCACTCCCTTCGGGTTCCCGGTCGTCCCGCTCGTGTAGCACATGGCGGCGGCCTCTCTCTCGTCGAGATCGGGCCACTCGTAGCTGTCGGGCTGGCCGGCGAGGAGCTCCTCGTAGGAGACGAGCCGCTCGCCGAGCCCCTCGATCCGCTCGAGAGCGCTCACGTCGCCGCTGCCGACGACGACCACGCGCTCGACGGTCGGGCACTCCCCCACGACCCGGGCGAGGAGGCCGGCGACCGCGGCGTCGCAGATCACGACCTTGTCCCCGGCGTGGTCGATCACGTAGCGCAGCTGCTCGGGAAAGAGCCGGATGTTCAAGGTGTGCAGCACGGCGCCCATGCTCGGGATGGCGAGGTAGGCCTCGACGTGCTCCTGGTGGTTGAAGCAGAAGGTCCCCACCCGGTCGCCCTCGCCGACTCCGAGGCCGGCAAGGCCGTGGGCGAGCTGCGCCGCCCGGGCTGCCACCTCGGCGAAGGTCGCCCGGCGGAACGAGTCGCCCTCGAAGGTGACGACCTCGCTCGGCCCGTAGACCTGCGCCCCGTGGCGCAGGATCTCGCGGACGAGCAGCGGCGCCTCCTGCATCGTGCTGCGCATCGGCTCTCTCTCCCCCTTTCGCCACCGGGGTGCGGCAGGTCCGGGACGCCCCGGCGGCCCCTCGCAACAATAGGAGCCGGGCGGCGAGGCGACCAACCGGGGCCACCTGCCCGGAAGGGTGAACCTGTGGTTGTGTGACCACTCAGGGTGAGAATCGACTATCCTGGTGCCGGCAGGGGAGGGGGTGCCAGTGGAGCTCGAAACGGCCTGCTCGAGGGCCACGACTGGGGACGAGCCCGGCGGTCCTTTCACCGGGATGCAGGCCGGCGCGGCAGCGGCGGTCTCCGGCCTCGCCCGGTCGGGCCCGATCCTGCTGTTCGCCTGCGACGGCGCCGGCATGGTCACCTGGATGGAGGGCGGCCTCCTCACCCAGTTCGAGGTCGACGCCGAGCGGGTCGTCGGCCGGAGCTTCCTCGAGGTGTTCGCGTCCTACCCCCTCATCGTCGAGCAGGCACGCCGGGTGATGGCGGGCGAGCCGGTGCACCGGGCGCAGATCGCCTACGCGGGGCGCAACTTCGAAGCCTGGGCGCAGCCGCTCACCGACGCCGCCGGCCGGCCCTCGGGCTTCGCCGGCATCGTCGTCGACGCCTCGGCACGCGTGGCCGCCGAGACCGCCGTGCTGCGGGCGGCCCGCCGCCAGGCGGCCCTCGTCGAGCAGGCCTCCGACGTGATCCTCGTCCTCACCGAGGACGGCTGCCTGCACTACGTGAACCCTGCCTGCCAGCGCGTCCTCGGCTACCCGTGGAGGGCCGGCGACGTGATCGACGTCCTCACGCTCGTCCACCCCGACGACCGCGAGCGCTGCCGGGACAGCATCAAGGCCGCCCTCGATCGGCCAGGGGTGCAGCCGGTCGAGACCTTCCGCATGCGGCACGCCGACGGCTCGTGGCGCCACGTCGAGTCGATCGGCAACAACCTCCTCTCCGACCCGGCCGTGGCAGGTTTCGTGGTCACGCTCCGGGACGTCACCGCCCAGCAGGAGGCCGAGGCACGCCTCAGGGCGAACGGGGATCGCCAGGCCGCGCTCGCCGACCTCGGCCGGTGGGCCCTCGTCGGGCTCGACTACTCGAGCCTCGTCGAGGACGCCGTCACCGTCCTCGCCGAGCAGCTCGACGCCGAGATGGTGCACGTCCTCGAGTCGTACCCGGACGCCTCCCTCCTCACGCTGTCGGCGAGCCGGGGGCACGTCGTGGCCGGGAGCGAGCTCCTCCCGATCGACCCCACCTCGTCGCCGGCGAGCTTCGCCCTCGTCACGCAACAGGTCGTCGTGAGCCAGGACCTCGAGGTCGAAGAACGCTTCGACGTCCCGGAGCTCTGGACCCGGGCGCGGGCGGTCTCGGTCGTGGAGGTGCCGATCCCGGGCCAGGACAGCCCGTGTGGCGTCGTCGGGGTCGGTGCGCGCAGCCGGCGCGAGTTCACGGGCGACGACGTCAACTTCGTGCAGGCCGTGGCGAACGTCCTCGCCGCCGCGAGCGCGCGCGCACGTGCCGAGGCGGCCATTCGCGCCCAGGCGCTCCAGGACCCCCTCACGGGGCTCCCGAACCGGCTCCGGCTCGGGAGCCGCCACCTCGCGGCCGGGCCGCCGGGTGCCGAGCTCGCGCCGGCCGCCGACCGCAGCGTGTTCGTGCTCGACATCGACCGCTTCAAGGAGATCAACGACACGCTCGGGCACGCCGTCGGGGACCGCGTCCTCGTCGAGATCGCCCGCCGCCTCGAGCGGATCGGCGCCCCCATCGAGATCGTGGTGCGCCTCGGCGGCGACGAGTTCGCCGTCGTCTGCTCCCCCCTCGGCTCCGAGCAGGCGGAGCAGGACTTCGCCTACCGCCTCCTGTCGGCCGTCGGCGACGCCCTGCCCGTCGGAGGGCTGAACCTGCGCCTTCGCGGCAGCGTCGGGGTGGCCTCGACCACGGCCGAGCGGGACGGCGAGGTCGCGCTCGTCGACCTCCTCCGCCGGGCCGAGACCGCCATGTACCAGGCCAAGAGCGAGCACGCCGGCGTCCGCCGGTACGTGGACGACCTAGAGCGCTCGAGCCTCTCGCGCCTCGCCCTTGCGAGCGAGCTCGCCGAGGCGATCGACCGGGGCGAGCTCCGGCTCGACTACCAGCCGAAGGTCTCCGCCGGCGACGGCCGCCCGACCGGCGTGGAGGCGCTCGTGCGCTGGCAGCACCCGACCCGCGGCCTCCTCCTCCCCGACGTCTTCGTGCCGCTCGCCGAGCAGACCGGGCTCATCCGGGAGCTCACGACCTGGGTGCTCGGCCGCGCCCTCGCCGAGTGCGCATCCTGGCAGCGGGCGGGGTGGCAGCTGCCGGTGGCCGTGAACCTCTCTGCGGGCACCGTGCACGACCCGGCCCTGCCCGGCTCGGTCCTCTCGGCGATCGAGCGCTCGGGCCTCCGCCCGGAGTCGGTCGAGCTCGAGATCACCGAGAGCGCCGTCATGCTCGACCCCGAGGGAGCGATCCGCCGCCTGGAGGCGCTCACGGCCGAGGGGGTGAGCTTTGCCATCGACGACTTCGGCACGGGCTACTCCTCCCTCGCCTACCTGCAGCGGCTCCCGGTCGCCGCCGTCAAGATCGACAAGTCCTTCGTGAAGTCCCTGCTTCGCGACGAGGCTGCCGGGGCGATCGTGCGCGCGGTCGTCGAGCTCGGCCACAGCCTCGGGCTCTCGGTCATCGCCGAGGGCGTGGACTCGGCGCCGGTCCTCCGGGAGCTGGTCGGTCTCGGCTGCGACGCCCTCCAGGGCTTCCACGTCGCCGTCCCGATGGAGGCCCCGAAGCTCGAGGCCTGGATCGCCGAGCGGACCCTCCACGGCCGCACCGCCCCCGGCGCCGCCGCCATCGGCTGGGACGGCCCGGACGGCCCCCGCCAGAGCTGACCACCAGCTCCTGCCCGCCCCCCGCACCTCGTCCCGGAGCGTCGCCGGTGCGGCCTGAGGCTCCCACACGTCCCACGCGTGGCCGGAGGGCGACGAGAGGTGCCCGCTCTGCGAGCGGTGCCCCGCCCTCCGGCAAAGGGCACTCTCCGACGCACTCCCCCGCTCCCTCAGCTCCACGAAGGGCGATCGAGCTGCCCATCTCGCCGGCCTCCCCCGCCAAGGTCTCCCGGCGGGATCGGTGCCGCGTGCTCGGCCTGCCGAGGGCACCGGCTCCGCGGCTCGTCCCCGCGCTGCGCCGCGGCCGGGCCGCCGCCCGGGCGCCCGTCAGGACCACGAGAGCTGCCCGGGCCGGATCGGCGCCGGGAGAGCAGTCCGCTCCGTGAGGTAGAGGTCGATCCCGGCCGCCGCCGCCCGGCCCTCGGCGATGGCCCACACGACGAGGCTCTGGCCCCGGACGGCGTCGCCGCAGGCGAAGACGCCCTCCACGCTCGTCATGAAGCGGTCGTCGACGGCGACGGTGCCCCGAGGGTCGAGGCACACGTTGAGCTCCGCCACGGCTCCCTCGCGCTCGGGCCCGGCGAAGCCGAGCGCCAGCAGCACCAGGTCCGCCTCGAGCTCTCGCTCGGTGCCGGGGATGGCCACGAACCCGCGGCCGCCGGTCGCCTCCTCCCGGACCTCGTGCAGCCGAAGGGCCCTCACATGCCCCCGCCCGTCGCCGACGAGAGAGTCGGTCGCGACCCCGAACAGCCGCCTGCCGCCCTCCTCGTGGGCGGCAGAGCTGCGCAGCACGACCGGCCAGGTCGGCCACGGGTTGGACTCGGCCCGGCGCGCTGGCGGCGCGGCGAGGATCTCGAGCTGGTGCACCGAGCGGGCACCCTGCCGGTGCACCGTCCCGAGGCAGTCCGCCCCGGTGTCGCCCCCGCCGACGATGACGACGTGACGGCCCGCCGCCGAGATGGGCGGCCGCGAGATAGTGCCCTCGCACGCGAGGTTCGCCCCCTTCAGGTACTCCATGGCGAAGTGGACGCCGTCGAGCTGCCGCCCGGGGACCGCTAGGTCCCGGGGCCGCGTCGAGCCGATGGCGAGCAGGACGGCGTCGAACTCCTCGAGGAGCAGCTGGGCCGGCAGGACGATGGCCGCTCGCGCGGCGGCGCCGGGCACCTCGCCGGAGAGCCCCCCGACGCTGCAGTTGGTGCGGAGCTCCGTGCCCTCGTCGACCATCTGGGCAAGGCGGCGGTCGAGGACGGCCTTTTCCATCTTGAACTCCGGGATGCCGTAGCGGAGCAGCCCCCCCGGGCGCTCGGCCCGCTCGAACACGACGACACGGTGGCCGGCGCGGGTGAGCTGCTGAGCCGCCGCGAGGCCGGACGGCCCCGACCCGACCACGCCGACGGACCGCCCGGTCGAGCGGGCCGGCCGGAGCGGGGCGAGCCCGCCTCGCGCGGCGTGCTCGGCTACCTCGAGCTCGACCTGCCGGATGAGCACCGGCTCGTCGGAGATGCCGAGCACGCACGATCCCTCGCACGGCGCCGGGCAGAGCCGGCCCGTGAACTCTGGGAAGTTGTTCGTCGCGTGCAGCCGGGCGGCGGCCTCGTCCAGCCGGCCGCGCACCACGAGGTCGTTCCACTCCGGGACGAGGTTCCCGAGCGGGCAGCCCTCGTGGCAGAAGGGGATCCCGCAGTCCATGCAGCGGGAGGCCTGCTCGGCGAGGTGCGCCGGGGAGAGAGGGAGGTAGACCTCCCGCCAGTCCCGCACCCGCAGCTCGGCCGGGCGCCGGGCCGGGCCGGCGCGGCGGTGGCGGAGGAACCCGCGGGCGTCACCCATTGACGGCCGCCATGATCGCCTCCTCGACCGGCTCCCCGGCCTCGAGGGCCCGCCTCGTCGCCTCGAGGATCCGGCGGTAGTCCCGGGGCATGACCTTCACCATCTCGGTCCCGAGCTCGGCTGCCCTCTCGAGGAGGCGGCCGGCGACCGGTGAGCCGGTGAGCTCGGCGTGGCGGGCGATCAGGCCGCTCACGGTGCGCACGTCCTCCTCGTCGAGCGGATCGAGCGCCACCATCTCGAGGTTGCAGCGGCCTTCGAGCACCCCGCCGGGATCGTGGACGTAGGCGACGCCGCCGGACATCCCTGCCGCGAAGTTCCGGCCGGTCGGCCCGAGCACGAGCACGGTGCCCCCGGTCATGTACTCACAGCCGTGGTCGCCAACGCCCTCGACGACCGCCGTCGCGCCGGAGTTCCGGACACAGCACCGCTCCCCGACCTGGCCCCGAATGAAGGCCTCCCCGCTCGTGGCGCCGTAGAGGACCACGTTCCCCGCGATGACCTGCTCCTCTGCCGGCACCGGCGCGGCAGGGTCGGGCCTCAGCACGAGCCGGCCGCCGGACAGCCCCTTTCCGACGTAGTCGTTCGCGTCCCCGACGAGCTCGATCGTGATGCCGCGGGGCAAAAAGG
>DATGKK010000067.1:0-15338 GCA_035294725.1 Acidimicrobiales bacterium | reverse complement strand
GAGGAACCCGATCGTGACCGGGCTCGACCAGCCGTCGATGCTTGCCTCGGAGAAGCCGTAGACGAGCGACGCGAGGCCCGCCACTGCCACGAGCGCACCGCGCAGGTCGAGGCGGGCTCCTGGGACACGCTCCTGGTTCCTCAGCCACGCAAGGGCTCCGGCGGCCGCAACGAGAGCGAAGGCGATGTTGACGAACAGGCACCAACGCCAGTCGAGGTACTCGGTGAGCACACCCCCGAGCAGCAGACCCACGGCGGCACCGGCACCGGCGATGGCGCCGTAGATGGCAAAGGCGCGGGCGCGATCACGGACGTCGGTGAACAGCGTGGTGAGCAGCGAGAGCGCAGCCGGGGCGAGCATGGCGCCGAAAGCCCCCTGGGCGGCTCGTGCCGCCACGAGCATGCCGAACGAGGTCGAGGCGCCGCCGGCGGCCGACGAGAGCGCGAAGCCGGCGAGGCCGATCAGGAACATCCGGCGGCGGCCGACGAGATCGGCGAGCCGACCGCCGAGCAGCAGCAGCCCACCGAAGGTGAGGGCGTACGCCGTCACCACCCACTGGCGATCCGCGTTCGAGAAGGCGAGCGCCCGCTGGGCGCTCGGGAGGGCGATGTTCACGATCGTCGCGTCCAGCACGACCATGAGCTGAGCGAGCCCGAGGACGGCGAGCGCGAGCCACCGGTGGTCGTGCGCGGCTGGCTGGGCTTGGCCGGGGATGGAAGCGACGGGCTCGTCGGTGTCGAGCCGCGGCGCACCAAGCGATGTCGGAGTAGTGGTCATGATCCCTTCTTCTGCTGAGGGGCACTCGCGGCATCGTCCGCGATCTGACGGTTGTGGCTGCGGGCACTCGGCGCCGAAGGCAGGCCGAGGGCGGGCAGCACGAGGCTGTCGACGAGGCCGACGAGGTACACGGCGTCCACCGGGCAGCCGTCGAGGAGCTGGCGGCCGACGACCGCCTGGAGCAGGAGGCCAGGCAACATCTCGATCGCGGGGTTGCCGGCCTCGATCTCGCCGCGTTGCAGGGCACGATCGAGCACGGCGCGCACCTTCGCCTGGGCCGGCTCGAACATCGCCTCCCGCATGGCGGCGGCGAGTGCGGCGTCGGTGATGACAGCGTGGCTGACGGCGGCAAATAGCGGCCCGTCGGTGGCGGCGACCGAGCCAATGGCCTCGGCGAGGGCGACGAAGTCGCCCCGGAGCGTCCCGGTGTCGAGCTCGGCGTCGTTGTCCTTCAGGGCGTGGACCGCGGCCGCCACCAGCCCGGGCTTTCCTCCCCACTGGCGGTAGATCGTCGCTTTGCTCGTGTGGGCGCGCTGGGCGACGGCATCCATCGTGAGCGCCTCGTAGCCGGACTCGACGAGGAGGTCCCGGACGCACCGGTAGAGCTCGGCCGTCCGTTCCGGGCTGAGCCGAGTCCGTCCTGCCTGGCCGCGGGCGACGTCCTCGCGCTCGTCGTGGGGCTGTTCGAGGTGCTCGGTGGTGGCCACGAAAGAAACGATACCGTTTCGTTCACTTCATGGCAAGTCGGCGGGAGCCGGAGCCTCTACTGCTCGGAGAGGATCGCCTCCAGCTCCGCGAGGGGGTCCCGCACGATCGGCCCACGAGCCTCGACGACGGCGTTGCGGATCCGGCCACCGAAGGGGAACGGCGCCCGATAGCCCTCTCCGACGGCCGGGCCCCACTCGTAGCCGCAGGTGAGCCCGACGCCGAGGTTGTTGAACCCCGAGGGCGTGAACCGGCCGATCTCTCCCCGGCCGATCTCCTCCCCGTCGCAGCGCAGGATCCCGGTGCCTCCGGCACCGGCGTCCTTCTCGAGCTCGAACTCGAGCCGGTGCATACCCGCTGGCAGCGGCGCCGTCGCCTCGACGACGTGGCGGGCGGCGCCGTAGAGATTGTGCACATAGCGCAGGCGGCCTCCGAGGACGTGCAGCGACCACCCCCCGAGTGCAGAGCCCATGGCGACGAGAACACCGTCCCGCTCGGACGGCTCCTCGGGCAGCTCCGCCTCGACCACGATGGCGTGCGAGCGGTTGCGCACGTTGACCGCGACGTGCTCGGGAACCGGGGCCCCGCCCTGGAAGTACCGGAACCGGTCCCGGTCGAGGCGCCGGTCCGGCCTCGGGTGCACGATGGCCCAGAGGACGCGGTTGTCGAGGGGCAGCACGTCGTTGCGCTCGGCCTCGCGCCACCAGAGCTGCTCGAGCTCGCGAAGCTTCTCCGGGTGCTCGGCGGCAAGATCGTTCGTCTCGGAGAGGTCCTCCGCCACGTGGTACAGCTCCCAGCGATCCTCGTCGAAGGGCGCGTTCGGGTTCTGGTCGTCGTAGAGCGGGGCGATCGGGTGGAACGTCACCGCCTTCCAGCCCTCGTGGTAGATCGCCCGTGAGCCAAACATCTCGAAGTACTGGGTGGCATGGCGCTCGGGTGCCTCGGCCGAGCCCGGACCGAGCAGGTAGGCGAAGCTGATGCCGTCGAGGTGCGACTGCTCGACCCCCTCGATCTCCGCAGGGAGTTGGATCCCGGCCAGCTCCAGCACGGTGGGCATCACGTCGATCGCGTGGACGAACTGGTACCGGGTGGCGCCCGCCTCGATCCGCCCACTTCGCCACGCCACGATGCACGGGTCGGCGATCCCACCCTCGTGGACCTCGCGCTTCCAGCGGCGGAACGGAGTGTTGCCCGCCATCGTCCAGCCCCAGGGGTAGTTGTTGTGACTGAGCGGGCCTCCGATCTCGTCGATGCGGCGGTGCATCTCCTCGATGGAGACGAAGTCCATGTTGTAGAGCCGGACGTCGTTGATGGTCCCGGTCGCGCCACCCTCGGCGCTCGCACCGTTGTCGGAGACCACCATCACGACCGTGTCGTCGCGCTCGCCGAGGTCGTCGACGAACTCGAGGAGACGACCGAGCTGCTCGTCGGTGTGGGAAAGGAAGCCGGCGAAGCACTCCATGAACCGGGCCGACACCGCTTGCGCGGCCGGGTCGAGCGACGCCCAGGCCGGCACCCAGGCGGGGCGCTCGGAGAGCCGTGTGCCCGCAGGGACAAGGCCGGAGGCGAGCTGCCTGGCGAAGACCTGTTCACGCCACGCGTCCCATCCGAGGTCGAAGCGGCCGCGGTACCGCTCGAGCCATCGCCGAGGTGGCTGGTGAGGTGCGTGGCAGGCACCCGGAGCGAAATAGAGAAAGAAGGGGCGGTCCGGGTCCACGGCGCGCAGGTCCCCGAGGAACTCGACGGCATGGTCGACGAGATCCTCGGTCAGGTGGTAGCCCTCGTCGATGCTCCGGGGCGGCCTCACGGCATGGTTGTCGTGGTACAGGGCGGGAACGAACTGGTGCGTCTCGCCCCCGTGGAAGCCGTACCAGCGGTCGAACCCGCGCCCGAGCGGCCAGGTCGCTCGGGAGGAGGCCATGTTGATCTCCTCCTCCGGCGTGAGGTGCCACTTGCCGAGGGCGTAGGTCGCGTAGCCGGCGTCGCGCAGCACCTCGGAGAGGAAGCCGTTCTCGCGGGGCGGGCGCCCGTGGTACCCGGGGAAGCCGACGGCGAGGTCGGCCACCCGGCCCAAGGCGTTTCGGTGGTGGTTCCTCCCGGTGAGCAGGCAGGCGCGAGTGGGAGAGCAGAGCGCCGTGGTGTGGAAGTTGGCGAGCCTCACGCCCTCCTCGGCGAGGGAGTCCATGACGGGCGTCGCGATGTCGGAGCCGTAGCAGCCGAGCTGGGCGTAGCCCACGTCGTCGAGCACGACGAGCACGACGTTCGGTGCTCCGTCAGGAGCCCGGCGCTCGGGCGGCCACCAGGGCTCGGACTCCCGCCAGTCGCGGCCGATGCGGCCGCCGAAGTAGTGCGACATGTGGGGATCATGCCCGCTCCACGCACGCGGGAGCGGCTCTCGCTACGGTGGCGCGATGACGACGGCGCTGCCCGAGGGCGCGGCGCTGCCGGCCGGCATCCCACGAGCTCGCACACTCGCCGTCAGGTTCGCGCTTGGAGCCCTCGTCTTCGCCGTCGTCGTCGTGGTGCTCGCCGGGAAGCGGGGCGACCTCCTCGCCTCGTTGCGCCGGCTCACGCAGTTGCGGCCCCTGTGGGTCGCGGTTGCGCTCGCCGCCGAGGCGGCCGCTGTCGCAGCCTTCACGCTGCTCCAGCGGCGGGCGCTTCGTGCCACCGGGGTAGGCGCGCCCTGGCTCGGCGGGCTCCTTGTGTCGATGGCGAGCAACGCCATCGCGAGTTCGGTCCCCGGAGAGCCCGTCGTCTCGAGCGCCTACCGGTACCGCTGCTACCGGCGCTGGGGCTCGACGGCCGCCGGGGCCGGTTGGACGATCTTCGTCGTGCTCGTCAGTCAGTCGATCGGCATGTCCGCCCTCCTCCTCGTGGGGATCCTCGTCGCCGTGGCCACGGGAGCGGGCAGCGTCGGGACCGGTGCGGCGGCCCTCGCAGCCGTCGTCATCGCGCTCGCAGGTGCCGTGCTCGCCCGGCGCGACCTGCTCCTGCGCGTTCTCGGCGCCGGGGTTGCTGCCTCCCGGCGGCTCACCGGCCGCCCACGCCGGGATCTCGCCGATCGCATCGACCGGGCCCTTCGCCGAATGCGGGAGATCCCTCTCGGACCGACCGCCACCTTGGAGCTCGCCGGGCTCGGGGCGCTCATGTGGACCTGCGACTGCCTCTGCCTGGCGGCGAGCTTCCGAGCTATCGGAGCTGCCGTGCCGTGGGACGGGCTGCTGGTCGCGTACGGCGCTGCCCAGATCGTGAGCTCGATCCCGGTCGTGCCGGGAGGCTTCGGACTGGTCGAAGGGAGCCTGTCCGTCATCCTCGTGGCCTACGGCGTGGGGCACGTCCCGGCCGTGTCCGTGACGCTCATGTTCCGCCTCGTGACCTTCTGGCTCGCGATCGCCGCCGGTTGGTGCGCGGCCGGCGTGCTCGCGCTCGCCGAGCGCCGTGAGCGCCCGGTGAGCGAGGTCGCTTCCGCGACCGAGTGACACGGCGGGTGCGGGCGACGTCTGCCGATGGCCGGACGCCCTGAGCGGCGGCTGTTGCCGCGGCCCACGGCGAGGCGGGCGACGCCCGCTACGAGCCAGGCGGCAGCACGGAGGCGGTGTTCGACACCGAGGGGTCGAACTTGCCCGCCGGGCCCTCGCCGAACAGGCGGAGCAGGTTGCCCGTGATCCTCTGGACGACGGCGGCTGCGGTGGGGTTGGCGGCGCAGCTCGTCATCGCGCAGATCCAGTTCGTCGTCCCGGTGTCGACGACGCCGGCCTTGGAGGTGGGCTGCGTGTAGTAGGTGAAGTCCGAGTAGGTGTCGTTCCCCCACGTGCCCTGGTTCGTGTAGGCGATGGAGAGCGGCACCGGCGAGTGTCCGAGCACCTCCAGATCCGGCGGGGTGGGGTAGGCGGTCGCCACGTGGTCGATGTCGGCGTCAACGACCCCGGGGACGGTTGAGCCCTTCTCGAGCCCAGTCCCCCGGAACAGCCAGCTCACCGGGTCCCACACGACGAAGGGCACGGTCCCGGTACCCGGGTCGAGGTAGCCGGAGTAGAGCTCGCCGACGAGGCTCGTCTCTGAGTAGTCGGTCGGTGGCGACGCCCAGGTGTTGCCCGTCACGTCCCAGGGGCTGGCATGGCCGTCGAGCGGATCGAGCGCGGAGTTCCTGTAGTCGACGATCACGGTGTCGGGCCCCATCGGCCCTGACGCGAGGCGGGCGTGGCGTACGAGGGCTGCCGCACCGAAGAACACCACGTTCACCCCATGCGCGATCGCCTTCCGCACGGCGAACAGCTCGGGAGCGGTCCAGGTCTCGTCGTGCCCCAGCGAGAGGATGACCCGGTGGTGGAGCGCGAGCTCAGGGTGTTCGTCGAGCGTGATGTCGGTGACATAGGTGGCGTCAAGGCCGTGGCGCTCCGCGTACTCGACGAGGGGGAACTCGTTGGACAGGAAGTCGGCGGCTCCGTTGCCGACCGCCTGGGGACGGTCGATCGACACGGCGTATGCGCGATTGCAGGGCGGGTAGGTCGGCGCGCCGGGCGCGCATGCACCGGTCCCCTGGTAGAAGTCGTAGCCCCCCCAGGGGTTCCACCCCTGCTCGGTCAATGTGCGGGCGACGAAGAGGTAGGTGGCATGGCTGGTCGGATCCCAGACCGTGAGGAGGATGTACGCCTGCTGACCGCCGCTGCCGACCAGCTTCAACAGGTAGTCCCCCGACATCCAGTTCGAGCCGACCCTCATCGTGAGCGAGGGCGACCAGGTGTCGCAGACGACAGTTCGGGTGGAGGCGAGCACCGGGCAGTGAGGCTGCCGGTGGCCCTTCACTGTCCCGGACTGCCACACGAGGTGAGCCCCGTCGCCTCCGTACCAGCCCATCCGGTAGGCGTCGACGTGGAACGTCGAGGCGCTCGTGGACACGTACAGCGTCACGTCCTGCCCCGGCTCGGCTCCGGCGGTGTTGGCGAAGCCCTGGATGAGCGGCGGGTTCGGGCCGGTGATCCGCCACGCCGTGGTGCCGGGGAGCCGGTTCTCTGCGATGACGGCTGAGGACTCGACACCGTCCGGGCCGAGGAACGTCCTCGGAGCCGCGCGCCGCGTGGTGGTCGTGGTGTGACTGCTCAGGTGATGGCGGACGGCGCCGGTCTGCTGTGAGCAGGCAGCGAGGGTCGCCGCGGCGAGAGCGGCGCTGGCGGCGAGAGCGGCGCGCCGCTTGCCCGGTCCGCTGGTGGCGCCCGACCGGGTGTCTCGGTAGGGCACAGCTGAGTCGGCACCGGGGCTCGCAGGGCTCGGCGTGACCATCATCGTGGCCGAGCTCTGCGCAGCTCCGACGGGCGGGGGTGCTCGAGCAGGCTCGCTCCGGCGGCCACCACTGGTCGCGCGGTCGTCACCCCCGCCGCCTGCCCTTCCAGTGCTCGCTCGTCATCGGCGCCTCCACCGTTCGGCCGAGGCGCGAAGCTACTCCGCCCACCAGGCAGGCTCCGGTCACGCCAGACCCTCGAGACGGCTCGAGACGGCGAGCTCGGGTCGCAGAAGGAGCGAACGGTGCGGGCAAAGCTGCGGCCGCCGAGCATCGTCACGGTAGGCTGAGCCGCCTCGCGGGCGTAGCTCAATGGCAGAGCTCCAGCCTTCCAAGCTGGCTATGCGGGTTCGATTCCCGTCGCCCGCTCCGTCCCTGGGTCAGCGACCGAACTGACCAACCCACGACGACAGAACTCGCTATTGAGCGGTGAAGTGAGTATCGCCGAGGGGTGCATGAAGCCCTTCTCACTCCTGGCCGGCCCGGGTCGGGCGCAAAGCACTCCAGTGGTCGCGCTGCGGTCGCGAAGCCTGGCCGTCACCCCGATGCCGACACGAAGAAGATCGCCGCCGGGCTTCCGGGACTGAGCGACGTGATCACCCTGGCACGGGCACGGCGATGTCCACCAAGACCGGCCGGCGCGTGCTCACCGAGCCCGGCCCGCTCATGTGCAGACTGCATGGCCGCCAACACGGGCACACGCGGGTCGCGCTTGCGCGCACGCCGGAAACCATCGACGGCCATCTGTCACCGACAAGGCAGCATGTACCGTGAGACCACCAAGGCCCTTGTGACGGAGCCTGAGCGGCGCTCGTCCTCGCCCGCAATCAACGGCATTCCGGGATGCCGTGCCCCGTCGGCCGTCATCTGCCTCGTCGAGGATCATGATGCTCTGTGCGCCTGTCGGACCAACGAGGCGGCTGCGCCAGAGCCCACGCGACCATGGAGCTCGCCGAGCTCCGAGCAGCTACGAGATGACAGCTCCCTCACTCGCTCCCCTCCCCTTGACCGAGGGATGTGGGCCACCAACGGGCGATCCAGTCGCGCCAGGTATGGAAGCCGGAAGGCGGTGGGTCCAGACCCACCCCGCGTAGCTCGTCCTCGTCCGGGGGCTGGAACCTCCCCCTCCACTCGTCAAGGTCAGCCTGCGTCATGGGAAAGGTCGGCTCAGCCGCCGTCTCGACGCGCTCGCCGACCCGGCGAGCCTGCTCCAGTGCGTCGATCGCCACGTAGACGAGCTCGCACTCGGCACCCACCGTCGATGCCAGCCAGCGGAGAGCGGTTCGCTCGTCCTTGCCCCACACCCCAAAGTCCAGCACGACGTTGACTCCGAGACCGAGGGCTTCGAGGGCAGTCGCGATCAGGCGACCTTCGAGCACGTTTCGCAAGCCGCCGGCCATGGAGTCCCCGAACAGCGGCAGCATCCACTCGTCCGGCGTGAGGCGCAGGGCTGGGCACTCCATTGCGAGGCGGCGGGCCAGCATCGTCTTTCCGGCCGCTGGCAGCCCGACCATCACGTACATCGTCGGCCGCTCCGTCGCGACCCTCCCCATGGCGGGAGCGTCCCTTCGGCTCGCCTGCTCCGCCCGCTGGTCGTCGCCCACGGCTATGGCCATCGGCGAGCGAGCGCGCTCGCAAAGGCGGCGTCCCGGCTCGTGCGCGGCAGCTGGCCACGCAGGGTGGCCAACGCACTCTCTCCCGACATCCCGCAGCGCTCCGCCAGGTACGCGGCAGCGACCGTGGGGGTGCGGCACTCGGCTTGGACACAGTGCACGAGCACCGTCTTTCCCTGGTCCCGCCATCGGGAGATCGACACGGCGAGGTCGGAGAGGACGAACTCGAGGTTGGGATTGGCCGCCGGGTCGTCCAGGTCGAGCAGCCATACGGCGAGGTGGCCGTCCGCGCCAGACAGCCCCGAGCCGGTTCGGCAGAGCGACACCACGAGGTCCGCTCTCGCTCCGAGCGCCCCGGCATAGTTGGCGAGCAGGATGCCTTCGTCCTGCTCGAGGGGCTGGAGCAACGGCCGGGACGGCCAGTGGGAGTCGTAAAAGCCGGCCAGGCTCTCGGCGACCGGCCAACCGGATGAGTCGGGCTGCCCCCCTCGCGCAGCGAGCACCGCAAGGCGGACGAGGTCACTCGCCAGGTAATCCGCATGCCCGTAGCACCCCGGCTTGCCGTGCAGGGCGAGCTGCCAGTCGGCCGGGAGGGCGCTCGCTCCCCAGCGCGCGCCGAGGAGGCCGCCCGCAATCGCCGCAACCGTGTCGGTGTCGTCCCCGATGTGCACGGCAGCCTGCAACGCGTGCTGGAGGTGACGACAGGGCATCTCCTTGGGCACCGGCGTGTGCCACACCGCCGCGATCGCCGCCTGCAGGGCTGGTACGACGTAGCCGTTCGGGCTGAAGCGACTGGGCGGGCCCTGCTGTGCCTCGGCCAGCCGGTCAGCCCAGAACGCTCGGCGGTTGGGAGCGAGGCAATCGAGCCCCTCCCAGATGCCGTCGAGGTTGCCATGACGCACGGCGCGGTCGATGGCGATACACCAGAGCACGCAGGCCTCGCCTGCGAGCGGGTCGGCGTGCGTGAGCGCCGAGATCGCCTGCGCGGCCTCCGCCAACGCTTCGTCGTGCCCGAGATGAGCCAGCGCGACCGGTGCCGTCCGCATGAGCGAGCCGTTGCCTGCCGCGCCGTGCGGGTGCGCCTCGAAGTACCGAGCCGCCCGCACGGCCACCTCCGCGCTGTCGTGCGCCGCCGACAGGACGGCCCTCGTCTGGATCCCGACGTCGGCGGGTCCCGACCGGTACCAGGCGAGGAAGCGCGCCGCCACCTCCACCGGCTCGAGAGCCCCGGTGGCCGCCTCCTCGGCGATGCAAACGGCCATCTGGGTGTCGTCGGTCCACTCGCCCGGTTCCCACCTGCCGAGACCGCCTCCGATCATCGCCGCCGCAGCGCTTGGCGGGGTCCGGAACTCGTAGCCGGCCCCGAGGGCATCTCCGGCGGCGAGGCCAAGTAGGACGCCCGCACAGCGGGCGAGATCCCAACTCATCGTCCCGGTCACTCGCCCTCTCCCGCGCTCGTCGCCGTCCTGCGCACGAAAGGGCGGCAGCTCAGCCTCGACAGTTGCACACGCGCGAGCTGTTCGCCTCCCACCTCGCGAACACCAGTCAGCGTTCACGACCCCAGGGCAAGCATCCGCCACCGGGACCAGGCGGTGTCGTGACCGGTGGAGGCAACGGGCAACGGCCCAC
Organism: Acidimicrobiales bacterium; assembly: GCA_035294725.1. Classification (GTDB taxonomy): domain Bacteria; phylum Actinomycetota; class Acidimicrobiia; order Acidimicrobiales; family Bog-793; genus DATGKK01. The sequence continues at coordinate 5,336 of DATGKK010000067.1, read as the reverse complement.
CCGCACACTTCCTCTCGCCAGCGCCGGCCCGCCGTGGCGATCACGACGCCTCACGGCGTCCGTCCCCTGATCGGCTCCGCCGGCGGAGACACCGAGGCGCCCGGGCGCCAGCGCGTCAACTGCGGTCGCGCTCTATCTGATCGCGGTCTCCGCCAGATCGTCGCCCTCCGCCCCGATTCCGAGCTGGGTGAGCAGCTCGGTGGCAAAGGCGGCCCACGCGGGTCCTCTGCGGTCACGGGGGCCGAAGGCGTGCTCGGCGACGACCCGGCCACCCTTGGCTTCGAGCATGCTCCGCAGCTTGGCCAGCGTCGGGCCCGGCGCTACCCCGTAGGAGCAGAAGGTCGCGAGCTTGGTCGCCCCAAGCTCGGGCCAGCTCTCGATCGCACGGGACGCGGCCCGGGCGGGTCCGACACCGGCGACGACGAAGCCCTCCACCCAGGTGCCGAGCACCACCAGGTCCGCTGCGGCGATCTCTGGCAGCCCGATGTCGCAGAGCCGGCGGATGGACACCGTCGCCCCCGCACCCGTGAGGGCACGGGCGAGACCGCGCGCGAGCGCCTCGGTGTGGCCCCCCCGGCTCTCGAAGGCCACGAGGACCGCCGCGCTCTCGCGGGCATGGCCGGTCGGGTGGGCACGGGGTTGCCTGTCGAGGACAGCCTCTGCTGCTCGGCGACCTTGGGCCATCGCCTCGACGACCGTCGACGGTCCGACGAGGGCATCGCCTGCCACGAAGATCCGATCGGCGGTACCAAGCGCTGCGCTCAGCCGGCCGATCTCGCGGCCGAGTGACAGCTCTCCGATCGGGCGCCCTCGGGCGAAGCAGGGTCTCCCGGCAGCAAGCAGGCCGCTCGCCTGGAACTGCCGGTCCACCAGCTCGGGGAGCCGGTAGGTGATCGGCTGGTCAGGGGCGAGGCCGGTGAACGACGGGTCGATGCGGTACCCCATCGCCATCACGACGAGGTCGACTCGCTCCTCGGCCAGCACCTTGCCCGTCACAGTGGGCAGCTTGGACGCTCTCGCCTGACGGGTCTCGGCCAGCACCGCCAAGTCGACCCGGCCGGTCCTTCCTTCCAGGCGGGCCAGCGTCGTGCAGAAGCGGATGTCGACCCCCTCCTCGCCCGCCTCGTCAAGCTCGTCGGGACGGACAGGGGCGAAGCGACGGTCCATCCAGTCGATGCAGATCGCCCGGGCGCCGAGCCGCCGCGCCACGCGGGCGACGTCCATGGCCGTGTTGCCGGCGCCGAGGACGAGGACCGTCACGGGCTCGCCTTCCCGGTCGTTGACGTCGCGGGGGAATAGAGAGCAGGGGCGCGACTGGTCAAGGGCGCCGCGGGCCTCGTTCAGAAACGTCGTGGCGTCGACCACCCCTTCGAGGTCGCCGCCCTGAACGGGCAGCCGGACCGCCTTGCCCGCCCCGTGGGCGAGGATCACCGCGTCGTAGGACTGCCGGAGCTCCTCGACCCGCTCAGGGGTGATCGTGCTCTCGCCGACGAAGCGAACCCCGGCCGCGATGAGCTGGCGCCAGGGGCGCTCCGCGACGTGGCGGGGCAAGGTGAAGCTCGGGATGCCCCAGCGGAGGAGGCCGCCGGGGTGCTCGTCCTTTTCGAAGACGGTCACCTCAGCTCCCGCCCTGACGAGCTCAAACGCAGCCCCGATCCCGGCCGGGCCCGACCCCACCACGGCGACCGAGAGGTCCCGCCCGCGCTCCGACTCCGGCTCGAGGGGAGGGACCGGGGCGTTGTCGGTGACGAAGCGCTCGATCGCCCCGATCGCGACCGGCGTGCCCCCTGCGAGTGACCAGGTGCAGGCCCCTTCGCACTGCAGCGCCTGGTCGCAGACGCGGCTGCAGACGTCAGGGAGGAAGCTCGTGCGGCGTAGCACCAGGTGGGCCTGGTCGAGGTCTCCGGCCCGGACAGCTGCGATGAAGCCCGGGATGTCGTTGTGCACCGGGCAGCCCCGCACGCAGGTCGGATCTGGGCAGGCCAAGCAGCGCTCGGTCTCGGCGAGCACCGCGCTCCAGGTGGGGATCCCCTGGCGAGTCTCTTCGAGGTTGCCCACGAGGTCCGCGACCTGGTGATGCGCCAGCTCCACCCGTGGCGGGACGACGAACGGGCCGTCGACGTAGATGGCGGAGAACGGACAGGTCCGCACGCACTGACGACACCCCACACAACGGAGGTCATCGGCAAGGGCGGTCCAGCTCCCAAGGTCCATGGTGAGGGCGCCGGTTGGGCAGCGGACGACGCACTCCTGGCAACCCGCGCAGCGGTCGGCCAGCACTGTGACGTGGGGCACCTCGCCGACCCGAGATGCGAGGGCAGGTGTGAGTGAGAGTGACATGTCGTGGACCTTTCTACGACGCGGCGTGCATGATCACGTACAGGAGCGCGGCGGTAAGGCCGCAGGCGACGGGGAGCGCAACGGCCACCGCGCGGGCCGCGACGGCATGACGGGAGATCCCCACCAGCTCACGACCGGCGATCTTCCAGCTCGCCCAGGCCGAAGCCGCCGTCCCGAGAGCGATCACCGCCACCTGGACCGCGACGATTCCCGGGTCGGGCAGGATGCGCGTGTTGTAGAGCGCCGAGTGCGTCGAGCCCGCGCCGAACAGGTGCCCGACTGCAGGCACGATGCGCGACGCGTGCTTGAAGAACTTCGGAAGCTGCCGGGCGAAGTAGTCGGCACCGACCACGGGGATCAGCCCGTACATGAGCGGCAGGAAGTACATCCGGAACCGGCTGGTACGGGAGATGAAGCTCTTCCCCGTGGCGGACTGCCCGGTCATCTCGACGCCGGCGCTCGCGCCACCGGCCCCTACGGCCACGGGGCTCGTCATGAGATCCGGGGTAGGCGAAAGTCCGGAGAAGGCAAGGGACCGGGCGGCGGGCGACAGTTGTGGCGCCCTCCTCGCTGCTGGCGCCGGGTCGAGGTCAGGTCGGGCGAGCGTCCGCTCCACGAGCTTCGCGATGCCGGCCATGCCGAGTGCGACGAGGGCGATGATCCCGACGTAGTCGATCGGGTTCGGGTAAGCAAGGTGCGTGAACCGGTTCAGCCAGCCGTCCGCAGCGGCGTAGGCCTTGGTGGCGTTGACCTGCTGAAAGATGACGAGGCCCCACAGCACCGCCACCGCCCAGGCCACGTCGGCCCGGCGCCTCGTCGGCGCGACCACAGAGGTGAGCGGCCTTTGCAGGTACAAGCCGATGTTGTCCTCGGGGCAACCCTTGTAGCACTCGCTGCAAAGGCCGCAGGCGAGGTTCGAGTCGGCGCTTCCCGGCCAGGTGTACCACGGGCAGCCGTAGCCGTTGACCCCGCCGCGCATGCAGTCCTTGGTCTTGCACCCCAGGCAGATCTGACGGTCGCGGGTGCGAAACCCGGCCACCGAGCCCATGGCCCCCACCGTGCCGATGAGAGCCGTGAGCGGGCAGAGGTAACGGCAGAACGTGCGCCGCTCGAAGACCAGGAAGAAGGCGAGGGCACTGGTGACGATCCCGAGCACCATGAAGCTCGTTGCCCACGGGTTCCCTGGCCCAGCGATGTTGAAGTACTCCTCGATCCAGGTGAGAAGGAGGAAGGTGCCGACCGAGAGCAGGAAGCCGTAGCGGGCCACGGGCTCGGGGAGCTTGCGGCCGAGCCCGAGGCGGTGCTGCGCCCGCTTCCAGAAGGTGCGCCGCTGGACCCACTCGGCAAAGCCGCCAAAGGGGCACATCACGCACCACGCCCGCCCGACGACGACCATCAGCACGAAGACGAGACAGAACCAGATGTACCAGGTGATCGCGGTGCCGAAATTGAGTCCCGGGACCACCGTGCCGAGCAACCCGAGGAAGATCACGAGCCAGAAGATGATCTGGTTCGGCAGGATGAGCGCGAACTGGAACTTGCGGCTCCGAAGCAGCCGGGCGACCCTCGGGTGCGCGGCGAGATCCCAACCCTTCGGGGGGTCGCTCGGCTCGAAGCGCTCAGCTAGGCCAGAGCGAACAGGGGGCCGCAACCGGATGGCCACCGCGACCGGATCCAAAGGTGCGCTCGCCTCCAGGCGGCGCTCCTCCGAGTGGACCAGCTGGGTCATCGCTCCTCCTCACCTGTAGAGCTGTACTCAACGTTGTTCACTTATAACCGAGATTGAACTCTACGTCAAGTTAGGAGCTACACTTAGAGCCGTGAACATGACGCTGTCGAAGCGCGGCGACTACGTGGTGCGCTCCGCCTTGTGCCTGGCACGGGCATACGAGGGCGGCGAGTACCGGAAGATCCGCGAGGTGGTGGCCGAGATGGCCGTGCCACAGACGTTCGCGTCGCAGATCCTCGCCGACCTCGTTCGCGCCGGGCTTGCCACCTCGCGGGCCGGCCAGTCCGGCGGCTACCGCCTCGCCCGGCCTCCACACGACGTGAGCCTGCTCGAGGTGATCGAGGCCGCCGAGGGGCCGCTGCGCTCCGAGCGCTGCGCCCTCGGAGACGGCCCGTGTCGCTGGGAGCAGGTCTGCCCCCTGCACGAGACCTGGGGAGCCGCCACCAGCGCGCTGCGCGAGACGCTCGCCACCACGAGCCTCGCGACCATCGTCGAACGGGACGAGGCGCTCGAGCGATCGGAGTACCCTCCGCCGGCGGACTCCCACCGCCATGGTGCGACCACGATCGCCGTCGAGGACTGGGTGCAGGTTGAGCTCTCCCCCGATTCGGTCCGACGACGCCTCGTCGCCGCCGAGCCCTGGCTCACCGCGTGCGTCAAGTCGGGTTACCGCGAAGCCGAGGGGCTCCGCCGGGGAATCGATCCCACGAGCTTGCCGTGGTCTCCCTCGACAACACCGGCCGTCACCCTCGGGCTGATCGAACCCGGGAAGGACGGTGCCGGCGTCCGCCTCGCATGGGAGGCCGGCGGGACCCGCGGTCCGTCGTCACGCTTCGAGGGAACCCTTGGTCTTCATTCGCTCGACGAGGAACGGACCGAGCTACGGATCGAGGGGAGGTTTCGCCCCCCTGCCCCCGTCGCCGAGGCTGACCTAGCGCTTACCGAGCGTCTCAGCCGAGCAACGTTGCGCGCCACGCTGCGCGCGGCGGCAAAGGAGCTCGAGCGTCCTGCCGGCTCTCGGCGGCGCAGTCTCGCCCGCTCTTCCTAGGCGGGACCGTCACCCGACGCGCTGCTGCAGCACGGCCGAGGCCGAGCAGGCAAGCTGCGGCTTTCGACCCGCTCGCTGCGGGAAGGAGGGCCTCGTCGCTCCACGTCCCGCCGTAGGTCCCCGCGGGCACACCGGCAACCACCCACCTCGGGCGGGTGCGCCCCCCCATCGCCGTCGTGAACGGTCTCAGCTCGCGCCGTCCCGTGTCGGCACAGCCGC
>DATGKK010000066.1:0-6127 GCA_035294725.1 Acidimicrobiales bacterium | reverse complement strand
CACGACGCGCACGGGCGCGTCGCTCGGCTTGCACCTGCTGGCGGAGAACCCGGGAGAGCGTGCTGCCTGGCAGGCCGACCCGGCCCACCTCACAACCTCGGCGGTCGAGGAGATCGTCCGGTGCGCGGCGCCCGTCGTCTTCATGCGGCGAACGGTGACGCGCGACCTCTCCCTGTCGGGCCAGGACTTCGTCGAGGGTGACAAGGTCGTCCTGTTCTACGGGGCGGCGAACCGCGACCCGCGGGTCTTCGACGACCCGGAGCGCTTCGACGTCCGGCGAGACCCGAACCCGCACGTCGGGTTCGGAGGTCCTGGACCCCACTTCTGCCTCGGGGCCCACCTTGCTCGGCGGGAGCTGGCGGTGCTGTTCCGCAAGCTGTTCGAGCGGCTGCCCGACCTGGAGGTGGTCGGCGACCCGGTCCCCCTCCAGGCCATGGGGATCCCTCTCGTGGGTGGGATCAAGCACCTGCCCGTCTGCTTCACGCCCACCCCTCGCCTCGGCGACCCCGCCAAGGGGCTCGCCGACATCATCGGCTGAGCCGGAACCTCGCGAGCTCGTCGGGCAGTCTGCCGGTGGTCGCCAGCTCTGCGAGATGCTCGCCGAGCAGGGGGCCGAACTTGAAGCCATGGCCGGAGGTGCCGCAGCCGACGACGACGGGACCGGCTCGGTCGAGCACGAAGTCCTCGTTCGCGGTCGAGTCGTAGAGGCATCGCTCGCTCGCCACGAGCGTGCCGCTCCAGCCGGGGATCGTCGTCCCGGCGGCTGACCTGAGCTCCGCGAGCAGCCTCGCGTCCTGCGCCATGCCGGCGCTGCGAGGGTCGGCCTCCGGGCCGGCGTGGTGGAGCCCGGCCTTGTAGGCCTGGCGCACCGGGTCCGGCAGCCCGTACAGCAGCTGTTCGGAGCGGTCGATCACGACGGGGAGGGCTTCGTCGATCTCGAGGTAGGCCACCTGCTCGAGAGTCGACCGTTGCGGTGGCACGGCGACACCTGGTCGTAAGAGATCGCCGGTTCGCGCCCCGGCGCAGACGACGGCGCAGGCGGCCCGGTACCGCCGCTCGCCGCCCGGACCGCTCGCGCGGACGAGGACCCGCTCGCCCGCGCCGGTCGGCGACCGCTCGACGGCAAGCGCGGTGACCTCCCAACCCTCCTGCACCTCGACGCCCTGGCGGAGGGCGGCGAGGCAGCGGTCGGCGATGAGGACGCCCGAAGCGGGCTCCTCGAGCGCCGGCCGCCTCCCGAGCGAGGGGAAGCGGCGCTCCACCTCTGCCCCGGGGAGCCTGCCCACCGGCGCCCCGCAGGCACGCAGAGCGTCGTGGAGCTCGGCGATGCCGGCGCCGAAGTCGAGCTGTCCAGTGCGCACGAGGAGCGTCGTGCCGCTCTCGCGCTCGAGCTCGGCCCACAGAGGTTCGGCGGCCATCGCCATCCGCACGTAGAAGGGGTCCTCGTAGCCGTAGCGGAAGATCCTCGCCGTCCCCTTCGACCCTGACCTCTCGTGGCCGACGGCTGCAGCTTCGAGTACGACGACCTCCCGCCCCCGGCGCGACAGCGAGCGCGCCGCGGCAAGGCCGAGCAGACCACCACCGACGACCACGAGCTCCGCCTCAACCGGGCTGGCTGCCACCGGGACATCCCAGCACACTCGACTCGTGCCCCGGAGCGGTCGTCGTCGACCCCGAGCGGCGATGCACGGTCACGTCGTTCGCCGGCGGCCGGGCCCGCTGCGAGATGGGGCGAAGCGTCGACACCCCGCCACGCCTGGCACCCCTGCGACCGGTCAGCCGGGTGGCTCGGCGGGGCCGACGCCGTCCGGTGGCCACGACCCGAGCCCGTCGTCGAGCGGCACGCCGAGCGAGCGGAGATGCGCCGAGACCATTTGCCACAGCCCGACCACGGCGAGCAGCTCGAGCAGGATCCGAGGGTCCCCTGCGACGTGCTCGCGACAGGCTGCCCAGGTGAGGTCGGTGACCGCACCGGTGCCGATGACCTCGTCGACAAGGGCGAGGACCGAACGCTCGGCGGGCCCGAAGGCATCGTGCCGCTCCCAGTCCCGGACCCCGAGGAGGTCCCGCTCGCTGAGCCCGACCCGCTGCGCGATCCGCCAGTGCTGGCTCCACTCGTAGTCCGAGCGGGTCACCCAGCCGACCCGCATGATCATGAGCTCCCGCAGGCGGGGGTCGAGCTCGCCCTGCCCGAGGAGCCCGAGCAGCAGCTCCGACAGCCACCGTGCCAGCCGCGGGTGGTGGAGCAGGACGCGGAACACGTTGAGCTCGGCCAAGGCGGCGGGAACGCCGGCCTGCGAAGCCGTCTGCCGAGCCTGCTCCGGCGACAGGAGCGGGAGCCGCGCCTCGGAGCTCACGGCACCACCACCCCGTGCACGGGCGGTGGGCTCGAGGACTCTCCTGCCATGGACAACACGAGCGCCTCGGTCTCCTCGAGCGGCGCGCAGCGCCGTGGCAGCTCAGCGAACGGGTAGCGCCCGGTGCCGAGAAGGTCGAGCGCCGCCCGGTAGGCGGGAGCGTCGACGCCGAGCGCGCCGAGGATCCGCAGCTCCTTATAGACGACGAGGTCCGGCCAGAAGCCGGGCGTCTCTGCCGAGGCCCGTGTTCCCGCGAGCACGATCGTGCCACCGGCGCGGGCGAGCGCCACGGCCTGGCCCAGCGCAGCCGGGGCCCGGGCCGTGACGTCCACCACCACGTCGGCGCCGCCCCCGGTCGCCTCTCGCAGGGCCGCCACCGGGTCGCTCGAGGCCACGTCGACGGCGAGGTCCGCCCCGAAGTCGCCTGCGAGCCTGAGCCGCTCGTCGTCGTGGGGCGACACCCCGGTCACCATGACGAAGGAGGCTCCCGCCTCTTTCGCAGCCGCGCAGGCGGACAGGCCGCGAACACCCGGCCCGAGCACGGCCACGACGTCGCCGTGCGAGGTGCCGGCCACTGTGACCGCCCAGCGGATGCCGGCGCCGAGGGGGTTGAACAGCGTGGCGACGACCGGGTCGAGCCCCGGCGGCACCGGCAGCACCAGCGTGTCCGGGGCGAGGTACTGGTGGGTCGCGTAGCCGCCCCACAGCCCCGGCGCCGTCTCGACCGGGATGAACCCGTACATGTCCCGCAAGCCGTGCCGCTCGCAGCGCCGGTAGGCGCCCGACCGGCAGGCGGCGCACTCCCGGCACGACTGGAACACCTCGACGGCGACGCGATCTCCCGGGTGCACGCCCCAGCGCTCGGCGGCCCGCCGTCCGACCGCCTCGATGGTTCCCACTGACTCGTGGCCCGGGACGAAGGCGAAACCGGACGGCAGGGCGCCGGTGTACTGCTCGTGGTCGGTGCCGCACAGCCCGCACGCCTCGATGCGGAGCAGCCCGTCGTCCTCCCCGATCTCCGGAAGCGGCATCGACCGCAGGCGGAGCTGCCGCGGCGCCTCCAGGACGAGTGCCCGGGCGAGGGTCGGTTCACCCACAGGCCAATATTGCCTCCTGCACCGTCACAACGCGGAGGACGAGCGGAGATGGCACTGAGCGACGAGGAGCAGCAGGCCCGGCGAAGGGCGGTCCCGGAGATGATGATGAAGACCCCGTTCCTCGCAAGCCTCGGCGTCGTCGTCGAGCGGTACGAGCCTGACGAGGTCCGGCTCCGCCTGCCCTTCCGGGAGGACTTGACGAACGACGGAACCTACTACCACGGGGGCGTCGTGGCCGCCGTCATGGACACCGCGGGAGCTGCCGCAGCGTGGTCCAACCACGACTTCGACAAGGGCGTTCGCGCCTCGACGGTGGGAATGTCGATCCAGTACGTCGGGGCATGCAGGCGCTCGGACCTGATCGCGCTTGCCCGAACGGTACGGCGGGGAAGGGAGCTGACCTTCACCGAGCTCACTGCGACCGATGCCGACGGCAACGTCGTCGCCCACGGCGTCCAGACCTACCGCATCGTCTGATCTGTCCGGCGAGGAGCAACGCCGTCCACAGCACTCCCGACGTCGCGTCCACCCTCCACGATGTCGTCGGCACGCTTGCCCTGCGTGCCACGCGCCAAGGTGTGGAGCACTGATTCGTCGAGGCGCTCGGAGCAGTGGGCAGCGGTTGCCGGCCTCGAGCTGCATGGGACGCGCCGAGTGTGGGCGGACTCAAGGGGTCCACGCACCCCAGATCGTCCTTTGGCGCTGGCAGACGACAGCCGTCGAGCGAGTAGGTGATCCACATTCCAGGTCATATCTCTGGTCCCACGATGAGCCTGGCCAGTGGCCCCAACAGTGAGCGCCACTCGACGCTCCGGGAGCGCAGGACACCACTCCCGCCCGGTCGAGGTGACCCCGGACGCGCCCTACTCAGCTCAGTGCTCGGGGCACCTGAGCCAACAAAGGGCTCGGTCACAGAACGTCGACCAGGCATTGGATGCCGGGAGCCGCTGCAAGCCTCGCATCGGTAGTCAAAAGCGAGGTTGCGGACAGGGTCTCCGTCAGTACCACATAGGTGGCGTCGTAGGCAGAGAGGTTGTGGCGCAGCGCCCACATCCGGCCTCGAAGCCAGTCCGCCGGAAACCGCGTGAGACTGAGCCGCGCGAAACCGTCCATTGCCGCCGTCGCGGAGTCATCGGTCAAGTCCCCTTGATGAGCTAAGCGTCGCAGCACGTTCGTGACCTCGCTGTCGATCAGGTGCGGTGCCACCAACTCCTCGTCGCCGAGCGCCTCGGGCTCGAGATCACCCACGAGAACACCAACGAGCACGCCGGCGTCGACCACCCTCACTCGTCGCGGCCCTCCTGCAGCGCAGCGAGGATGGTCGCCCGCCCCACCTTCCTCGGGATTCGTGCTCTCGTCTCACGAATGACTCGTGCGTTGAGCTCGACGACTTCGGCTCGATGGGCCAGATGTTCGAGCTCACGGAGGACGTATCGGTTCAACGAGAGGTTCTCGGCCTCGGCCGCCTTCGCCAGCACCTCATGCACGTCATCGGGAACGCCTCGGATCTGGATCACTCTGACCACATGCCGAGCCTATCAGCAGTGGGTGCAGAATGCACCCACTTTGGACGGCGGCCGATCGGCGACGTGCCATCACCGTCGGTGAGCTGTCACGCGGGGTCCACCTTGCCGACGACGCCGACCGGCTTGACCGCCAGGCCGTCGTCGTTCGCGCCCTGGCGCGATCAGTCGGCAGGCGCCCTCGGCAGGAGCCGGGCCAGTCCCCCGACGGGTGGCGCGGCTGAGCCGGCGGTTGGTCCTCGAATGAACTCTGGGCTGTCGGACCCGGCCGGTACGATTTCCCCGGGGTGCGGCTCCCCGGGAGTGACGAGCCATCATGCAGCTCTCGGTATTGCGGTGTTGGCATAGCGGGCCTCGTGGGCCCGGTGGCGTTCCCTGTCGAGGTGGAACTTCCAGTAGCTCTCGAAGTCGCCGTTCGTTCGTAAGGCCCGGAGCTTCAGGATCGACTCAGCCCCTTGCAGTCCCCACCTGGAGCCGGTCAGGTCGAGCCTGTCTTTCACCAAGTGTCGAACGGCGCCCTCGATAACCCCCGTTCCGATCGGCCATCCTTGCCCGAGCGCCCGGTCGTAGTGGAGGTAGTCCTTCTTGGCCAGCAGATAGTCGGCGCAGGTGTCCGCGTTCTTCCGCTCGTCGGGTTCCAGGCCGAGGCAGGTGGCCTTGCGCCTGATCGACGCCGCGACCGTCGGTGCCTGCCCGCAGAGCACGCTGAGCGCCTTGTCGGCCACCCAGGCCTCGGCTGCGGGATCGCCTTCGGAGAAGAACGACCAGGCAGCCGACCAGATGTACTCCATGACGTGCACGAAATCGCAGACGGTCTCCAGGTCGATCTCTCGTGCCTTCGCCTCGGCCTTGATGCGGTCGATCTGGTGGCATGCCCCGTCGACGAGAGCGATCCAGGTGCGTTCGTGGGAAGGGTCGCGTCTCTCGGTCTCGTCGAATGCGGCTCTGATGACGCTCGCCGCATCGTCGAGGACACTCGCGCTGAGCCACTTGTTCTTCGCCTCTGGAGGTACTTGGATAGCGGGGTCCACCACTTGAACGCGGGTCGCGCGTATCGTTGGGAATTCCGGCGCGCATCACTTCCTCGGGCCATGATCCCAACTCCTACAAGGAGTTGGTCGCTGAGATCGCCCAGCTGCGCCGGCTCCTC
>DATGKK010000065.1:0-54821 GCA_035294725.1 Acidimicrobiales bacterium | reverse complement strand
CGGCCGGGCCACCGGGCGGCCCGTAGGCGTCGCCGTGGTCGAAGAAGATCTCCGAGCTCGGCCCGCACGGGCCGGTCTCCCCCATCGTCCAGAAGTTGTCCTCGTCGAGACGCTGGACCCGCTCCGGGGCCACGGAGGTGGTCGAGCACCACAGGTCCGCCGCCTCGTCGTCGCTCACGTGCACGGTCACCCAGAGCCGGTCGGGGTCGAGGCCGAGAACCTCGGTCACGAACTCCCAGGCCCACGGGATGGCGTGCTCCTTGAAGTAGTCGCCGAAGGAGAAGTTGCCGAGCATCTCGAAGAAGGTGCAGTGGCGGGCCGTCGTCCCCACCACCTCGATGTCGGCGGTGCGCAGGCACGGCTGGATGGTCACCACGCGCCGGTTCGGCGGCACCGCCTCGCCGAGGAAGTACGGCTTGAACGGGACCATCCCCGCGATCGTGAACAGGATCGTCGGATCGTTGGCGACGAGGCTCGCTCCGGGCAGGGCCGAGTGCCCGCGCTCGACGAAGAACCTCGTGAACTCCCGGCGGAGCTGCTCGGCGTTCATCGCTCGTGTCGTCCCTCGCTCGTCGTCTCACTGGCAGTCGGTGGTGCCCCGTGCGCGCTCCCCGCCGGTCCCGGACCGCCGGCTGCGCTCCCCCCGGCCCCGGATCCGGTCGCCGCCGGGTCCGGCCCGCCGGAGCGCTCGCGCCTCCGTTCGCGCCAGCGGCGGGCGAGCAGCTGCTCGGCGCCGTGCTCGGAGGGCTCGAACACACGCAGCCCGGAAAGCTCCTCGGGCAGGTAGCCCTGCTCGACGAAGCCTCGCGGGTCGTCATGAGGATACTCGTAGCCGGTGCCGTGCCCGAGCGAGGCGGCCCCCGGGTAGTTGCCGCTGCGCAGGTGCGCGGGCACTGCGGCGAACGGCCCGCGGCGCGCCGCCTCCTGAGCGCCCCACAGGCCGCGGGCGGCGGAGCTCGACTTCGCCGCAAGGGCGAGGTGGACCGTCGCCTGGGCGAGGTTGAGGGCGGCCTCGGGCAGGCCGACGAGCTCGACGGCCTGGGCGGCGGCCGCCGCCACGACGAGGGCCATCGGGTCGGCGAGGCCCACGTCCTCGCTCGCGAGGACGACGATGCGCCGGGCGACGTAGCGGGGGTCCTCGCCCACCTCGATCATGCGGGCGAGCCAGTAGAGGGCGGCGTCGGGGTCCGAGCCCCTCACCGACTTGATGAACGCCGAGATGAGGTCGTAATGCTCCTGCCGGCCATGGCGCCATGCCCGGGTCGAGCGCGCCCGGTCGACCTGCTCGGCCCTCACGTGGCGCTCCGGGCTGCTGAGGGCGACCGCGACCTCGAGCACGGTGAGGGCCACGCGGGCGTCCCCGGCGGCCAGGTCCGCGATGAGCGCCAGCGCGTCCCGGTCGGCCGAGGCGTTCTCGAGGCCGAGGCCGCGCTCGAGCAGCACGAGGAGGTCGTCCTCCCCGAGGGCCTCGAAGCCCCAGAGCGTGGAGCGGCTGAGCAACGGGGTGTTGAGGGCGAAGAAGGGGTTCTCGGTCGTCGCCCCGATCAGGCAGACGACGCCCTCCTCGACCCCGTGGAGGAGGGCGTCCTGCTGGGCGGTGGTGAACCGGTGGACCTCGTCGAGGAACAGGATGGTCCCGCGGCCCTCCGTGCCGAGCGCCTGCCGGGCCGCCTCGAGCTCGCTGCGGACCTCCTTCACCCCCGCCTCCACCGCCGACAGGGCGCGGTAGCGCCGGCGGGTGTGCTCGGCGACGAGCCGGGCGACCGTCGTCTTGCCCGTGCCGGGCGGCCCGTGGAAGATGCCCGAGGAGAGCCGGTCCGCCTCGACGAGGGTGCGAAGCGGCCCGCCGGGGGCGAGGAGGTGGCGCTGGCCGACGACCTCGTCGAGCGTGGCCGGCCGCATGCGGGCGGCGAGCGGCGCCCGCCGCGACAGCTCCTCGGCGGCGGCGGAGTCGAACAGGCTCGAACCGGCGCCGTCACGGTCGTGCCGCTCTCGCCCTCGTTCTCGCGTGATGGGTGGCCTCCACGATGCTTCGTGCCCGCCCCGGGCCTGCGGCGGCCCGGGCGCGTCCCGCTCCGCCCGCAGGTGGTCCACACTAGGCGGAGCTGTACCGATGAGGAGTACCTGACGATGACGATGGAACCGATCAACGAGGGCACCCGCCTCCCGGGCGCGGTGCCGCTGCACGGGGACATCCCGATCGAAGCCTTCAACCCCCTGCTCAGGTCCCTGCTCACCTGGGATCTCGTCGAGCGGGTGGAGGACCCGGCGAGCCCGGGCGGCCACCGCTGGCTGCTCAAGGAAGCGGCGCAGCGTCGCCTCGACGCCCTCGCTCCGCGGCCGCGCGAGGCGGCCTCCTCGCTCGCCTACCTCGACCACTGGTGCGCCCGGTGCCGCGAGCAGAAGCTGACCCACCTCATCGAGGGCCGCTACCTCTGCACCGACTGCCAGCGGGCCGAGTCGGGCGAGGAGCGCCCATCGAGCCCCCAGCCCAAGCGGCCCCGCGCCGCCCACGATCTGCTCAGCCGGGCCAGGCTGCTCCAGCGCTGAGGAGGGCGCCGCTCACCCGGCGGGGGCGGCCCCGCGCGCCGGCGGGGGCACGACCCGGATGCCGAGCTCGGCGAGCTGGCGGTCGCCGAGCTCCCGGGGCGAGCCGGCCATCAGGTCCGCACCCGACTGGGTCTTCGGGAAGGCGATGACCTCCCGGATGTTCTCCTCGCCGGCGAGGATGGCGACGAGGCGGTCGAGCCCGTAGGCGAAGCCGCCATGGGGCGGGGCTCCGTAGCGGAAGGCGCCGAGCAGGAAGCCGAAGCGGCTCTCGGCCTCGGCCTCGGAGATGCCGAGGACGGTGAAGATCCGGCGTTGGATGTCGGCCCGGTGGATCCGGATGCTGCCCGAGCCGAGCTCCCAGCCGTTCAGCACGAGGTCGTACGCCTGGGAGCGGACCGAGAGCGGGTCGCTCTCGAGCCGGTCGAGGTCGTCGGGGTGCGGCATCGTGAACGGGTGGTGGGCGGCGACCGGATGGCCGTCCTCGTCGACGCCGTCGAACAGCGGGAAGTCGGTCACCCACGCGAAGCGGTACGGCCGGTGCGCGAGCCCCGGCCTCCCGAGGTCGAGGCGGAGCTGGCCGAGGACCCGGCAGGTGGTGGCGCGCGCGCCGGCGACGACGAGCACGAGGTCGCCCGGCCCAGCGCCGGTGGCCGCCACGATCCCCGCCTTCTCCTCGCCCGAGAGGAACTTCGCCACGGGCGAGTCGATCCCGGGACCGCCGCCGTCCTCGCCGGCGATCACGCGCAGCCAGACGAGCCCGGCCGCTCCGAGTGCTCGTGCCCGGTCGACGAGGGCGTCGAGGCGGCCCCGGCCGAGGTCCGCTCCCCCCTCGACCCGGATCGCCCTCACGGCCTCGGCTCCGGCGAGCGCCTTCAGGCCGGTGCGAGCCAGGAACTGCTCGAGGGGGACGAGCTCCATCCCAAAGCGGAGGTCCGGCTTGTCGGTCCCGTAGGTGTCGAGGGCCTCGTCCCAGGTCATCCTCACCACCTCGGGCGGCTCCTCGCCCGTCACGTCGCGGGTTGCCTCGACCACCGAGTCGGCCACGACCTCCCAGATGTCCTCCTGGCTGACGAAGGACGCCTCGAGGTCGAGCTGGGTGAACTCGAACTGCCGGTCGGCGCGCAGGTCCTCGTCCCGCATGCACCGGGCGATCTGGTAGTACCGGTCGAACCCGGCGACCATGAGGAGCTGCTTCGCGATCTGGGGGCTTTGGGGCAGCACGTAGAAGCAGCCCGGCTGGAGCCGGGAGGGGACGGCGAACTCCCGTGCACCCTCCGGCGTCGGGGTCCACAGCAGGGGCGTCTCGACCTCGACGAAGCCCTGCCGCTGCATCGACCGGCGCACCGCGGCGGCCACGGTGGCACGGATCCGCAGGTTGCGCTGCATCCGCTCGCTGCGAAGGTCGACGTAGCGAAAGCGCAGGCGCACCGCCTCCTCGGTCTCGGCCCGGCCGTCGACGGCGAACGGAGGCGGCTCGGCCGTGCTCAGGATCTCGACGCCCTCCGCCCCGATCTCGACCTCACCGGTGGCGAGGGCCTCGTTGGCGGTCCCCTCGGGCCGGAGCCGCACCGTCCCGGTCACCCGCACGACGTACTCCGAGCGCAGGTCGTGGGCGCCGTCGACGACGCACTGGACGATGCCGGTGTGGTCGCGCACGTCGACAAAGGCGAGGTGCTCGCCGTGCTCGCGCCGGCGGGCGACCCACCCGCACACCGAGACGACCCGCCCCGCGTCGCTTCGCCGCAGCTCCCCGCAGTAGTCGGTGCGAAGCCCGCGCGGGCGCGACGGGCCGGAGTGCGCTCCCATGCCGGGGCTCACCTGGCGGCCGGCTGGGGGACGGGGTTGCCCTTGCCGGGCAGGAGCCGGTAGGCGTCGTAGACGCTGTCGAGCCGGCGGAGCGAGTCGAGGAGGGAGTCGAGGTGGGAGGGGTCGGCGAGCTCGAACTCGAAGCGCATCCTGCTCACCCTATCGGCAGCGGTGTTCGACGACGAGGAGAGGATGCTCACGTGATGCTCGGCGAGGACCTTGGCCACGTCGGCGAGCAGGCGGGCCCGGTCGAGCGCCTTCACTTCGATCGAGGCGACGAAGACCCCCTGGCGGTCCCCGTCCCACTCCACCTCGATGAGCCGCTCGCCGTCGCTGCCCGCAAGGGCGAGCGCGTTCGCGCAGTCCTCCCGGTGCACCGAGACGCCGCGGCCCCTCGTGATGAAGCCGATCACGCGGTCGCCGGGCACCGGGGTGCAGCACCGCGAGAGCCGCACCATCACGTCGTCGAGGCCCTCGACGTAGATCCCCGCCGAGCCCCGGCGCTGGCTCGGCCGGCGGGGGGCGATGGCCGTCGAGGGGAGCTGCTCTTCCTGGTCGCCGCCGCGCAGCTCCCGCCCGAGGCGCTGGACGAGGGCGTGGCCCGAGACGTGACCCTCGCCGAGGGCGGCATGGAGCGCGTCGAGATCGGCGTAGCCGAGCTCGTTCGCCACCGCGAGCATGGCCGGCGACGACTGCAGCTTTTGCACCGGGAGCCCCGCCCGCCGGAGCGACCGGGCGAGCTCCTCCCGGCCGGCCTCGATGGCGTCCTCCCGCCGCTCGCGGGAGAACCACTGGCGGATCTTGTTGCGCGCCCGCGGGCTCGCGACGATCTTCAGCCAGTCGCGAGAGGGTCCCGCCGTCGGGATCTTCGAGGTCACGATCTCGACGGTGTCGCCGGAGCCGAGCCGGGACTCGAGGGGCACGAGCCGGCCGTTCACCCGGGCCCCGACGCAGCGGTGGCCGACCTCGGTGTGGATCGAGTAGGCGAAGTCGACCGGGGTCGCCCCTGAGGGCAGGGTCACGATCTCGCCCTTCGGCGTGAACACGTAGACCTCGTCCTGCTCGAGGTCGACCTTCAGGGTCTCGAGGAACTCGTGGGGGTCCGGCGTCTCCCGCTCCCAGTCGACGATGCGCTGCAGCCAGCCGATCTCCTCGGTCGAGTGCGCCCCCCGCCCCCCGGCCCCGCTGCGGCGCCGGCCCCCGTCCTCCTTGTAGCCCCAGTGGGCGGCGATCCCGTGCTCGGCCCGCTGGTGCATCTCGTAGGTGCGGATCTGCACCTCGAGCGGCTTGCCGTTCGCCCCGACGACGGTCGTGTGGAGGGACTGGTAGAGGTTGAACTTCGGCGAGTTCACGTAGTCCTTGAACCGGCCCTGCACGGGCGGCCACAGGGCGTGGACCGCCCCGAGCGCGGCCCAGCAGTCCTTCTCGGCCTCGACGATGATCCGGATCGCCACGAGGTCGTGGATCTCGTCGAACTCCTTGCCGCGCACCACCATCTTCTCGTAGATCGACCAGAGGTGCTTCGGCCGGCCGGTCACCTCGGCCGCGATGCCGAGGTCGGCGAGCCGCTTGCGCACGAGGTCGAGCACGTCCTCGAGCTCCTGCTCTCGCTGGGGCGCTCGCGTCGCCACCATCTGGGCGATCTCGGCGAACCGCTTCGGGTGGAGGGTCTCGAAGGCGAGGTCCTCGAGCTGCCACTTCACCTCCTGGATCCCGAGGCGGTGGGCGAGGGGTGCGTAGATGTCGCGGGTCTCCTCGGCGACGCGGCGGCGCTTCCACTCCGGGAGGGCGTCGAGGGTCCGCATGTTGTGGAGCCGGTCGGCGAGCTTGATGACGAGCACCCGCCAGTCACGCGCCATCGCCACCAGCATCTTGCGCATGGTGGCGGCCTGCTGGGCCTCCTTCGAGCCAAAGCGCAGGCGGTCGAGCTTCGTCACCCCGTCCACGATCGCGGCGACCTCGGCGCCGAACTCCCGCTCGATCTGCTCGAGGTCGACGCGGGTGTCCTCGACGGCGTCGTGCAAGAGGGCGGCCGCCGCGCTCGTGGTGTCGAGACCGAGCTCGGCGACGATCGTCGCCACGGCGACCGGGTGGGTGAGGTAGGGCTCCCCCGACGCCCTGCGCTGGCCCTGGTGGGCCCGGGCGGCGAGGCTGTAGGCCCGCCTCACGAGCGACAGGTCCTCGCCTGGCCGCTGCTCGGCGAGGATCGCCAAGAGGGGCTCGAGCTGATCGCTCGGGGGAGGCACGAGGGCCCGGGCGGCGCTGATCGGCCGCGCCGTGCCGTGGCGCGCCGCACCCTCTCCCCCATCGAGCGGCACCTGCAGGCCCCCGGTGCCGTCGGTGCGCTCGGCGGTCACGTCACTGCCTGCGGCCATCGGACCTCCTCATCGAGGATACCCAGCGCGTGCCGCCCCGTCGCGCCACGTGGCGGTTCGCGACCGCCGCCGGATGCCGGCCTTGTAGCCTGGAGCCACCGTGTCCACTGTCCACGCCGGGGCGCGTGGCCGGGCCCCTGCCGGGCCGTCGCTCCGGCCGGCCCTCGTCGTCGTCGCCCTTGCCGCCCTCATCGTGGTCGGCGGTGCCGTCCTCGCCGTCGTCGGCACGCCCTCGGCACGCGAGAGCGCCCCGAACGAGGTCTCCTCGCGGGTGAGGGGCACCCCGCTCCGCTCGGAGCCCGCCGCCCCCTTCCTCGCGCACATCGCCTCGGCGGGCGAGCCGCCGGAGGACGTCGTCGGCTCGCTCGCCGTGCCTGCCGGCGCGACGTACCGCTCGAGGGCCTCGAACGACCGCGGGGTGGGGCAGTTCGACCGCTCCGTCACCCTCAGCGTGGCGGCGCCGGAGAAGGAGGTCGCCCGCTTCTTCCGCCTCGTGCTCTCCGACGAGCACTGGGTCTCGACCTCCATCACCTCCAACGGATCTCGAAGCGAGCTCCTCGCCGAGCGCAACGGGAGCGACGGCTACCAGTGGGAGGTGGGCGTCATCCTCCGAGCCGTGCACACGATCGTGAGCCCGGCCCTCGCCGGCAGCGGCTCGAGCCCCGCCACGACCACGGTCACGATCCAGCTCTACCAGGTCGGCGACGCGAGCTGAGCGGCCGTTGCCGGCTCGCGCTCGTCGGTGCCGGCCGGTGCCGTGAGGTGCCGGGCAGAGCTCTCGTGGAGCAGGTAGGCCCAGACGAACATGTTCGCCGGGTAGATGAGGTAGCCAAAGCGCGTGGCCGGGGCGATGACGGTCGCGAAGGCGAGCGACCACCCCGCGAACCACGCCGCCGAGTACGGGCTCCGGGGAGTATGGCGCACGAGCATGACGAGGACCACCACGGCGCCCGCGGCGATCAGCCCCACCGTGAGCTGCGTCTTCGCCCCAGGGAAGAGCTGGACGAGCACCTGGCCCGGCAGCGGGCTTGCCGCCGGCGAGTGGACCTTCGTGAGGCCGAGCGGGAACTTGAGCACGTTCACTACGAACGCGTGGAGGCCCGCGGCGGCGCCCGCCAGGATCACCGGCACGGCGACCAGGTAGACGGCGAGGGCGTAGCGGCCGGCTGCCCGTGCACCCTCCCGGTCGCGGACGCAGAGCAGGGCGAGGACGATGAGCGGCCACGCCGTCCACTTGAGCGTCCCGGCGAAGCCCATCGCGATCCCGGCCGCGACGGGCTGGCGGCGCCGGGCGAGCACGAGGCCGAGGAGCAGCAGGGCGAGCACGGGCAGGTCGTCCCCTCCGGTCACCATCGGGAGGGCGCCGGTCGGCAGCACGACCAGGAACTGGAAGGTCCGCCATCGCCGCCGGCTGGACGAGGGTGAGAGTGCGAGGGAGAGGCCGACGACGATCAGGGTGAAGCCGGCGAGCGGGAGGCGTGCGTCCCTCAAGGCGCGGGGCAGGTGGGCCGCGTTCGTGAGCCCGAAGACGGCCATCCCGGGGAGGTAGGGGAAGTACGCGCTCGCGTCGACCGAGCGCGAGTCGTTCGAGGGGGAGACGCCGACGGTCGTCGGGTGAGCGAGGTAGGGGTCCTCGAGACGGGCGAAGCGGTCCCCGGCCCGCTCGACGACGGCGACCTCAGGCTGTGCCTGGGCGCCGTGCAGGTTGGTCACGTGCTGGTTGCCGGTGGCGCGCCAGCGCACCTGGAGCGCGAGCGGAGCGAGCACGGCTGCCACCAGCACGAGGAGGATGACGAGGCGCCGCAGCGTGCTCGCGCGGCTGCTCGCCTCGGGGTCGGGGCGGCCCGAGCGCGACCTCCTCCGGTAGGCGACCTCGCAGAGCACCGCCGCGGCGAGGTAGGCGACGAGCGCGACGCGGCCCCACTCGCGGTAGTCGGCGGTGACGGCAAAGAGGCTCTCCCCCGCCGCGAACAGGGCCGAGAGCCCGTACAAGATCGCATCCTGGCGGAGCACCGGGAGCTCGGCGACGCGCTCCGCGCTCCTCAGCACGTCGCGGCGAAGGGTTGACCACCCGGGCACCCGACGATCGTAGGGTGCCCGGGTGGGGCGGCGCGGTCTCCGGCCGCCCGGCCGGCGCCGGAGGCTCAGCGGTTCGGCTGGGGCGTGTAGCGCAGGTACGGCTTGATCGTGCGGAAGCCCTTCGGGAACCTCTCCTTTGCGGCGTCGTCGTCGATCGCCGGCGCGATGATCACGTCCTCGCCGTCTCGCCAGTTCACCGGGGTGGACACCGAGTAGTCGGAGGTGAGCTGGAGCGAGTCGATCACCCGGAGGATCTCCTCGAAGTTCCTGCCCGTGCTCGCCGGGTAGGTGATGGTGAGCTTCACCTTCTTGTCGGGGCCGATCACGAACACCGACCGGACGGTCAGCGTGTCGCTCGCGTTCGGGTGGATCATCCCGTAGAGGTCGGCCACCTTGTGGTCCTCGTCGCCGAGGAGCGGGTAGTTGAGCCGCTGGCCGGTCGCGTCCTCGATGTCCTGCAGCCAGCTCTCGTGGGAGGCGACCGAGTCCACCGACACCCCGATGACCTTCGTGTTGCGCTTGTCGAACTCAGCCTTCAGGCGGGCGACCTCGCCGAGCTCGGTCGTGCAGACGGGCGTGAAGTCCTTCGGGTGCGAGAAGAGGATGCCCCAGCTGTCGCCGAGCCACTCGTGGAAGTGGATCGTGCCCTCCGTGGAGTCGGCCGTGAAGTCAGGGGCGATGTCACCGAGTTGCAACGCCATGGGGTTCTCCTGTCTGTCGTCGTTGTGAGTCCCGGCCCTACGCCGCCGTCACGCGAGCTCGCCGGGTGAATGCTGACGAGACTAGTTAGGATTCTGCTCGGCCCGGGCCGGCCGGCCGACGGGGTGAGGAGAGCGCGCCGGCGCCTGCTCCTCGGTCGGTCTCACGGCGTCGACGACCGGGCCCACCACGATGACGCCGGGCGGGCCGAGGCCGACCTCGGGGAGCCGCCCGAGGGTCGTGCGGACCATGCGCTGATGCGGCGTCGTGCCGTCGCTGATCACGGCGCACGGCGTGTCCGGAGGGCGGCCCGCCCCGACGAGCGAGGCCGCGATCGCCGGGAGCGAGCCCATCCCCATCAGGACCACGAGCGTGCCCCCGCTCGCGGCGAGGGACTGCCAGTCGGGTTCGCAACCCCGGATGCCCTGCGAGGGCCGGTCGCTCACCTGGCCGGTCACGACGGTGAACGACGAGGCGAGGCCGCGGTGCGTGAGGGGGATCCCGGCCGCCGCCGGCACGCCGATCACCGAGCTCACCCCGGGCACGACCTCCCAGGGGACGCCGGCCGCCTCGAGCGCGGCGGCCTCCTCGCCCCCCCGCCCGAACACGAACGGATCGCCTCCCTTGAGGCGGACGACGACCGCGGCCCGCCGGCCGTGCTCGACGAGGAGCCGGATGATCTCGCGCTGGCGGCGGTCCGCTTGGGCCGTGCCGGTGCCGTGCCGCTTGCCGACGTCGATGCGAAGGGCCCCGGGGCCCGCAAGGGCGAGGACCTCGGCGCTCACGAGGCGGTCGTGCACGACGACCTCGGCGCGGCGCAGCAGGTCGGCTCCCTTCACCGTGAGCAGGCCCGGGTCACCCGGTCCGGCCCCGACGAGGTAGACCGTCACGTCCTCGCCTCGCCCGCGCCGGGGGCGCTGTCGAGGCAGTGGCGGCGGAGCGCCTTTTCGAGCCTCGGGAAGTCGTCGGCCCGCGGGAGGCCGATGCGCACCGTGTCGTCGAGGCCGAAGCTCGCGCAGTCGCGGACCACGATCCCCTCGCCGAGCAGCTGCGCCCGCAGCGCGCCGGCCTTCTCGACGAGCACCCACGGCCCGCTCCCGGCGCGCACGGAACGCCCGAGGGAGCCGAGGAGCGACGCGAGCCGGTCCCGCAGGGCCGAGGTCTGCCGGGACCAGGCGGCGAGGTCCACTACGGCGAGCAGGTCGGCGAGCGCCTCGGCCGCGAGCCCGTTCACCGACCACTCGGGCTGGCTCGCGGCGAACCGGCGCATGAGCGCCTCGTCGGCGCAGAGCACGTAGCCGAGCCGCAGCCCGGGGCAGGCGAGCAGCTTGGTGAGAGATCCCACCACGACGGCGCCCTCCCGGTAGTCGCCCCGGGTCCAGGTCCCGGTGGCAAGGGGCCAGAAGGCCTCGTCCCAGACGCCGGCCGCCGCCTCCGGCGCTGCCAGCGTGCCGAGCGGGTTGTTCGGGTTCGACCGCCACAGCGGACCGCCGCGGCGGGGGTAGGAGGAGAACTCCGGCTCTGCCACGTGGCCTCCGAGCGCCGCCGCGACGAGCGAGATCGCCTCCGCCCCGCCGTTCGTGAGCAGCAGGTGTCGCGGCTCCACCCCCATCACCTCGGCGAGGGCAGCCGTGGCGGGAGCCGGGTCGGGGTACCGTCCGATCGCCCCGAGATGCCGGCGGAGGACCGGGACCGGGTCCGGCGCGACCGGGCAGAGGCTCGCCGAGAGGTCGAGCACCGACGCCGGGTCGATGCCGAGCTCGCGGGCGAGGCGCCCCCCGTCCCCGCCGTGGGGGCGGGGCTGCGTCGCTCCCACGGTCAGCCGCCGGCCCGCCCGGCCGCCGGCTCCTCGCGGCCGAGGCGCTCGAGCAGGTAGGGCACGGCGAGAAGGGCGGCGAGGGTCGTGGTCACGCGCCGCGAGAGCCGCCGGGCCCGGGAGATGTCGGCCGCCGTGGGGGGGCGCCCCACGCCAAGCTCGGCCCGGTGCTCGGCGACCCCGCCGTAGCGGTTGACCCCGCCGAGCCGCAGCCCGAGGGCACCGGCGAAGGCCGCCTCCACCACCCCCGCGTTCGGCGAGGGATGGCGGGGGGCCTGCAGGAGCACCGCCCGGACGATCTCGGCCGCCTGGCGGGGGGCACCGACGAGCACCGCGGCAGCGGCAAGGCGCGCCGGGAGGAGGTTGGCGAGGTCGTCCGCCCGCGCGGCGGCCCAGCCAAAGCGCCGGTAGCGCTCGTTGCGGTGCCCGACCATCGCGTCGAGGGTGTTCACGGCCCGGTAGGCCGCCGCCCCGACCGCCCCTCCCGCGAGGGCGAACATGAGCGGCGCCACGACGGCGTCGACGGTGTTCTCGGCCACCGACTCGACGACGGCCCGGGCGATCTCCCCCTCGTCGAGGCCCGCCGGGTCGCGGCCGACCAGTGCCGGGAGGGCCCGGCGCGCCTCGTCGATGCCCCCTTGCTCGAGGGCCCGGCCGATCTCGGCCGCCCGGCGGTCCAGGCTGCGCGCCCCGAGCGCCGTCGCGACCACGAGGACGAGCACGGCCCGCTCGGCGGCGGCTCCGCCGAGCCGCCTCGCGGCGGCGGAGGCAAGGAGCGTCGGCGCCGTGGCGAGCCCAAAGCCGGCGGCGAGGTGGGACACGCCGCTCCTGCGGTCGTCGCGCCACCTTCTCGCCTCCCGGCTCGCCATCGCCCGCCCGAACCATGCGACCGGGTGCCACCGGTCCCGAGGGTCGCCGATCACGCGGTCCACGGCGAGCGCCGCCGCCGCGAGGGCGCCCCGCTCCCGCCAGCTCACCACCGGATCCCCGACACGAGGAGGGCCGCCGTCTCCGAGAGGACCACCGACGCCCCGAGGACGTCGCCGGTGAAGCCCCCGAGCCGCCGGCGGGCGAGCAGGAGCAGGCCGACCGGGAGGAGCACTCCCGCTCCGACGCCGCCGGCCGCCGGAGCGCCTCCGCTGAAGATCGCGAGCGCGGCGCCCGCCCCGGCGCCGGCGGCGGCGGCGAGGCCGGGGGCGGCGCGGCCGCCGCCGAGGAAGGCGGCGGCGAGGCCGCGGGGTCCCCGGGCGTAGGGAAGGACGAGCATGGCGCCGACCATCACCGAGCGGGAGAGGCACCACAGCCCGGCGACAAGGGCAACCTCGGGACGGAGCTGCGCGAACGAGGCGAAGCGCACGACGAGCACGGCGACCGTCACCGCGAGGCCGAAGGCACCGATCTCCGGCCCTGACATCACCGCGAGACGTCGCTCCCGGCTCAGGTGGCCAAGCAGGCCGTCCGCGCTGTCGGCGAGCCCGTCGACATGGAGCAGGCCCGTCACGACGAGGTCGGCGACCACGGCGAGGGCGGCCGGTACGAGCGGGCCGCGCCAGGCGGCCGACGCCCCCCACCACACGAGGCCCACCACGGCGCCGATCGCCGCCCCCACGACCGGGAACCACACGAGCGCGGCCGGCCGGGGCCGACGGGCCGGGCCGGCGACGGTGAGGAAGCCGAGGGCGCCGAGCACTACAGCTCCAGGGTGCGGCCGGCGACGACGAGAAGGACGCGGTCCGCCACGGCCGCCACCTGCTGGTTGAGCTCGCCGAGGGCGTCCACGAAGGCCCGTCCGAGCGCGCTCGCCGGGTGGACGGCGAGGCCGACCTCCTCCGACACGACCACGCTCGGGCCCGCGCGCTCACCGAGGGCCCTGGCGAGGCCCGGCCCGTCCACCTCGAGGCCGGGTGCGGACGCCACCCAGGTGCCGAGGCTGTCGACGATCACGCTCCCCTCGACCCGGGCGAGCACGAGGGTCAGCTCCGCGCTCGAGAGGAGCTCCACGGTCTCCCATGCCGGGGGGCGCCGTGCGCGATGCAGGGCGACCCTTCGCTCCATGCCGGGGTCGCTGACCTGTGCCGTCGCCACGTAGGTGACCCGCCCGCCCGCGTCGGCGGCGGCCTCGGCGGCGAGGCGCTCCGCGACTCGCGACTTGCCCGAGCGGGTGCCGCCGAGCACGAGGGTCACGGCGCCGCGGCGGGCCCGGCCGGTCACGGTTCGCCGGCCGGCGCCGCGAGGTGGGTGCGGATGGCGCCGGCGAGGCCGTCCGCGCCGCCCTCGCGCTCGATCTCCTCGAGCAGCACGTAGCCGGCGGAGAGGATCTCGGCGAGCGAGCGGGCGAGGCCGAGCCGGGCGGGGCCGGTCTCGGCGTCCACCACGAGGCAGGGCACCTTCGTCGCCGCCAGCTCGGCCGCGGCGAGCTGCGAGGAGGCCACCGGGTCCTCCCCTCCGGCCGTCGCCCGCCCGTCGGTGACGATCACGACGGCCGGGTCCGGCCCGCCGGAGAGCTCGGCCCCGCGCACGAGCGCCGTCACCTGCCGCAGGCCGGCGGCGAGCGGGGTCCGGCCGCCGCTTGCAAGCTCGGCGAGCCGGGCCCGGGCCACCTCGATCGAACCGGTCGGCCGGAGGACGACCTCGGCCGACTCCTCGCGGAAGACCACCATCGCGACGCGGTCGCGCCGCCGGTAGGCATCGCCGAGCAGCGAGAGGACCGCGGCGCGGGCCGCCTCGAGCCGGCGGCGGCCGGCGATCGAGCCCGAGGTGTCGACGGCGAGGATGACGAGCCTCGCCCGGGGCTCGGCCCTCACCGGGGCGCGGAGGTCCTCCGGCACGAGCGCCTGCCCGGCCCGGTCGTGCTCGCCGGCGGTCCTCACCGCATAGGCGACCGCCGTCGCGGCGGCGTCGAGCGGCTGGCCGGGATCGCTGAGGGCCACGTGCCTGATCTGGCGGCCTCTTGCCCCTCCCCGGCCCGTCGCGCCGCCCCCGGCGGCCTGGCCGGCTCGGGGCGCCAGCCGGGCGGCCCGCGGGAGGGCGAGCCGCCGCCCGTCCACGGTGACCCCCGCACCTCCATCCGGGTCCGGGGTCCCCTCTCCCGCCGACCCGAGGCGCGGGACTCCTCCCCCGCCGCCACCGACGGGCTCCTCGCCCGGGCGGGCACCAGCGCCGGGCGGCTCGGCCCCGTCGGTGTCTGCGGGCGCCCCCGCCTCGCCGGCAGGCTCGCCTGGCCCGCCCTTTCCGGGGGGAGCCTGGCCGAGCACCTCGTCGAGGACGGCCTCGAGCTCGGCGGAGGCGATGCCGGGCGCCTCGAACGGGTCCCGGCGCCGGCGGTGCCCGAGCACGAGTGGTGCCACGCGCCTCACGTGCTCGACCCCCGCGTGCGCCGCACCCTCGAGCCCGGCGAGCGCACCGGCGGCCCGGCAGAGCGCGAGGTCGGCCCGGAGCCCTTCTGCCCCCACGGCGACCGCCAGCTCGGCGGCGGCGAGCACGGCCTGCGCGCTGCAGGCGACCGGGTGAGCCGAGGCGAGCGCCTTGCGGAGCGCCGCCTCGCCCGCTTCGTCGGGCAGCTCCCCCGCCTCGAACGCGAGCTGGCGGCGGACGATCTCCGCCCGCAGCTCCGGGTTGCCGGGCGCCCTTACCTCGACGGCGAGGCCGAAGCGGTCGAGCAGCTGCGGCCGGAGCTCGCCCTCCTCGGGGTTCATCGAGCCGACGAGCACGAAGCGAGCCGGGTGGCTGCTCGAGAACCCGTCCCGCTCGACCCGGTTGACCCCTGAGACCGCCACGTCGAGCAGGACGTCCACGAGATGGTCGGGAAGCAGGTTGACCTCGTCGACGTAGAGCACCCCGCCGTCGGCCTCCGCGAGCAGGCCGGGCCTGAAGCCGTGCTCGCGCGAGCGCAGCAGGGCGGTGACGTCGAGCGACCCGAGGACCCGGTCCTCGCCCGCCCCGAGGGGCAGCTCGACGAAGGGAGCGCCCTTTGGCAGCAGGGCGGCGAGGCCCCTCGCGAGCGTCGTCTTCGCCGAGCCCTTGTCCCCCCGGAGCAGGACGCCGCCGAGGCGGGGCTCGACGGCCGCGAGCAGCAGGGCCAGCTTCGCCTCCTCCTGCCCGACGACCGAGGAGAACGGCAGGTGCGAGCTCACCGGGACTCCTCCCACCCCTCGGCCTCGAGGAGCGCCTCGGCGAGCATGGCGCCGGTGGCCTCGTCAGGCTCCCACCGCCCTCGCTCTCTCGCCTCGAGGAGCCGCTCCACGATCGAGGCGAGGGCGAAGGGGTTGGACTGCTCGAAGAACTTCCGGTTCTCCGGGTCGCCGACGTAGGCCTCGGCCACACGCTGGTACATCCAGGGCTTCGCGACGTGCGCCGTGACGTCGTAGCCGAACAGGTAGTCGACGGTGGCCGCCATCTCGAAGGCGCCCTTGTAGCCGTGCCGGCGCATCGCCTGCAGCCACTTCGGGTTGACCACGCGGCTGCGCACGACCCGGGCTGCCTCCTCTGCGAGGGAGCGCACGAGAGGGTGGGCCGGATCGGCCGTGTCGCCGAACCACGCCTTCGGCTCCCGCCCCGTGAGCGAGCGGATCGTGGCGATCATGCCGCCGTGCTCTTGAAGGTAGTCGTCGGAGTCGAAGATGTCGTGCTCCCGGTTGTCCTGGTTCTTCACGGCGACGTCGATCGCCGCGAACCTGCGCGCCATCGCCTCGCCGGCGGGGACGCCGAAGCCACCCCTCCCGTAGGACCAGCCCGACCAGGCCGTGTAGACGGCGGCGAGGTCGTCGTCCGAGCGCCAGTTGCGGCTCTCGAGCAAGGCGAGGATGCCGACGCCGTAGCTGCCCGGCGCCGGCCCGTAGACACGGGGGTCCGCCGCGCCATGCGCCCGCACGAAGTTGTGCTCGGGCGGCTCCTCGAGCCCCGCCACGAGCTCCACGGCCGCGTCGAGCAGCTCGACCATCCCCGGAAAGGCGTCCCGGAAGAAGCCCGAGATCCGCAGCGTCACGTCCACCCGCGGCCGTCCGAGCTCGGCCGCCGGGACCGGCTCGAGGCCGACCACCCTGCGGGTCCGCTCCTCCCAGACCGGCCGGACGCCGAGCAGCGCGAGCGCCTCGGCCACGTCGTCGCCCTGGGTGCGCATGGCCGCCGTGCCCCAGAGCACGAGGCCGACGGTCTCGGGGTACCGCCCCTCCTCCTCGAGGTGGCGGGCGAGGAGGGCGTCGGCGAGCTTCCGCCCGACCTCGTAGGCGAGCTCGGTCGGGAGCGCCTTCGGGTCGACCGAGTAGAAGTTCCGGCCCGTCGGGAGCACGTGGGCGCAGCCCCGGGTGAGGGCGCCGCTCGGGCCGGCCGGCACGTAACGGCCCTCGAGGCCGGCGAGCAGGTTGGCGATCTCGTCCCCAGCCCGCTCGAGGCTCGGCACGAGCCACTCGCAGATCCAGGCCACCGCCGAGGGCGCCCCCGGCGGCGGGACCCAGCCGTTCGAGCTCGCCGCGATCACGAGCGACCGGCACGCCTCGTCGATCTCGTCGAGGTTGTGCGGGTCCTCCCCGTCGAGGCCGAGACGGTCGGCGACCTCGGCTCGAAGCGACGGGACACGGCCGTGCCCGAGGCGGGTGATCGCGAGCACGAGGTCGACGAGGGTCTCACCGGCCGGGGCCGAGCCGAGGACGTGGAGGCCCCCGCGGATCTGGGCGTCCTTCAAGGTGCACAGGTAGCCGTCGACGGCGAGGACCACCTCGTCGAAGCCATCGTCGGGCGGGACGGCCGAGAGCCCGAGGTCCTGGTCGATGCTCGCCTCGCCGAGCAGCTTCCAGATCCGCTCCCGGAGGGCGGGGAGCTTGGAGGGGTCGAGCGACTGCAGCTGGGCGTACTCGTCGAAAAGCTGCTCGAGCCGGGCGAGGTCGTCGTAGGTGTCCGCCCTCGTCATCGGCGCCATGAGGTGGTCGACGATGACGGCGTGGGTGCGGCGCTTGGCCTGGGTCCCCTCGCCCGGGTCGTTCACCACGAAGGGGTAGAGCAGCGGCAGGTCGCCGAGGGCGGCGTCGGGCCAGCAGGCGGCGGACAGCCCCACCGCCTTCCCCGGCAGCCACTCGAGCGTCCCGTGCTTGCCGAGGTGGACGACGGCGTCGGCGCCCCACACCTCGTCGAGCCACCGGTAGAAGGCGAGGTAGTGGTGGGTGGGCGGGAGCGAGGGCGAGTGATAGACCGCCACCGGGTCGTCGCCGTACCCGCGGGGCGGTTGGATCGCGATCACCACGCTCCCGAGCTCGAGGCCGCTGAAGACGAGCCGGCCCCCGTGGACCCGGTGCCGGCCGGGGGGCGGGCCCCAGGTGGACTCGATCTCCTCCCTCGCCGCCTCGGGCAGGGTGGCGAACCATGCTCCGTACTGCTCCGCCGCCATGGAGCCGACGGCCATCTCGAGCTGGCGCGGGCTCAGCTCGTCCGCCTCGTAGGTGAGCCCGTCCGCCAGCGCCCCCATGAGGGCGTCCCCGTCGGCGGGCCGCCCTTCGACCCGGTACCCGGCGGCGGCGAGCGCGTCGAGAAGGACGAGGGCCGAGGCCGGCGTGTCGAGGCCGACGGCGTTGCCGAGCCGGCTCCGCTTCGTCGGGTAGGCCGAGAGCACGACGGCGACTCGCCGCTTCGCCGCCGGGGTCTCGCGCAACCTCGCGAGGCGGAGGGCGAGCCCAGCGACCCTGTCGGTGCGATCGGGGACGGTCCGGTAGGCCCGCACGTTTGTGCCGAGCTGGTCCCCGTCGTCGACGACCTCGTTGAACGCGAAGGCGGGAGCGATGATGCGCCCGTCGAGCTCCGGGATCGCGACGCCCGAGGTGACGTCGTAGGGACCGAGCCCTGCGTCGGAGTCGCCCCATTCGGCGCTCGAGCGCCCGGCCGAGGGAGCCTGGAGCACCGGGATGTCGAGCTCGGCCAGCTCGGCGACGTCCCACCCTTCCCCGTCGAGGCCCCCGCGGGCGCCGGGCGTGCCCGCCGCCGCGGCGGCGCCGCCCGCCGCGAGCACCGTCGTCACGAGCGCCTGCGCCCGGTACCGGCGGAGCAGCTCGACGACCGGCCGCGCCGCCTGCTCTCGCAGCGAGTAGCACCAAAGGGCGAGGGGCCGGCCCCCTTTGGCCCGGATCGCCGCGCAGAGATCCTCCACGAACTGCGTGTTGCCGGCCACGAGGTGGGCGCGGTAGAAGACGACCCCGATCACCGGGCCCGTTCCCTCGGGGTCCGGTTCCCGGAACACGCCGTGCTCGGCGACCGGCTCCGGCGGCGCAAAGCCCCAGCCGTCGAGGCAGACCGTGTCGGCGACGAAGCGGAGCAGGTTCTCCAAGTTGGCCGGCCCACCGTGCACGAGGTAGGCGAAGGCCTCGGTGACCGTCGCGCTCGGCACCGTCGAGGCCACCGTGAGCTCGGCGTCGGGGACCGCCTCGCCGGCGAAGGCCAGGAGCGCCACGCCCCGTGCGGCGCACTCGGCTCGCAGGCGGTCGAAGCCCTCCTGCCAGGCTCGGCGCCCGCCGAGGAGGCGCACGAGCACGCAGGCCACCCCATCGAGGTCCCCGATCGGGTCCGCGGCCCAGGTCGTCGTGGCGGTGACGGGGCGAAAGCCCTCCGGGAGCGCCTCGACGGCGGTCCGCAGGCAGAGCAGGTCCGTGTCGGTCGAGAAGATCACGTGGATCCGACCCTCCCCGGCGGCCGGCGTCACGCCCGCTCCGCTCGCGTGAGGCTGCAGCCCTCGCAGGTGCGGCCGCCCGAGGTGCGGTACCACAGGCAGCAGGCCGACCGCTGCCAGCGCCACTCGGCGCCGCGTGCCTCGAACGAGCCGGTCGAGGCGAGCCAGGGCGCCTGGTCGAACAGCGCGAGGGCCCGGTCGCGCACGGCCGCCTGCTCGGCGGCGTCCCCCCGGTCACGGGCCGCGCCCTCGACCGCCCGGAAGGCGGCGGCGCACGACGCGGCGACGTTGGCCCAGACGAGCCGCTCACCAAGACGCTGCGAGGCCCGGAGCGCAGCGACGATCCGGACGAGGTGCCCGGGGAAGAGCGCCTCGGCGAGCGACCTGGCGTCGCCGGCCGGCCCGAGCGGGGCGGCGCCGTACCGCACCGCCCGGGCCCGCCCCCCGGCGAGCCGGACCGAGGTGGATGGCGCCGCCGGGGAGGGCCAGGGGAGGCCGACGGCATAGGCGGCGAGACTGATCCCGGCGACCCGGTAGGCGTAGGACTGCAGGAGCAGCGAGGCCGCCACCTGGCGATCGCCGGTCTCGGCCTCGTCAAGGGCACGATCGAGGTCGGCGGCCGTGATGGCGCCGCAGTCGTGCCACCCGGGCTCGGTCCGCCCCGGCCGTTCCGTCGGTGGGGCCAGGTGCTCCACCCTCGAGCCGACGGCCGCGAGCACCTGGTCGAGGCGGTCGCTCACGCCCTCACGCCTTCTGCGAGCACCTGGTCGAGCCGGGCGAGGTCGAGGTGCTCCTCGACCAGGTCGGCGAGCAGGTCGATCCGGCGCTGGCGGGCCGCCTCGAAGCACCCGCCGTGGGGGATCGCCGTGCCCGCCCTCGCCGCCACCTTCTCGAGCACGGCGGCTCTCGCCCCGTCCTCGTCGAGCAGGCCATGGAGCGAGGTCCCCCACACCAGCGCGCCGGCCGGCGTCGTGCCGGCAGCGCCATCGCCCTCGCCGTTGTCGAGCTCCACGAGGGCGGGGCCCGAGGACTTCACGACTCCGTGGTGGATCTGGTAGCCGGCGGCCGGCTCGCCGAACAGCCGCCCGCGGCGTCGGCGCACGACCTTCTCCGGGCCGAAGGTCGTGACGGCGTCGAGCAGGCCGAGCCCGTCCACCTGCGGCTCGCAGGACTCCACCCCGCCGGGATCGGCGATCGTGCCCCCGAGCATCTGGTAGCCGGCGCAGATGCCGAGCACGACCCCCTTGGCGGCCGTCGCCGCGTGGTCGAGCCCCCGGGATCGGAGCCAGGCGAGGTCGGCCACCGTCGCCTTCGAGCCGGGGATGACGAGCAGGTCCGGCTCCCCGAGGCTGCGAGCGTCCTCCACCCAGCGCAGGCGCACCCCGGGCTCGAAACGCAGCGGGTCGAGGTCGGTGAAGTTCGCGATGTGCGGCAGGCGCACCACCGCGACGTCGAGCACGCCGGTGGGCCCGCCCGCCTCCACCCCGTCGGCGGCTCCCGGTTCAAGTTGGAGGGGCCGGTCGAGGGCGAGCGAGTCCTCACTGTCGGTCTCGGGTCCCTCGATCCACGGCAGCACGCCGAGGCAGGGCACGCCGCAGCGCTCCTCGAGCTGCTCGGCGCCGCCCGCGAACAGCGCCGGGTCGCCCCTGAACTTGTTGACCACGAGGCCCTTCACGAGACGGCGGTGGGCCGGAGGAAGAAGGGCGAGGGTCCCGAACAGCGAGGCGAACACTCCGCCGAGCTCGATGTCGCCGACGAGCACCGCCCCGATCCCCGCCTCGGCGGCGAGGCGGAGGTTCACGATGTCGCTCTCCATCAAGTTGACCTCGGCCGGGCTGCCCGCCCCTTCCAGGATCACGACGTCGTAGCGGCGCCGGAGGTCGGCGAGCGCCTCGAGGACGATCCCGAGCAGCTCGGGCTTCATCCGGTGGAATTCGGAGGCGGTCATCGTGCCGACCGGCCGGCCCATCACGACGACCTGGCAGCGGCGCTCCCCCATCGGCTTCACGAGGACGGGGTTCATCCCGACTTCAGGGTCCGTGCCCGCCGCGGCGGCCTGCCAGGCCTGGGCCCGGGCGATCTCATGACCCCCGGGCGTCACGGCCGAGTTGTTCGACATGTTCTGGCCCTTGAAGGGCGCGACTCGAGCTCCCCGGCGGGCGTAATGGCGGCACAAGCCGGCGGCAAGGGTGCTCTTGCCGGCGTTGGAGGTGGTGCCGCACACCATCAACGCGCCGGACGGTCCGAACGGCTCCCACTTGCCCACTGTGACGTCTCCCGCGTCGAGCTCAATCGGCACAGGTCTCCTGGCTCCCGGATCGACGCTCGCCCCGGCCTTCCGGCCCCTTGGACCGTGGCCATTGCTGGGGTTCGCTCCCCGGTTACAGTTGCGGGACAGCCCCGGACTCGCACCGGTGTTCCCTGTAACCGCTCCGGACGCTACCAGCCGCCGGCGCGAGCCCTCAACCCCCGCCACGACCGTGACCGAACCGCACCGCCTGCTCCTGCTCGGGGGGACGACCGAGGCGCGCCAGCTCGCCGAGGCGCTCGCCGGCGAGGACGACCTCGTGGTCGTGACCTCCCTCGCCGGGCGGACCTCGAGCCCCTCCCAGGCTCCGGGCCTACGGCGGACGGGCGGTTTCGGCGGCGCAAGGGGCCTTGTGGAGTACCTGCGCACGGAGCGCATCTCGGCCCTCGTCGACGCCACCCACCCGTTCGCGCCCGTGATGCGCTGGCATGCCGAGGCGGCCTGCGCCGCCACCGGCGTCCCACGGCTCCGCCTCGAACGCCCCGGGTGGTCCCCGGGGCCGGGCGACCGCTGGACCACCGTCGCCTCCCTCGCCGACGCCGCAGCCGAGATCGCCTCGGGCTCCTCGGAGCGGGTCTTCCTCACCGTCGGGCGGAGCGACCTCGACCGCTTCGTGCCGGCCTGTGACGGGCGCCGGCACTGGCTCGTCCGGTCGATCGAGCCCCCCGGTGAGCTCCCGCTGCGCCCGGCCGAGGTCGTCTGCGCCCGCGGCCCGTTCAGCCTCGAGGACGAGACCGCCCTGCTCTCCCGGGAACGGATCGACCTCCTCGTCACGAAGAACAGCGGGGGCGACGCCACCGTCGCCAAGCTCGAGGCGGCTCGCCGTCTCGGCCTCCCCGTCCTCGTCGTCGACCGGCCCCCCTCGCCGGCCGGGCCCGCCGCCGCCACGGTCGCAGGTGCGATCGAGTGGCTCCATGCGACGCTCGGCCGCTACTCCCGTAGCCCGCTGGGCCCGCCGGGGTAGCGGCGCGGGGTGTAGACCCCGGGCTCCTTGAAGCCTGGCACGCGCACCCTCGTCGTCGTCGAGGAGCCGACGACGAGAATGGTGCGCATGTCGACGGCCTCAGGGGCGAGGTCGCCGAGGGCCACCACGGCAACCTGCTCGGCCGGGCGGCCGACGTCCCGTGCGACGACGACCGGCGTGCCGGGGCTCCGGTGGTGCCCGATCACGGCGAGCGCGTGCCCGAGCTGCCAGGGCCGGTGCCGGGAAACGGGGTTGTAGAGGGCGAGGACGAAGTCCGCGCCGGCAGCGGCGGCGAGGCGGGACTCGACGACCGCCCACGGCTTCAGGTTGTCCGAGAGGGAGATGACGGCGAAGTCGTGGCCGAGCGGGGCGCCGACCCTGGCGGCGGCGGCCTGGGCGGCGGAGACCCCCGGGCTCACGACGACCTCGACGGCCTCCCAGGCGGCGGGCCGATCCGGGCGGTCGAGCTGCTCCATGACGGCGGCGGCCATGGCGAACACCCCGGGGTCTCCCGACGAGACGAGGGCGACGGCTCGCCCTTGTGCGGCAAGGTCGAGGGCGGCCGCCGCCCGCTCGCCCTCCTCCCGGTTGTCGGAGCGGTGGCGGACCTGGCCCGCCGGCTGGTCCTCGACCATGTCGAGGTAGGTGCCGTAGCCGACGAGGTCGCTCGCCCCGGCAAGGAGCGCGCTCGCCTCCGCCGTCCTCCAGCCAGGGCCGCCCGGGCCGAGGCCGACGATGGCGAGGCGGCCGCCGCGAGGGCTCTGGTCCCGGCTCACCGCCTCGGCGCCCCGGCGCTCGGGATGACCACCATGGAGAAGTACGGCGCCTCGGTCGCCCCGGCCCCGGCGAGGGGGGCCACCCGCTGGCCCTCGAGCGTGGCCCGCTCGACGTAAAAGGCCCGGTCCAACAGGCCCGCGGCCTCGACGCAGGAGCGGACCTTGGCCAGGTTGCGGCCGACCTTCACGACGACGGCGGCGTCGGCCCCGGCGAGGCGGCGCTCCAGCTCCGCCGCAGGGAGCACTCCCGAGAGGACCGAGAGCGTCTCGTCCCGGGAGACGAGGGGGGCGCCGAGGACTGCGGCGCCGGCGAGGATGGAGGGGACGCCGGGCACGACCTCGCTCGGGTACCGCTCCGACAGCCGCGTGTGCAGGTACATGTAGGAGCCGTAGAAGAAGGGATCGCCTTCGCACAGCACGGCGACGTCGGCCCCCTCGTCGAGGAGGGCCGCCACCTCGCCGGCCGCCTCGTCGTAGAAGGCGGAGAGGAGGCGCTCGTAGCGGGCCCCGGCCGCCAGCTCGGTCGTGACCGGGTAGCAGAGCGGGAGCTCGCGCTGGCCGGGGCGGAGGTGGCCGGCGGCGGCGGCCCGCGCGTTGCTCGGCCGGCCCGGCGCCGCGAAGAAGGCGACCGCCTGCGCCTGCCGGATGACACGGCGCGCCTTCACCGTCACGAGCTCGGGGTCTCCCGGGCCGACGCCGACCCCGAACAGCCGCCCCGGGGCGCGAGCGCCGGTCATTCCCGCTCGGCCGCGAGGGCGTTGACGGCTGCCGCGGCCATGGCGCTGCCGCCGCGGCGGCCGAGCAGCGTCACGAAGGGGACGCCGTGGGCCTCCTCGGCGAGCGCCTGCTTGGACTCCGCCGCGCCGACGAAACCGACGGGGAAGCCGAGGATGAGCGCCGGCCGGGGCGCCCCGGCGTCGAGCAGCTCGAGCAGCCGCCACAGCGCCGTCGGGGCGTTGCCGATCGCGACGACGGCGCCGCCGAGCCGGGGAAGCCAGAGGTCGACCGCCGCGGCGGCC
The DNA here is from genome assembly GCA_035294725.1 of Acidimicrobiales bacterium. Classification (GTDB taxonomy): domain Bacteria; phylum Actinomycetota; class Acidimicrobiia; order Acidimicrobiales; family Bog-793; genus DATGKK01. The sequence continues at coordinate 30,781 of DATGKK010000065.1, read as the reverse complement.
CGGGTCGTCCCCATCGCCTCGGCCATGGCGGCCACCTCACTGTCGTTGAGCGTGCACACCACCTCGTTCGCGGCCGGGAGCCGGCGCCGGGTGATCCCTTCGGCGACCATGCGGCTGTCGGCCAGCACCGGAGCCCCCGCAGCAAGGGCGTCGCGACCCCGCTCGCCGGCCCCGGGGGAGAAGCGGAGCTCGCGCACGACGTCGACCATCCCGCAGGAGTGGACCACCCGCACGGCGAGCTTCTCCAAGTCGCCGGGGATCGAGCCGAGGTCGGCCTCCGCCCGGATCGTCTCGAAGGAGCGGCGGTAGATCTCGGCACCGTCACGCTCGTAGTCGCGGCTCGTCATCTCCTGGCGGGCCTCACATGCCCGCCGCGAGCTCGACGGCCTCGGCGCTCGAGACGGCCGCTGCTCGCGGGCCGCCATCCTCGTGCAGCTCGTAGCAGCCGGGCGCCGACCCGACGAGGCTCGGCGCGATCGAGTACCGGTCGGCGCAGCACCTGGCGCAACCGGAGAGGTGGAGCGGCGTGGGAGGCCTTCCCCCGGCCCGCCGGGCCGCGATGATCCGCCGGGCATCGCCGGCGGCATCGGTCAACCCCGAGCTGCAGCCCCGGGCCCCGACGCACGCGACGACGGTCGAGGCCGGGTCGGCGGGATCGACGACGAGACCGCAGCGGGCGAGGGCGGCGAGCAGGCGCGGCCGGTCGCCCGGCGCCGGGGCCGGGAGGACCACCCCTCTCCAGGCAGTGAGCCGGAGGAGGCCCCCCGAGAAGCGCTCGGCCGCCCGGGCGATCGCCTCGAGGCCAGCCGCGTCGGTCCGGCCGAGCACCGGCATCGCCCCCACGAAGCCCTCGCCGATCCCGAGCGGGCCGGCCGGGCGGGGTCCGGTGGTCCCGCACGGGGGCACGGCGACGGCCGCACGCTCCCGGCCGAGCGAGTCGAGCGCGGCGTCGACCAGTGCCTCGACGAGCTGCTCGCGGGCCACCTGGCGAGGACGGGCCACCGAGCCCTCCTCGCCGTCGCGGGCCCACCCCCAGCACAGGCGCATGCAGCCCGGCTCACGGGCGGGCAGCGCGACGACGGCCGCACGGCGGCCGGCAAGAGTGAAGCTCCCCCCACCCTCGAGGGCGAAACCGAACTTCTCGTCGAGCCCGTCGAGGCGGGGCTCTGCGTCGAGGGCGGCGAGCAAGGGGGCGAGGAGGGGGCCGAGATCCTCCGCCCCCGGCTCGAGGCCCCCGAGCGGACCGAGGAGGATGTTGCGGCGCCGGTCACCCGGCCCCCCGGCGCTCAGCCCTGCCGCCGAGAGCGCCTCTGAGAGGGCGGCCTCCGACGAAGGGCGGACCCCGCGCAGCTGGAGGTTGCCCCGGTTCGTGATCTCGACCTCACCGCTCGCGAAGCGGGTGGCGGCCTCGGCCACGACCGAGAGGCCGGCCGCGTCGATCCGGCCGCCCGGCACCCGGAGCCGGGCGAGGCCCCCGTCGGCCCGGGGCACGACGTGGGCGACGCTGGGGCAGGCCGATCCGGTTGAGGCTGCCCGGGCACCGCCGCCTCCCGAGAGCGGCGAAATGCTAGTGGCGGGGCGCATCGGAGGCACGCTACCAACCCGGCGGGGATGTCCTCCTTGTGCAGTCTCGACCTGGATGGCACTGCGAGAGCTCCCTCCCCCCATTGGGTGCCATAGCGGTGGTAACCTGCCAGAGCGCACGTGCGCCGACGTGGGGTTCGTCGTGACCTGCGCCGACCGCCTGAGGGAGGGCGATGCGGGGACGGACGAACCGGATGGCTGCGGGGTGCTCAGCGGCTGAGCGGAAGGCGTTGCTCTGCCGCACAGGCCCTCGTGGCGAAGCGCGGAGGGCTGCATGACGCGTGCTCGCCGAGCGGCGGCCGGCGTGGCCGCAGTCGTGCTCGCAGGTGCTGTCCTCGCTGCCTGCTCTTCCGGATCCGGCTCGAGCGCGACGACCAAGCGCTCCGCACCGTCGTGGGCACGCTCACTCGGGAGGGGCCTCACGATCCTCCCGCCGGGCTCGACGCCAGCTGCCGGCAACGGAAGTCCCGGTGGGGTGGTCGAAGCCGATGTTGCCGACGTCAACGCCGGCAATCTCTCGGCGGCCTGCGGCCTCCTCGAACCGTCCGCCCAAAGCGCGTGTGCCCAGGCAACGAGCGGGCAATCTTCGCACGGAGTGTCCTACCGGCACTTCCGACTTGGCTATATCGCGATCGACGGCGACGAGGCGCTCGTCGGCACAGTCGGAACCTACTGCAATCCCAACAGCACGCCGACCTGCGACACCAATAGCGACCCTGCCGCGATCTTCTCCTCGGCCCACTCCTTCGCCGACCTTTTCAGCGCAGCCGTCGCAGCAACGAACAGCCCCTCGAACAGCTACAGCCTGGCACCCTTGGTGAAGATCGGCGCAGCGTGGTACTTGGACGCTTCAGGCTGATGCGTCATCTTCTCGCTTCGATGCGGTCCGGCGGGTGAGGACCAGGCAGCACGAGCGCGGTCTTCTCGCCTCGTGACCACCGGCGATCCGACCCGCACCCGCGAGCGAAGGAGCGAAGGGAGCCCGTCATGGTGAGGTGGCGCATGCGGGCAGCAGTGCCCGAGCGGCGAGCCCTGCGCCGGCTGGCAGGGGCGCTGATCCCGGCAGCGTTAGCGAGCGTCCTCCTCGCCGCATGTGGCTCGGGCAACGGAACGGCTACGCAGCCCACGTCACCGCCTGCGGCCTCCTCGAACCCTGGTGGATCGGCACCGCCTCCGCAGCAGCCTGGGACGTGGAGCTCGGCCGACGCCATCGACGGTACCCACGGCCTGCCTGGAGTGTCCTGCCTGAGCCAGCGCTTCTGCGTCGCCGCGGACGACTTCGGCGAGGCGCTGATCTACAACGGCTCCTCGTGGAGCAGCCCGAGGACGGTGGCCACCGAGAGCGGGTTCAACGGGGTCTCCTGCGCCACGACCAGCTTTTGCGTCGCCGTGACCGAGACGGGAGACGCCTACGTCTACCACGGGAGCTCCTGGTCATCCCCTCAGGTCCTCACCACCGGCGGGACCGGGCTCCAGTCCGTGGACTGCCCGTCCACCCACTTCTGTGTTGCGGTGGACAACGCCGGTGGCGCCTACATCTACGACGGCTCGTCGTGGAGTGTGCCGGATGCCGTTGACAAAGGGAACAGCCTGAGCTCGGTCTCTTGCGCCTCCGCCACGTTCTGTGTGGCGGTCGACGCGGCGGGCAACGAGTTCACCTACCACGGCTCATCCTGGAGCGGGGCCGACAGCATCGACCCGAGTGGGGGGGGCCTGACCGGCGTGTCGTGTGCCTCCAGCAAGTTCTGCCTGGCCGTCGACAGTGATGGCAACGTGCTCTCGTACAACGGATCGTCCTGGGGGGCTCCAGACGACATCAACCCGGGAGCCGGCAACCTCGGAGGCCTCTCGTCGGTGTCGTGCCCCACGGCGGCCTTCTGCGTCGCTTCGATTGGTGACGCGGACGACGTCTACCTCTACAACGGCTCGACGTGGAGCGCGCCCGACATCATCGATTCCGCCGGCTCCGGCATCGAGTCGGTCTCATGTCCGTCCGCGACATTCTGCGTGGCCGTCGACACGACCGGCAATGCGTTCACCTACCGGTCCTAGCCGTAACGACCTGCCAGGACGATACGGGCCGTGCCCGCCGGCGTCCGGCTCGCCGTAGGGCTCCGGGGCATCCCGCTAGTGTCCCACCCGTGCCGCAGCCCTCCCGCCTGATCGTGAACACCGGACCCGGGAAGGGCAAGAGCTCCGCCGCCTTCGGGGTGATGGGGCGGGCCTGGGCGAGGGGCTGGACCGTCGGCGTCGTGCAATTCGTGAAGAGCGAGAAGTGGCAGGTCGGCGAGCGCAAGCTGGCGGCCCACCTCGGCGTCGACTGGCACACCCTCGGCGACGGGTTCACCTGGGAGTCCGAGGACCTCGAGGCGACGGCGGCGAGGGGCCGCCACGCGTGGGAGGTCGCGGCGGGGATGGTCGCCTCCGGCGAGTACGACCTCGTGATCCTCGACGAGATGACCTACATCGTGAAGTACGGCTGGGTGCCCGTCGCCGATGTGACGGCGGTCCTCGCCGCGCGGCCGCAGCGGACCAACGTCATCGTGACCGGGCGGGACGCCCCGCCGGAGATCGTGGAGCTGGCCGACACCGTGACCGAGATGGTGAAGGTGAAGCACGCCTTCGACCAGAACATCCGGGCCCGCAAGGGGATCGAGTATTGACCGTCCTCGGTCCCCGCCTCGTGGTCGCCGGGACGCGCTCGGGTACGGGCAAGACGACGGTCGCCACGGGGCTCATGGCCGCCCTCCGCCGGCGGGGCCTCGAGGTCGGCTCCGCGAAGGTGGGGCCTGACTTCATCGACCCGGGGTACCACTCCGTCGCCACGGGCCGGCCCGGCCGCAACCTCGACCCGTGGATGAGCGGGATGGACCTCGTCCCTTCGCTCGCGGCGAGGGCGGCCGCAGGGGCCGACCTCCTCGTCGTCGAGGGGGTCATGGGCCTGTTCGACGGCGCCGCCGACGGCTCGGCGTCCTCCACGGCCGAGGTGGCCAAGCGCCTCGACGCCCCGGTCGTCCTCGTCGTCGACGCGGCCTCGATGAGCCACTCCGTCGCCGCCCTCGTGCACGGCTACCGGAGCTTCGACCCCGCCGTTCGCGTCGCCGGCGTCATCTGCAACCTCGTCGGCAGCGACCACCACGCCACCATGCTCCAAGAGGCCCTCGACGGGTCGGGCGTGCCCGTCTACGGGATGCTGCACCGTGACGACGCCATGGTCTGGCGGAGCCGCCACCTCGGGCTCCAGCCGGTCGCCGAGGACCCGGCCGGGGTCCGCTCGTGCCTCGACCGCCTTGCCGCCGCCATCTCGGCGGCGCTGGACCTCGACGGCCTCGTCCGCCTCGCCCGCTCGGCGCCGACGCGGCGGGCCGGGGCCCCGCCCCTTCCCCGGCCCGCCGCCACCGGCTCCCCCCGGGTCGCCGTCGCCGCCGGGCCCGCGTTCAGCTTCTGCTACCCGGACAACCTCGAGTCGCTCGCCGCCGCAGGCGCCGAGGTGGTCACCTTCGATCCCTGCTCCGACGAGGGCCTCCCGCCCGGCACGGCGGCGGTGGTCGCCGGCGGCGGCTTTCCCGAGCTGTACGCGGACGACCTCGCCGCCAACGGGCCGATGCTCGCCTCGATCGGCGAGCATCACCGCCGTGGGGGCGTGATCTGGGCCGAGTGCGGGGGCCTGCTGTGGCTGAGCCGGAGCCTCGACGGCCGCCCCATGGCCGGCGTGGTCGACACCGAGGCGACCATGGCCGGGGGCAGGGTCCTCGGCTACCGGGAGGCGACCTCGACTTGTGCCTGCCCGCTCGGGCCGGCCGGCACGAAGGTGCGCGGCCACGAGTTCCACTACTCGGCCACCCGTCCTGCCGGCGACGCGCTCGTCCTTTCCGGCCGGCGGGAGACGTCGTCGGGCGGCTTCGCCTCGACAAAGCTGCTCGCCTCGTACCTGCACGTCCATCTCGCCGCCTACCCCGGCCTCGCCGAGGCATTCGTCGGCGCGGCGGCCCGCGCCGGGGCGGAGGGCGCCAAGTGATCTCGTTCGTCGGCGCCGGTCCGGGAGCTGCGGACCTCATCACCCTCAGGGGAGCCGACCGCCTCGGCCGGGCCGACGTCGTCATCTTTGCCGGCTCGCTCGTCGCCCCGGCGCTGCTCGAGCGCTGCCGGAGGGGGGCCGTCCTCCTCGACTCCTCCCGCATGACCCTCGAACAGGTCACGGCCGTCTTCGCGGCCCACCCCGACGAGGCCGTCGTCCGGCTCCACTCCGGCGACCCGACCCTTTACAGCGCGGTCGCCGAGCAGATCGACTGGTGCCGGGCGAACGGGCGGCCCTACGAGATCGTGCCGGGCGTCTCCTCGGTCGCCGCCACGGCCGCCGCCGCCGGGCGCGAGCTCACGGTGCCGGGGCTCGCCCAAAGCGTCGTGCTCACCCGGCTCGCCCGGCGCACCGCCGCCTCGGTGCCCGACCACGAGTCGCTGGAGGCGCTCGCCCGCCAGGGCGCCACGATGGCGCTCTTCCTCTCCGCCGGCGACCCCGATGCGCTGGCGCGGGCGCTGCTGTGCGAGGGCTCGGCCTACTCGCCCGCCACGCCGGTCGTCATCGGCTACAAGGTGAGCTGGCCCGAGGAGGTCGTCGTCCGCTCCAGCCTCGGCCAGCTCGCCGCCGACCTCGCCTTGCTCGGCTGGCGCACGAGCGTGATGCTCCTCGTCGGAGAGGCGCTCGCCGAGGCCGAGGTCCCTCGGGCGAGCCACGTCTACTCGGCCGCGTTCGGCCACTCCTTCCGGCCGGGACCATGACGACGGGATCGGCTCCGACCCCCGCGCCCATCGCGGTGGTCGGCGTGCACGGGGGACAGGTCTACGGGCAGGGTGCCCTTGCTGCGATCGCCGGAGCGGACCTCGTCGCCGGCTCCCGGCGCCACCTCTCCTCGACCACCGCCCTGCGGGCGGCGGGGGCCGGCACCCTCGCCCTCGAGGGCCCGCTCGAGGGCCTCCTCGACCAGGTCTGCCACGCCTCGTCTGCTGGGCGGGCCACCTGCGTGCTCGCCTCGGGCGACCCCGGGTTCTTCGGGATCGTGAGGGTGCTCGCCGCCCGCGCCGGCCGCGAGCGGCTGCGGGTCCACCCCGCGCCGAGCTCGGTCTCCCTCGCCTTCGCCCGCCTCGGGCTCAGCTGGGACGATGCGTTGGTGGTCTCGGCCCACGGCCGCCCGCTCGAGGACGCCGTGCGGGCGGTGCGAGCGGGCCGCGCGCCGTCGGTCGCCATCCTCACCTCCCCGGAGAACCCGCCCCAGGCCGTCGCGAAGGCACTCCTCGCCGCGGGCGAGCCGGCCGGGGTCAGCGCGGCGGTCGCCTCGCAGCTCGGCGAGGCCGGCGAGGCCGTGATCCTCTCGGACCTGGGGGCCGTCGCAAAGGAGGAGCTCGACCCCCTCTCCGTGCTCGTGCTGGTGGGCCGGGCGGCTCGTGACGTCGCCCCCACCCTCGCCTGGGGGCTCCCCGAGGCGGAGTTCGACCACCGCGACGGCATGATCACCAAGGCAGAGGTCCGTGCCATCGCTCTCGGCAAGCTCGACCTGCCCGCGGCGGGCGTGCTCTGGGACCTCGGGGCCGGGAGCGGCTCGGTCGCGATCGAGTGCGCCCGGCTCCGGCCCGGCCTCGAGGTCGTGGCCGTGGAGCGAGATCCTGCCCAGGCCGCACGGATCAGGTCGAACGCGGCCCGCCACGGCGTGGCCGTCGCCGTGGTCGAGGGCTCGGCGCCGGCGGCGCTCGCCGGCCTGCCCGAGCCCGACCGGGTGTTCGTCGGCGGCGGTGGGCTCGGCGTCCTCGAGGCGGCGCTCGCCCGGCTCCGCCCGGGCGGCGCCCTCGTCGCCACCTATGCCGTAGTCGACCGGGCGGCGGCAGCCGCGGCAAGGCTCGGCAACGTGGTCCAGGTCTCGGTCAACCGGGGTGTGCCGACCGGCGAGCTCGGCCTCCGCCTCCAGGCGGAGAACCCGGTCTTCATCTGCTGGGGCTCGGCCCCGGGCGGCTCGGCGCCGTGATGGCGCTCGGCGTCGGGCTCTCGGGGCGGGCGACAGCCGGCGAGGTGGCGGAGACCGTCCGAGCCGTCCTCGCCGAGGCGGGGTGGCGCTTCGAGGACGTCGACGTCATCGGGACCCGGAGCCGCTTCGCCGGTGACCGCCGGCTCGCCGCGCTCGGAAAGCCGGTCGTGGGCTTCGGCGACCTGCAGCTCTGCGAGGGTGGCGCTCCGGCGCCGCCGGGGCGGGACGGGCGCGCAGCCCTGCCCGTCGCGGAGCGGGCCGCGCTCCTTGCCGCCGGCGCCAGGAGCCGGCTCGTGGTCGCAAAGCGCAAGGGCCGGCACGTGACCGTGGCGGCCGCAGCCTGCCCGCCGTGACCCGGATCAAGGTCATCGGGATCGGCCTCGGAGAGCCGGAGCACCTCACCGCCCAGGCCGTGGCGGCGCTCAACTCCGTCGACGCCGTCGTCGTGCTCGAGAAGGGGTCAGCCGCCGACGAGCTCGTGCGGCTCCGCCGCGAGCTGTGCCGGAAGGTCATCACCTCCCGCCCCTACCGCTTCGTCGAGCTCGCCGACCCCCGCCGCGACCGGGACGGCCCGGACTACGAGCAGTCGGTCTCGGACTGGACCGCAGCGCGCGCGAGCCTCCTTAGCACCGCCCTCGCCGCCGAAGTGGGCCCGGACGGCTGCGCGGGACTCCTCGCGTGGGGAGACCCCGCCTTCTACGACAGCACGCTGCGGGTCTGCGAGGCCCTGAGCGAGCCGGTCGAGGTCGAGGTCGTGCCGGGGCTGAGCAGCATCCAGGTCCTCGCCGCCGCCCACCGCATCTCGCTCACCCGAGTCGGCCGGCCGCTCCAGCTCACGACGGGGCGCCGCCTTGCCGCGGGTGGCTTCCCGCCCGGCTGCGACGACGTCGTCGTCATGCTCGACGGGGAGTGCACCTTCCGCCGCCTCGACCCGGCCGGCATCACGATCTACTGGGGAGCCCACCTCGCCAGCGCCGACCAGGTCCTCGTCGCGGGCAAGCTCGCCGCAGTCGCCGAGGAGATCGTGGCGGCGCGGGCGGACGCCCGAGCCAAGCGGGGCTACGTGATGGACACCTACCTCCTCCGCCGCAACGGGTAGTCCGGCCCGAACCGCGGTCCCCGCTCAGCCGACGGTGGCGGTGGCGAGGCGGGCGCGCACCGCCGTGAGCAGGAGCTGGGCCGCCAGGCAGGCGCCGACGCCCTCGCCGGCGCGAAGCCGGAGCGCGAGGAGCGGCTCGAGGCCGAGCTCGACGAGGACCCGGCCATGGCCCGCCTCCCTGCTCCGCTGGCCGGCCACGAGGGCGCTCTGTGCCGCCGGCTCGAGCCGCACGGCGACAAGGGCCGCGACGGAGGTCACGAAGCCGTCGAGCACCACGGGCGCCCGCTCGCTGGCCGCGCCGAGCGTCACCCCGGCGAGGAGGGCGACCTCCGGCCCCCCGAGAGCGCCGAGCGCCACCTCCGGGCGCCCGAGCGACGTTCCGTGGGCGGCCCGGGCCCGCTCGAGCGCGGCCGCCACCACCTCCCGCTTCCGCCGCACCATCGCCGAGTCCGCCCCCGCCCCGAGGCCGACGGCCTCCGCCGGCTCCATCCCGGCAAGGGCGGCCGCGAGGGCGGCCGCCACCGTCGTGTTGCCGATCCCCACCTCGCCGAGGCAGACCAGCCCGGCGCTGCCGAGGCGGCGTCCGAGCTCGCTCCCCGCCCCGAGGAGCGCCTCGACGTCGAGGGGATCGAGCCCATCGGCGGTGACGAGATCCCCCGCCGGGCGGCTGGCGAGGGCGTGGACCACCTCGAGCGAGAGCCCTGCCTCGCGCGCCGTGACGGCGCCGAGCGAGACCCCGGCCCGGCTCGCGGCCAGGATCTCGGCCGTGACCGACGGGGCGAAGGCCGACACGCCGTGGCGGGTCACCGGATGGTCGCCGGCCGCGAGGACGAGCACGCCGGAGGCCGGGGGCTGCGGGCGCAGGGCGAGCACCCGGTTCACGGCGAGATCGAGCACGCCGAGGGAGCCCGGCACGGTGAGCCGGTGGTCTCCCTCGTCCCGCCCCGCGACCACTGCCGCCGGCTCGGGGCCGGCGAGGTGGGACACGGGAGCAGCCGGCCCGCCGCCGGCGGGCCACCGCTCGTAGAGGACCACCTCCTCGAGCGGCAGCCGCTCCGACCAGCCGTGCCGCTCGAGCCCAGGGCTCGGCGGCCGCTCGTCCGGCCAGCCGACACACAGCCAGCCGAGGGTCTCGACCCCTTCGGGGAGGCCGAGCAGGCCCGCCAGCTCCTCGGGTGGGAAGAGCGTCACCCAGCCGAGCCCGAGCCCGACGGCCCTGGCGGCGAGCCATATGTTCTCGATCGCGCAGGCGCAGCTCCAAAGGTCGGCGTCGGCGAAGCTGGCCCGCCCGAGCACCCCGGCCGCGGGCGCCCTCCGGTCGCAGCACACCACGATCCCGACGGGCGCCTCCCGGATGCCGTCGAGCTGGAGGTCGAGAAGCCGCGCCCGGCGCTCCTCGGTCATCAGCTCGGCCTGGCGGAGCCGCTCCCGGTCGGCCATGGCGGCGGCCCGGTCCCGGGTCGCCTGCTCCCGCACGACGACGAAGCGCCACGGCTGGGAGTGCCCGACCGAGGGGGCCTCGTGGCCGGCGGCCAACACCTCGGCGAGCAGGCCGGCGGGCACGGGGTCGGCCCTGAAGCGCCGGACGTCACGCCGGGCCGCGAGCACGGCGTGCAGGGCCGCCACGGTCGCGGCGTCGAACGACCACCCTGCGGGATCTGCCGCGCGCTCGGCCGCCGAGGTCGGGTCGCCGACGAGCGGAACGGGCCGGGGCCAGGGGGTCCCGGGGCCGGGGTGGTCCGTCCCCGGCTCGGCCGGTGCCACCGCCCTCGCCTGGTCCAGGGGATCGCGCTCGTCCATCGGTTGCTCCTCGCAGCAGGCCCTATTGCGGCCGGGCCCGATCTTGGCACCTGCCCGGCGCTCCCGAGAGACCGCTCGGGCCCCGCTCCGCGGCCACGCCACCTCCCGGGCGCCTCCTCGCCTCGCGAGCAGGGCGCGGGCGGACGCGCGAGAGTCGCGGCACTTGCCCGCACACGAGGAGGCACGGCCGGTGACGACCCATTCCCTCTACCACTACGTCCCCCACCACCGCACCAAGGAGAAGCTGGAGCATGCCGCCCGGCCGGTCAAAGTGAGCGAGCAGCTGCCAAAGGGCAACGCCGTCACCCGGTTCAACTCCTGGCTCGCCGTGAAGGTGACGAGCGGGGTGGGCACGATGTGGTGCGCCTACGCCTTCGCCGCCCTCGCCGTCGTGAGCCTCCCGGCCGCCATCGAGTCCCACAACCCCGTCACGATCGTCTCCTGGATCTCGCAGACCTTCCTCCAGTTGGTCCTGCTCTCGGTGATCATCGTCGGGCAGAACGTCCTCGCCCTCGCCGCCGACAAGCGCGCCGAGGCGACCTACAACGACGCCGACGCCCTCTTGCACGAGGTGGTCGAGCTCCAGCAGCACCTCCTCGCCCAGGACGAGCTGCTCCACCGCCTTCTCGGCGAGCCGTCGACCCCCTGAGCGGAGCGCTCCAACAGTGCGGTTGCCGGCACGCGGGTGACGGCTCGGCCGGACCAAGCGGGCCTACGCTTGGGCCATGGTGATCGGCCTCCTCCTCGCCTGGCTCCTCGGCGGCCTCGTGATCGGCGCCCTCGGGCGGCTCTTCGCTCCCGGCCATGCCCGCATGGGCCTCGGCTCGACCCTGCTCGTCGGCATCGCCGGCTCCTTCATCGGCGGCGTGGTCGGTGTGGCCCTCGGCGTGGGCTTCCTTCTCCGTCTCGTCATCGCGGTGGGCGGCTCGGCCCTCATCGTCACGGCCCTCCACGGACATCGACACCTCTCCCGCCGGGAGCTGCCCCGCTGAGCACGCGACGGCGGGCTCTCATGTCCGGACATATCGACGCCTCCCCCGGCTGAGCGCGGTCCTCGGGCCGACCCGCTCAGGCGCTCCCCTCGGTCCGCTCGAAGCCGGTGTCGACCCTCGAGGTCGTCGCCCACCGCGCCACGAACGAGAAGCGGTCGGCCCGTATGACGCCATGTCGCCACTCGACCGGGCCGGCGTCGCTGTTCGCGAGCCGCTCGATGGCAAAGGCCGGCTGGCGCGCGTCGAGGCCGAGCAGGCTCCGCTGGGTGCGGTCGGGCAGCACGGGCCGTATCCGCTCCCAACCGCTCGTGAGCCGGATCCCGCAGCGCTCGGCGAGCTGCTCGTAGAGCGCGGCGTGGGTGAAGTCGAGCTCGAGGAGCCCGCCACAGGAGCTGGCCGGCAGCCACGAGCAGTCGAGGGCGATGGGCTCGCCGTCCGAGAGCCGCACCCGTTCGAGGTAGACGAGCGGCTCTCCGGGGCACCCGAGCATGGCGGCGGCCTTGTCGTCGTGGCGCTGTTCGAGGTAGCGCACGACGCTGCGCTGGACTGCGCCGGTGTCCTCGATCGACCGGTAGAGGCTGTAGAGCGTCCCGAGGGGCTGCTCGATCGCGGGCTTGGTAAGGAACGAGCCCTGGCCCCGGCGCCGCTCGAGCAGCCCGTCGGCCTGCAGGTGCCGCACCGCCTCTCGTGCGGTGTGGCGGCTCACCTTGTAGTGCTCGACGAGCTCGGCGTCGCCGGGGAAGCGGTCGGCGAACTCCCCGGCTCCAAGGCGGCGGCGCAGGTCGTCGAGGACCTGCGCCCACAGGGGTCCCTCGCCGACGGGCGTCTGCGGGCGGGCGGTCACCGCTCAAGTATGGCCGCTCTCGACCATTGACACGACGGATTGTCCGTACTTGAATGTCCGTACTTGCACACGGCCAACATCGAGCGTCGTTGATCGGGGGACCCATGGCTGCTTCCCACCCGCACCACCGGATCGTGATCGTCGGAGGAGGGAGCGCCGGCATCTCCGTAGCCGCCCGCCTGCGGCGGGCGGGCGAGAGCGACGTGGCGGTGATCGAGCCCTCGGAGGTCCACTACTACCAGCCGCTGTGGACCCTCGTCGGCGGAGGGAGGGCACCGGTCGGCAAGTCGGCCCGGCCGGAGGCCGCCGTGATGCCGAGCGGCGTCACCTGGGTGAAGGACCGTGCCGTCGAGATCGACCCTGACGCGAAGACGGTCGCCACCGCCGGGAGCGGCAGCATCGGCTACGACTTCCTCGTCGTCTGCCCCGGACTCGCTCTTGACTGGGACCGGCTCCCGGGCTCCGCCGAGACCCTCGGCCGGGACGGGGTGTCGAGCAACTACAGCGTCGAGCTGGCCCCGAAGACCTGGGAGTTCATCCGGCCGCTGCGGCACGGGACGGCGGTGTTCACGATGCCGTCCGGACCGATCAAGTGCGCCGGAGCCCCGCAGAAGATCGCCTATCTCGCCGCTCACTGGTGGCAGATGCAAAAGGTGCTGAAGGACATCCGGGTCGTGCTCGTGCTGCCCACGCCGGCGATGTTCGGGGTGCCCGAGTTCTCGAAGGTGCTCGAGGGCGTCGCCGCCCGGTACGGGATCGAGGTGCTCCTCCAGCACGAGGTGACGGAGGTGAACCCCGAGCAGAGGGAGCTCGTGGTGACCGACCGCTCCGCCGGCGGCGACCGCAAGTTCACCATCGGCTACGACGTCGCCCACCTGGTCCCGCCCCAGAGCGCGCCGGCGTGGATCAAGACCGGCCCCCTCGCGGCCGCCGACAACCCCGGCGGCTACGTCGAGATCGACAAGGAGACGATGCGCCACACCCGCTACCCCGAGGTGTTCAGCCTCGGCGACGCCGGCTCCTCCCCCAACTCGAAGACCGGCGCCGCGGTGCGCAAGCAGGTCCCGGTCGTCGTGGAGAACCTCCGGGCGGTGATGGCGGGCAAGGAGCCGACGGCCCGCTACGACGGCTACGCCTCCTGCCCGCTCACCACGGCCCGCAACAAGATGCTGCTCGCCGAGTTCGACTACACGATGAAGCCGCACCCGACCCTGCCGCTCATCAACACCCAGAAGGAGCGCTACGACATGTGGCTCCTCAAGCGGTACGGCCTGCCCTTCATGTACTGGCACCTCATGCTGAAGGGCCTCGCCTGAGCACCCACTGCCCCGCCACCCCGTCAACCTGCCCGACCGAGAAGCCCGGCGCCTCGCGAGCACGGCTCGCCACATCCCTGGAAGGAACCGCACACCCATGGTCGATGTCCTCACGATCGAGACCCCGAGCCTCGGCGACCGCAGCTACCTCGCCCACGACGGCGAGGTGGCCGTCGTCGTCGACCCGCAGCGGGATATCGACCGCTTTCTCGAGGCCGCCGACGCGGCCGGGGTGCGGATCACCCACGTCCTCGAGACCCACCTGCACAACGACTACGTGAGCGGCGGGCTGGCGCTCGCCGAGCGCACCGGCGCCACCTACGTGGTGCCGGCCGCGGCCGAGGTCGAGTTCGCGCGGGCGCCGGCCAAAGACGGCGACCGCTTCGCGACGGGGCGGCTCGAGATCACCGCGCTCGCCACCCCGGGCCACACCCCGCACCACATGGCCTACGCCGTGGGAGAGCAGGGAGGCCCGATCGTGGCCGTGTTCACGGGCGGCTCGATGCTCTTCGGGGCCGTCGGGCGCACCGACCTCGTGAGCGAGGAGCTCACCGACGAGCTCACGCGGGCGCAGTACCGCTCCGTCCGCCGGCTCGCGGCCGAGCTCCCGGACGAGGCGGCGGTGCTGCCGACGCACGGCTTCGGCAGCTTCTGCTCGGCCACGCCGACGAGCGGCGACTCGTCGACGATCGCCGACCAGCGGGAGGCGAACCTGGCCCTCACGATCGAGGACGAGGACGCCTTCGTCGAGCGCCTCCTCGCCGGGCTCGGCGCCTACCCCCGCTACTACGCCCAGATGGGCCCCGCGAACCGCCGCGGCGCCCCGCCGGCTCCGGCGGCACGGCCACGGCCCCTCGATGCCGCCGCGCTCCGGGAGCGGATCGACGCCGGCGAGTGGGTCGTGGACCTGCGCCGGCGCCGCGCCTTCGCCCGCCACCACATCGCGGGGACCATCTCGGTCGAGCTCGGCCCGAGCTTCGCCACCTTCCTCGGCTGGACCAGGCCCTGGGAGACGCCGCTCACCCTCATCGGGGACAGCTCCGACGAGGTGGCCGCGGCGCAGCTCGAGCTGTCGAGGATCGGCATCGACGAGCTCGCCGGTGCCGCCACGGGCACCACCGACGAGCTCGCGGCGGGCAAGACCTCGAGCTACCCGGTCGTGACCTTCGAACAGCTCGGCCCGGTCCTCGGAAAGGAGGGCGTCGTCGTGCTCGACGTCCGCCGGCCCGACGAGTGGGACCAGGCGCACCTCGCCGCGGCCGTGCACATCCCCTTCTGGGAGCTCGAGGAGCGGATCGGCGAGGTCCCGCCCGGCGAGGTCTGGGTGCACTGCGCGAGCGGCTTCCGGGCCTCCATCTCGGCCTCGATCCTCGACCGGGCCGGCCGCCAGGTCGTCCACGTCGACGACGACTGGCAGCGGGCGCTCACCCTCGACCTGCCGCTCGCCACCTGACGCGCCCGCCGGCGGCCGGCTCGGCTCGGTGCCCGCTGCCGGCCGCCGGCGAACGCTCGCCGGCTACCGCCTGAGGCCGGCTCGGGCCTCAGGCGAGGTCGAACCGGTCGAGGTTCATCACCTTGTTCCAGGCGGCGACGAAGTCGGCCACGAACTTCCCGGCGGCGTCGTCGCTCCCGTAGACCTCGGCGATGGCACGGAGCTGGGAGTGGGCTCCGAAGACGAGGTCGACGGCGGTGCCGGTCCATCTCACCTCGCCCGTCGCCCTGTCCCGGCCCTCGTAGACGTGCTCGGCCGTGGCCGAGGGCTTCCACTCGGTCGACATGTCGAGGAGGTTGACGAAGAAGTCGTTCGTGAGGGCTCCGGGACGGTCCGTGAGGACCCCGTGCCGGCTCTGGCCGAAGTTGGCGCCGAGCGCCCGCATCCCGCCGACGAGGACCGTCATCTCGGGAGCGGTCAGGTCGAGCAGGGCGGCCCGCTCGACGAGCAGCTTCTCGGGCGGCAGCTTCTCCCCGGCCCGCAGGTAGTTGCGGAAGCCGTCGGCCCGGGGCTCGAGCACGGCGAAGGACTCGACGTCGGTCTGCTCCTGCGAGGCGTCGGTCCGGCCGGGTGCGAAGGGGACGGTCACGTCGTGGCCGGCACGGCGGGCGGCCGCCTCGACGGCCGCGCAGCCGCCGAGGACGATGAGGTCGGCGAGAGAGACGGCCTTGCCACCCGACTGGGAGCCGTTGAACTCGGCCTGGATCTGCGCGAGGACCGGGAGCACCTTGGCCAGGAGCGCCGGGTCGTTCGCCTCCCAGCTCCTCTGGGGCTCGAGGCGGATCCGGGCGCCGTTCGCGCCGCCGCGCTTGTCGGTGCCGCGGAAGCTCGACGCCGCCGCCCACGCAGTGAGCACGAGCTCGGAGGTGGACAGGCCGGAGGCGAGGATCTTCTCCTTCAGCGAGGCGACGTCAGCCTCGGAGACGAGCTCGTGGTCGACGGGAGGAACCGGGTCCTGCCACAGCTGCGGCTCGGGCACGAGCGGCCCCTTGAGGCGCGAGACGGGCCCCATGTCCCGGTGGAGCAGCTTGTACCACGCCTTCGCGAACGCCTCGGCGAGCTCCTCGGGGTGCTCGTGGAACCTCCGCGCGATCGGCTCGTAGATGGGGTCGACCTTCAAGGCGAGGTCGGTCGTGAGCATCATCGGGGCGTGCCGCTTGCTCGGGTCGTGGGCGTCGGGGACGGTGCCCTGCGCCTCGGGGTTCCTCGGCGTCCACTGCTTGGCCCCCGCAGGGCTCGTCGTGAGCTCCCAGTCGTAGTTGAACAAGTTGTCGAGGAAGCCGTTGTCCCAGACCGTCGGGTTGTTGGTCCAGGCGCCCTCGAGGCCGCTCGTCCAGGCGTCGGCGCCCTTGCCGGTGCCGGCCCGGTTCTTCCACCCGAGCCCCTGGTCCTCGAGGGGGGCGGCTTCGGGCTCGGGGCCGATGTACTCGGACGGCACGGCGCCGTGCGTCTTGCCGAAGGTGTGGCCGCCGACGATGAGCGCGAGGGTCTCCTCGTCGTTCATCGCCATGCGGGCGAAGCTCTGCCGGATGTACTTCGCGGCGAGCAGCGGGTCCGGGTTGCCGCCCGGGCCCTCGGGGTTGACGTAGATCAGCCCCATGTGGTCGGCGGCGTAGGGGCCGACCATCTCCCCGTCGCTCTCGTGGCGCTCGTCGCCGAGCCACTCGTGCTCCTCGCCCCAGTCGATCTCGTCGGGCTCCCAGATGTCCGGTCGGCCGAAGGCGAACCCGAGCGTGCGGAAGCCCATCGCCTCGTAGGCGCAGTTGCCGGCGAAGACGATGAGGTCGGCCCAGGAGATCTTCCGGCCGTACTTCTTCTTGATCGGCCACAGGAGCCGGCGCGCCTTGTCCAGGCTCGCGTTGTCAGGCCAGCTGTTGAGAGGGGCGAAGCGCTGGGCCCCGGTGCCGGCCCCGCCCCGGCCGTCGGTGATGCGGTACGTGCCGGCCGCGTGCCACGCCATGCGGATGAACAGCGGCCCGTAGTTGCCGTAGTCGGCCGGCCACCACTCCTGCGAGTTGGTCATCAGCTCGATGAGGTCCCGCCGCAGGGCCTCGACGTCGAGCCCCTCCAGCTCCTTTGCGTAGTCGAAGTCCGCTCCGAGTGGATTGGACTGGACCGGGTGCTGGTGGAGCACGTTCACGTCCAGTCGGTTCGGCCACCAGTCGGCGATGGTCGTGGGCCGGTCAGCCCTGCTGGCCGGGCGATCGCTCTCGGGCATCCTGTTGACCTCCTGTTGGGTCCGGAAGGTAGTGTCTTGTGCGCCTTCTGAAGTTAGATAGTTTCTAATACCAGACACCGACCACGTCAAGGGATACTCTCGAGTGATGACCTCGCCGGATCTGCTCGCCCGGCTCCGCGGCCGGCAGTGGCGGCTCAGCCCCCAGCGGCGGGCCGTGGCCGAGGTGCTCGCCGGAGATCACGTCCACCTCACCGCCGAGGAGGTCCTCGACCTCGCCCGGGCTCGTGTGCCCGAGATCAGCAGGGCGACCGTCTACAACACCTTGAACGAGCTCGTGGCGATGGGCGAGCTCGTCGTCGTCGACGTCGTCGACGGCCCCAAGCGCTACGACCCCAACATTGCCGGGGGCCACGACCACCTCGTCTGCGAGCGCTGCCACGCCATCAAGGACGTGCCGCGCTCGGACCCCCCACCTCTTGCCGAGAGCGGAGTGGGCGAGGGCTTCGTCCTCACCGGGGTCGAGGTCACCTACCGGGGACTCTGCCCGGACTGTGCCCGGAGCCACGCCCTCGCCTCCCGGTCGTAAGGGCACCCGAGCCGGGGCCGGCGGACCCTTGCTCCGGCGCCAAAGGGCGGGCGAGGCGCACCGGCGAGGCGCTGGCGCGACCCCCTTCGAGAAGGGCCTACGCTGGTAGTACGTCTACGTTCCGGAGCGACGTCGCCCGACCTTTGATGGCGGCCCTGCAGGCAGTGCAGGACGACCCTCCCGATGAGCCCGCCGGCGGGGGCGGCAGCCCCGCGCGCCAGCTCCTCGCGCAGCTGCGCCGGCTCGAGCTGCTCGTCGAGCGGCTGCCCCAGGTGCTCTACGTCGACCGGCCGGGCGTCCCCGGCCGCGAGCCCCGGAGCTCGCTGTGGGTGAGCCCGCAGGTCGAGACCGTCCTCGGGCTCTCGAGAGCCGAGTGGACCGCCGGCGAGGACTCCCGCCGGCGCGTCATGCACGCCGACGACTGGCCGACGGCGAGCTGGCAGTACGAGGAGTGGCTGAAGCGCGGCGGCGCCCTCGTGCAGGAGTACCGGATCGTGAGGCCCGACACCGGTGAGGTGGTCGACGTGCGCGACGAGTGCCTCATGCTGGCGGATCCCGTGACGGGCGAGACGGCCGTGTTCGGGGTGATCTCCGACGTCTCGGCGCCGCACCGGCTCGAGGAGCAGCTGCGCGCTGCCGAGGCCCGCCACCGCGCGCTCCTCGACCAGATCCCGGGCGTCGTGTGGACCGAGCCTCTCCCGGGGAACCCCGACCCGCCCTTTGTGAGCGCAGCCGTGACCGAGGTCTTCGGGGCCACCCAGGAGGAGTGGCTCCGCGAGCACTGGTGGGAGCAGCATCTCCACCCCGACGACCGCGACCGCGTGCTCGATGCCCAGCACGCCGCCGCGGCTCGCGGCGAGTCGCTGCGGACCGAGTACCGGATGACGACGGCGAGCGGCCGGGAGATCGTCGTGTCGGACGCCTCGAGGGTCGTCCACTACGAGGGTCGCCCCTACGCGGTCCAGTCGGTGCTCGAGGACGTCACGGAGCTCCGGCACCTCGACGAGGCGGCCGCGCTCGCCACCTCCCACGACCCGCTTACGGGGCTGCCCGGCCGGGTGCTGCTCGAGCAGAGCCTCGACCAGGCCCTCGCCCGGGCGCGACGCCAGGGCACCGAGGTCGTCCTGCTCGCGGTCGACCTCGACCACTTCCAGGAGGTGAACGAGACCCACGGGCGCCGTGCCGGGGACGACGTGCTCCGGATCATCGCCTCGCGGCTCAGCCAGAGCGCCCGCGCGAGCGACCTCGTGGCCCGCCGCGGCGCGGATGACTACCTCATGCTCCTCACCGACATCGAGCCCGACGGTGGCCGCGAGGCCGCTCTCGCCGACCCGGAGGGCGGGACCCCGCGCAGCTCCGGTGACCTCGTCGCCGACACGATCACCCGGCGCATCCTCCAGTCGATGCGCTCGCCCGTCGTGATCGCCGGCGCCGCCGTCACGATCTCGGTCACGGTCGGCCGCGCCATCTACCCACGAGACGCCGGCGACGCCGCCTCGCTCCTTGCGGCCGCCGACGAGAGCCTGCTACGGGCCAAGCACGGCCTCGCCGGGCCGGCCTGAGGCTGCCTTCCCGCCGCCTGCGGTCACGGCCGGACGAACTCGGCGAGGTCCCGGCTCTGGCGGAGCCGGCTCTCCTCGTGGACGTACATCATGTGGCCCGCCTCGTAGTGGTGGAACGAGACGTTCGCCCGCAGCTCCGGCGGGAGCCGCAGGTGGTTCACGGTGTGCTCGGCCGCGAAGTACGGCGTCGCGCCGTCGTAGTAGCCGGCCGCGACGTGCACCCTGAGGTGCGGGTTGGCTCTCATGGCGGCCGCGAGCCGATCGGCCACGTTGACGTAGCGGTTCTCGTACTCCTTGTACGACCAGGGCCTCACCCGGTCGGTGAGGATCTCGTAGGGGAGGTCGTTCTCGTAGCCCAGCTCCTCTCTCACGTACTGGTTGAACGCCGCCGTGTACGGGCCGTGGATCGCCGAGTAGCTCGGGTCGACCGTCGGCCGCTCCCCCACCGCGTCGGCCTCGTAGCCGGTGAACCGGGCGTCGAGCCGGCCGACGACGAGACGCCGGGTGCGCAGCAGCTCGCGGAAGAAGCGGTGCGACTCGATCCGCAGCTCCGCCCGCTCCACCCACTCCCGGTCGAGCCCGGTGAGGTGTGCGAGCCGCTCGGCGACCTGGCCGAGCTCTCCGTCGCCCATGCGGTGTCCGTGCAAAAGGGCGCGTGAGTACTCGCCGAGCGCGAACTGCTCGGCCTCGCTCCTCACCTCGTCGAGGCGGCGGTCCCCGTGAAGGCCGTGGTAGTGCGCGATGCAGGCGAACGTGGGGAGCGAGAGCACGTAGGCGAGGTCGTTGCCCTCCCCCTCGTCGGCACCGGTCGCGAAGTCGAGGACCGACGAGATGAGCATGACGCCGTTCAGCTCGAGGCCGTACCGGCTCTGGAGGTGCTCGGCGAGGCCACCTGCCCGGGTCGTGCCGTAGGACTCCCCGATGAGGTACTTCGGCGAGAGCCAGCGCCGGTTCCGGGAGAGCCAGAGCCTGATGATCTCGCCGACCGACTCGAGGTCGCGCCGGTAGCCGTGGTACTCCGAGGGCTTGTCACCCTCGACGACGCGGGAGTACCCCGTCGACACGGGGTCGATGAACACGAGGTCCGAGTGGGCGAGCAGCGTCTCTGCGTTGTCGGCGAGCCCGTAGGGCGGGGGCGCGAGGTCGCCCGCGTCGCCCATCACGACGCGGCGCGGCCCGAGGAGCCCGAGGTGGAGCCAGACGCTCGACGAGCCGGGTCCTCCGTTGAAGGCGAACGTCACCGGCCGGGAGGCGGGTGCAGCGTCGGCGACGTAGGAGACCACGAACATCTCCGCCTTGGGGCGCGCACCCCGGAAGACGCCGTCCTCGAGCACCTCCTCAGCGAGCACCACCCGGCCGGCGGTGGAGGTGTAGGCGAGGCGCCCGGCCGCCGTCTCGACGGCGTGGCGGGCCGAGACGAGGTCGTCGACCGGGCGGGCCCCCCCGGTCGGGTCCCGGCCGGCAGGCGCGCCCTCCGGGGCGCCGGCGGCGGCGGGTGAGAAGCTCGGCTCAGGGGTCGGGTGGGGCTCGGGCACGGAACGAAGGTACCTCCGAGACCGCGATACTGGAGGCGTGCCGGACTGCACGACACCGCCGGTCGCCGGCGGGCGTCGCTTCGGCCCCCTCCTCGTGCTCGTCTCGGCCGTCGTCTTCGTCGACACGGTCTTCTACACGGCGATCACCCCGCTGCTGCCGCAGTACGCCCGCACCCTCCACCTCGGCAAGTCAGGGGCGGGCCTGCTCGTCGCCGCCTACGCGGCCGGCACGCTCCTCGGCGCCATCCCGGGGGGCCTCCTCGCGAGCCGGGCCGGCACGCGGACCGCCGTCATCACTGGCCTTTGCCTCATGAGCGTCGCCACCTTCGCCTTCGGCCTCTCGCACTCGGCCGCCTCGCTCGACCTCGCCCGCTTCCTCCAGGGGCTCGGGGGTGCGTGCACCTGGGCCGGCGGGCTCGCCTGGCTGGCGGGGGCGGCACCGCCGGAGCGCCGTGCCGCCATGCTCGGTGTCGCCTTCTCCGCCGCCGTCGGCGGCTCGCTCTGCGGCCCGCTCGTCGGCACCCTTGCGAGCCGCGTCGGCGCGGCGCCGGTCTTCTCCGGTGCCACGGCGGCAGCCGCCCTCCTCGTCGTCGGCACCTTCCTCGTCCCCTCGCCAGCCGGGCGCGAGCTCTCTCGCCTGCGAACGGGTCTCGGTGCGTTACGCGACCCGTCGCTGCTCGCCGGCATGTGGCTGACGGCGCTCGCCGGCCTCGCCATGGGCGTCGTGAACGTCCTCGTGCCGCTGCGCTTGAGCGCGCTTGGCGCGAGCGCCGTCGTCATCGGGGCGACATGGCTCGCCGCCGCCGCCGTCGAGGGGGTGCTCGCGCCGGTCGTCGGGCGGCTGGCGGACCGGCACGGCCGCCTCGCTCCCGTGCGATGGTCCGTCGCCTTCGGCGCCGGCTTCGCCCTCGTGCTGCCCTGGCTCGCCCCGGCGGGGCTCCTCGTCGCCGCCGTCGTCGCCGCCATGCCCGCCTTCAGCACCCTGTTCGTGCCGGCGGCGGCGATGATCAGCGACGGCTCCGAGCGCCGCTCGCTCGACCTCGGGCTCGGCTTCGGGCTCTCGAACCTCGCCTGGGCAGGGGGCCAGGCGGTCGCCGCGGGCGGGAGCGGCTCGCTCGCGCAGGCGACGAGCGACGCCGTGCCGTTCGCGCTCCTCGCCGCCACGCTCGTCGGCACCCTGCTCCTGCTGCGGGGCCGGGTTGCCCTCCGGACCGCGCTCGCCCCCGAAGCCAGCGGCGCGCCCCGAGCGGCTGCCAGCTCACACGACCCGGGTGCCGCCCTTCCAGACGCCGGAGACCCGCTCGGCCAGCTTGCCGAGGTCCTCGAGGTCGCCGTCGATCACGGTGAGGTCCGCCAACTTGCCTGGCTCGATCGTCCCACGCTCGTCGATGACCCCGCAGAGCGAGGCGGCGCTCGAGGTCGTGGCGACGAACGCCTCGATGGGTGACATGGCGCTGTTCTCGACCATGAGGCCGAGCTCTTCGAGGTTCCTCCCGTGCGGGCCGACGCCGCTGTCGGTCCCCATTGCCACCTTCACCCCCGCGTCCACGGCACGGCGGAACGAGTCGGTGTGGGCCTCGATCACCTCGTGCGCCTTGCGCACGACCGCCTCCTCCATCCGGTTGCCCGCCTCCGCCGCCGCGATGACGGCGCGGGGCGCGACGAGGGTGGGCACGAGCCAGGTGCCCCGCTCGAGCATCATCGAGATCGCCTCGTCGTCGAGGTAGATCCCGTGCTCGATCGAGCGGATGCCGTTGCGCACGGCGGCCTTGATGCCGTCGGTCGCCTGGGCATGGGCCATGACGTAACGACCCGCCGCGCTCGCCTCGGCCACGAGCACCGAGAGCTCCTCGTCCCGGAAGTGGGCGTGGCGCGGCTCGTCCCGGGGCGAGAGGACGCCGCCAGAGGTCGCCACCTTGATCACGTCGGCGCCCTCCCTCACGAGCTCCCGCACCCGCCGGCGCATCTCCTCGGGGCCGTCCACGATCGCCGGAGGGTTCCCGGGGTACTCGTGGGTCCACCCGAGGCAGCCCCCCGACGGCAGGTGCCGGTCGCCGTGCCCGCCGGTCTGGCTGAGCATGATGATCGAGATCTGCATGCGCGGCCCGCGGGCAAGGCCGCGTTCGACTGCCGTCTTGACACCGAGGTCGGAGCCTCCCGCCTCGCGGACCGAGGTGATGCCGGTGCGCAGCGTCGCCTCCATGTTCGCCACCGCCTCGAAATACCGCAGGGAGAACGGCCGCATCACCGAGCGCAGCGTGTCGAGGTCGCCGCTGAAGGTGAAGTGGACGTGGCAGTCGAACAGACCGGGAAGGAGGTTCCTCCCTCCGAGCTCGACGACCTCGTCGCCGTCGAGCCCGCGCCCGACCTCGAGGATGCGACCGTCCTCGACGACGACGTCGGCCTCGGCCGGCGGGGCCCCCGTCCCGTCGAAGACCATCCCCGAGTGAAACAGCGTCCTCGTCACCTCGTCCTACCTCCTGTCTCCCCACACCTACCGTCACAGGCCGTCGGCGCCGGCCCGATGCCCGGGGCGGAGGCGACGCTACCGCCTCCCACCGGCGCCGCCCGGCCGCGCAGGAGCGCCCGTCATGCGGGACGGAGGCGGACCATCTCCGGGGAGAGCTCGGCCACGGACCTCGCCCCGAGAAGCGCCATCGTCGTGCGCACCTCGCCGGCGAGGAGCTCGGCCGCCTTCTCGACCCCCCTCTCTCCGCCTGCCATCAGCCCGTAGAGGTAGGCCCGGCCGACGAGGCAGCCCGTCGCACCCATCGCCACGGCGGCCACCACGTCGGCGCCGGAGAGGATGCCGCCGTCGAGGTACACCTCGGCCCTCCCTCCGACCGCCTCGAGGATCGACGGCAGCAGCTCGAGCGGCAGGCCCGCCCGGTCGAGCTGGCGGCCGCCGTGGTTCGAGATGACGACGGCGTCGGCACCGGCGTCGACCACCGCCTGTGCGTCGGCCTCCTTCTGCACGCCCTTCACGACGAGCGGGCCCTTCCAGACCTCGCGCAGCCACTCCACGTCGGCGATCGTCGCCGCGGGGTCGAACATCTTCGAGACGAGCTGCGCCGGCTCGCCCCCGAAGTAGGAGAGGGAGGCGAAGCTGAGCGGCTCGGTCGTGAGCAGGTCGAACCACCACCCGAGCTTGCGGGCTCCGTCGAGGAAGGTCCGGACCGTGAGCGTGGGCGGGATCGTGAGCCCGTTGCGGGTGTCGCGAAGCCTCGGTCCCGACAGCGGCGTGTCGACCGTGAGGACGATCGCCTCGTAGCCGGCCGCGGCCGCGCGCTCGACGAAGTCCCGGCTCGCCGCACGGTCGCGCCACAAGTACAGCTGGAACCACAGCCGCGTGCCCGGTGCCTCCTCGCGCAGGCGCTCGATCGAGGTCGTCCCGACCGTCGAGAGGGCATAGGGGATGCCGACCCGTCCTGCCACGCGGCCAACGGCGCCCTCGCCCTCGGTGTGCATCATCCGTGTGAACCCGGTCGGCGCGAAGGCGAGCGGCAGGGCGGACCTCGCCCCGAGCAGCTCGGCCGAGGTGTCGATCGCCGAGACGTCGCGTAGCACGTTCGGCCGGAACTCGACCCGCCCCCAGGCCTCGCGCATCCTGCGGAGGGTCACCTCGTCTGCTGCGGCGCCGTCGGTGTAGTCGAAGACCCCCCTCGGCGCTCTCCGCTTCGCCGCCTCGCGCAGGTCCGAGATGGAGGCGACTCCGGCGAGCCTCCGGCCCGTCGGGCTGAGCGCCGGCCGGCGCGGCCGCAGCAGCGGGGCGAGCTCGGACCAGCGTGGGAGGCGTCTTCTGGTCATGGTCCGTTTCTACCCGGCGAGCCCTGGACAGCGGGCTGGGCAAGGTAGCCTCGGGCGTGCTCGAAGGCGCCGCCGCCGCCGGCCGTGGGTTCGACGGCACGAGCGCCGCTTCGTTCCAGGTGGCCCCGTGCGGGAGCTCAAGCCCGTGAACGCCGAGCTGCGCTGGTTCTCCGAGTCCGAGGTCCGCCGGCTCCTCGATCTCGACGAGCTCGCAGCCGCCCTCCGCGAGGCGCTCGTCGCCCTCAGCGAGGGCCGTGCCGCCGTCCCCCCGAGGATCGCCGCCGTCGCGCCTGCGGGCCTGCTCGCCGCCATGCCCGGCTACGTGGAGGGCCTCGGCATGGCGGCCAAGCTCGTCACGGTCTACCCGGGCAACGGGGGGAGCAACGTGCCGACCCATCAGGCGCTGCTGGCCGCCTTCGACCCTTCAACCGGGACGCCGGTGGCGCTCATGGACGGGACCTACGTCACCGCCGTCCGGACCGCCATGACGGCCGCCATCGCGGCCAGCGCGCTCGCCCGCGAGGACGCCGGCCCAACCGCCGTCCTCGGCGCCGGGGTCCAGGCCGAGGCGCACGTCGCCGCGTGGCGCCACCTCCGCCCCGAGATGCAGGCGCGGCTCTGGTCCCGGGACCCCGCCGCGGCCGCCCGCCTGGCCGGGCGCCTCGGAGCAGGCTGTCGAGCAGTCGAGTCCGCCGAGGCGGCCGTCCGCGGCGCCGGCGTCGTGTTCTGCTGCACCGACGCCCGCCACCCCGTGGTCGAGGACCGCTGGGTGGGCCCCGGCGCCCACGTCAGCTCGGTCGGCACCGGGCGGGAGCTCCCGCCCGAGCTCGTCGAGAGAGCCCGGGTCGTGGTCGAGAGCCGCGCCACCGTCGTCGAGGCGCCGCCGGCAGGTGCCGAGGAGCTCCACGGAACCGACCCCGGCGCGCTCCTCGATCTCGGGGAGGTGCTCGGCGGTGGGGTCGCGGGGAGGCTGTCGCCCGACGACGTCACCGTCTACAAGTCCACCGGCAACGCGGTCGAGGACGTCGCCGCTGTGGCGGCCGTGCTGCGCAGAGCCGGTGGCAGCGGCGGGATCATCCTCGACCGCTAGTCACCGCCGGCGGCACCGGGAGGAGAAGGGCGTGTCGGCAGCGCTTCGAGCGGGCAAGGTATGTTCTCGCCAGCCGACGAGGAGGACGAGGCTGATGCCGAGCGGTTCGATCCTGGGCAATCGTGTGCTTCGACTGGAGGACCCGGCACTGGTGACCGGGGCGGGGAAGTACGTCGACGACCTCGAGGCGCCCGCCACGACGCACGTCGTCTTTGTCCGCTCCACCGTCGCCCACGGCCTGCTTCGCTCGGTCGACGTGGAGGAGGCGCAGGCCATGCCCGGCGTGCTCGCCGTCTACCACGCCGGGGGAGACGATCTCGGCCTCCAGCCGGTGCAGGGCTTCCCGCTCGTCCCGGACACCTTCAACCGGCCGGTGTTCGCCCGCGAGCGGGTCCGCTACGTCGGCGACCTCCTCGCAGCCGTCGTCGCCGAGACCTCTGCCCAGGCGGTGGACGCCGCGGAGGCGGTCGTGGCCGACGTCGAGCCCCTCCCGGCGGTCGTCTCGGCGGTCGCCGCCCTTGCCTCCGACGCCCCCCTGCTCTTCCCCGAGGCCGGGAGCAACGTCTGCTTCGGGACCTCCCTTGGCGGGGACGAGGACCCGCTCGAGACCGCGGAGGTGGTGGCGGAGCTCCAGATGGTGAGCCAGCGGCTCGCCGGGGCACCGATGGAGCCGAACGGCTGCCTCATGGTGCCGGGCGAGCCGGAGGGTGGCATCACCTGCTGGGTCTCGCACCAGGCTCCGCACTCGATCCAGCCGGCCATCGCGGGAGCGCTCGGCCTCGACCCCAGCTCGGTGCGCGTGGCCTGCCCGTGGGTTGGCGGGGGCTTCGGTCCGAAGGCGGCGCTGTACGTCGAGTACCTCGTGGCCGCGGCGGCGGCAATGCGGCTCGGCCGTCCCGTCAAGTGGACCGAGACCCGCTCGGAGGACATGGTGACCCTCGTGCATGGCCGGGACTACTCCATGACGGCCAAGCTGGGGCTCACCCGTGAGGGCCGGATCACCGGCCTCGAGGCCACGGTCGTCGCGAACGCCGGCGCCTATCCCGCCATCGGTGCCGCGCTGCCCCTTCTCACCCAGCTCATGTCGGTCGGTGTCTACGACATCCCGAAGGTCCGCTTCCAGGCAAGCGCGGTCGTGACCAACACGACGCCGGTCGGCGCGTACCGGGGCGCCGGGCGGCCGGAGGCCACCCAGCTCATCGAGCGAGTCCTCGACGTCGCTGCGGACCAGCTTGCGATCGATCCGGCCGAGCTCCGGCGGCGCAACTTCCTCGCCCCTGACGCCTTCCCGCTCACGACCACGACCGGCGGCGCCTACGACTCCGGGGAGTACGCGAAGGCCCTCGATGCCGCACTCCAGGCGGCGGGGTACGCGTCCCTGCGCGAGGAGCAGGCGCGCCGGCGGGCCGCCGGAGACCGGGTGCAGCTCGGGATCGGCGTCTCGGCCTACGTCGAGGTCACGGCGCCCCTCGGGCTGCACACCGAGTACGGGGCGGTCGAAGTCCACGAGGACGGTACGGCGACGATGGAGGTCGGCACGAGCGTCCACGGTCAAGGTCACCACACCGCCTTCGCCATGATCGCGAGCGACGTGCTCGGCATCCCGATGGAGCGGATCCGGCTCGTCAACTCCGACACCGCGGCGGTGCCGCGGGGGGCCGGCACTATGGGCTCCCGGTCGCTCCAGACGGCCGGCAACGCGGTGCACGCGGCTTCGACCGAGGTGCTCGGACGAGCCCGGCAGATCGCTGCCCACCTCCTCGAGGCGAGCCCCGCTGACGTCGTCGTCGGAAGCGACGGGCTTCACGTGGCCGGCGTGCCGGACCGGCCGATCTCCTGGGCCGAGCTCGCGGCGGCCTCACGGGACCCGGAGCGGCTCCCAGCTGGCCTCGAGCCGGGTCCTCTCCGCCACGAGGGCGACTTCGATGGCGGCAACTCGACCTTCCCCTTCGGCGCCCACGTCTCGGTCGTCGAGGTGGACACCGAGACGGGCGGGGTGGTCATGCAGCGCCACGTCGCCGTCGACGACTGCGGGAGGATCCTCAACCCCTTGCTCGTGAACGGCCAGCAGCACGGCGGCATCGCGCAGGGAGCGGCCCAGGCGCTGTACGAGTGGGTGCAGTACGACGAGGAGGGGAACCCGCTCACGACCACCCTCATGGACTACCTCGTCCCCGCTGCGAGCGAGCTGCCGAGCTTCGAGGTCTCCAACACCGAGACCGACAGCCCCCGCAATCCCCTCGGGGCGAAGGGGATCGGCGAGTCGGGCACGATCGGCTCGACGCCGGCGATCCACAACGCCGTGGTCGACGCCCTCTCCCATCTCGGGGTCACCCACATCGACATGCCCTGCACGCCCGAGCGGGTCTGGCGGGCCATCGCCGCCGCAACGGCGTAGGGCGGACAACGCCCCCTCGCGGGCGACGCGAGCTGCGGGCCGGCCCCGGGAGAGGCTCGCCGGTCCGGGCGACCGGGCAACTGCTCCCCCGCTTCGGGGTTGGCGCCTCGTCCGGGCGGCACCTGTCGGGACCACCGGGCAGCCTGCGCGAAGCTCGCAACCTCGGATTCCCTCGCACCTGCCGGCCGTCGCTCCGCCGTTCGTCAGCGTGCGGGAGCGCTCAGATTCGAGGCTCTGACCGATGCCCGCGAGTTGATCGCGAGAGGAGACACGAGGAGAGCACCCCGGCACGCCTCCACTGGGCTCCATACTTAAGCCATTAGTCGAACTTGTTCGGTGTCGGAGGGGGGCACGCTCTTCCACAGCCTTCTTCTCCCTCGACCAAGTGTGGGAGAAGGCAGCTTGAAGGTTGTCGAGCGTCGCCTGAGCCGGTGGTGGGAACACCTGGAGGTCGAAGCCCGTGACGGCTTCATCGACCGGAGCCCCGGTCCCCGGCTTCGGCGCCCAACGCGGCTCTGGCTGGCCGCTCAACAATCGATCACACGTACAGCCGGGTCGAGACGGGCGATATCGGCACGGTCGCTGGTGACCACCCGAGCGCGGTGGGCTCGGGCTCCGAGAACGACGGTAGCGTCGATCACGTCCGAGGTCCCTGCTCGACCGCACAGGGCGCCGGCAGACTTGGCGACCGCGAGATCGAGGTGCTCGATAACCGTCCCGGTGGCGTTCACGAGTCGGCCGACGCGTACTTGACGGGCCCCGTCGCGCCACACCTGACCGATGACGCCAGCGGGGACGACGACGAACGCGCTCTCGGCGCAAAGGGCTATAACCGCCCGATCGCCCCGCTCGACGGCGATGAGGGCCCCAGCGTCGAGGACTATCGGGTCAACTGCTGCCTCGCCCACTGCCGCTCCTCGTCGGTGAGCGGGCCACCCGTCTCGTTGGCGAGGTCGGCCAGCACGTCGCTCAGGCTCTCCCTGCGAGCTTTGGCCTCGGCCGCCTCGGTGATCCACGCGCTCACCGAGGTGGCCGCCCCGGACTGCACGTCGCGCCTCGCAGCGATCAGCACGTCGCTGGGGATCGTCACCGTCACTCGCTCCTTGGTCCGCATACAAGTAGCATACGCACCGGCGCCGGTGCGCTACCCGAAGCCGCAGGAAGCAGCGCCGAAGGCCCCCACCGACGGCCGCTTCCTCGGAGGGCGGCCTCCCTGCGGCTACCGTCTAGCCGACGCCGGTCCCCGCCCCAACCCGGGCAAGGCCGGCGGCGGCCAGTGACTCCACCGCCTGGAGCCTGACCCCGAGGCGGCACCCGTCGTCGCCCGCACCTTCGCCCCTACGCCGACGGGGACAGTTGCGCCGGCATCGCCAAGGCCTTGGACCGGGAGGGCGTATCCTCTCCCTCCGCCCATGACCCGCCCCGCAACCGCCACCGACACCAGGAGGGCTGGGTCGAGTCGGCCGTCAGGGCCATCCTCACCAACCCCCGCTACACCGGCCGCCAGGTCTGGGGTCGCCAGCCCCGCCACGAGGCTCTGGTGGACCCGCCCGACGTGGCCGCCGGCTACACGACACACCAGCGGCGGGCCAACGAGGAGGAATGGGTCCGCACGACGGGCATCGCCCAACCCGCCCTGGTGAGCGAGGAGCTGGTCGCGGTCGTAGCGGCCCGGATTGCCGCCAGGGCTCGCCCGGCCGGAGTGCGACCTGCCCACCAAGGCGACCGTGACTACCAGCTCAGGGGGCTCCTCCGCTGCGGGGCCTGCGGACGGTCATGCAAGGCACAATTCGCCAGTCCCACTCCTACTACCGCTGCCCCACCAGGCTGGAGTCCTCCCCCGGGCACCCGTCCTCGGTGTACCTGCACGAGGCTGTCCCGGTGAGCCTGGTGGACGAGTGGCTGGCCGAGGCCCTGGCCTCCGAAGCACGGCAGGCCACAGCCGCCGAGCTGGCTGCTCGCTGCGGCCCCACACCCGAGGAGCAGGCCCGCATCGCCGCCGCGCAGGCACGCATGTCCGAGATCGTCCGCAAGCTGGCCAGGCTGGCCGAGGCGTTCGAGGCGGGTCTGTCGCCCGAGAGCTACGCCTCCCTCGACCGGCGCTACCGGGGCCGAGCGCGCGGCCGCTCTTCGCGAAGCCACCCCGCCCCACGCGGCAGGACTGTTGGCCGAGGAGTTCCGCTCGGCGCTGGCTGACGCCGCCCGCCTAGCCGAGCGGCTGGGGCGGGCCACGGCCGTCCAGCGCCACACCATCTACGAGGCACTAGGCCCGCCGCTTACCTGGGAGGCCAAGGACCGCACCCTGCGGGCACGCCTGGCGCCGCGTGGCGCAACGCCTGGTGTCGGAGGGGGGACTTGAACCCCCACCCTCTTGCGAGGACTAGGCCCTCAACCTAGCGCGTCTGCCTATTCCGCCACTCCGACGAAGCGGTCCACGGGTCTCATCCCGGGGCCCGAACACTGTAGCGCCCCGACCCGCG
>DATGKK010000064.1:0-17904 GCA_035294725.1 Acidimicrobiales bacterium | reverse complement strand
CGAAGGTGTCTGCCTGGGTGGGAGCTGGGCGGGCTTCCGCTCGCTCATGATCGGAGTCGTCTCCGAGGGAAAGCGCACGCAGGCTCACTACATCGAGTCGCTGATGGTCGAGATCGGCTACGCCGTCGGCCCCTTGGCCGTCACGGCCGTGGCTTTCCTGTGGAATGCAGACGCTGCCGTCTGGGCGATGGCGGCCTCGGAGCTTGCCGGCATCCTCGCTCTACGAGGGCTCACGCTCGCGCCGAGCACGGCACAACATCCGCCGCGCCACAAGCCCGAGGTGGAGAAGCGCGGCTCCGGGCTCCCCCGGAAGGTGTATCTGATGTCGGCCATGGCGTGCGCCTCGTCCTTCGGCTTCGCGCTCGTCGAGTCGAACGTTCCTGCCCGGATGGCCCAGTTCCGGCTGCCAGCGTCATCGGCAGGACTCTTCATGGCGCTTCTCGCCGGCGGGAGCTGCCTCGGTGGAGTCGCCGTCAGCATGCGACCGGCGCGACAGATGTCGGTGCTCGTGCGTGCGGTGCTGCTCTTCGGGGCGTTCGCCATCTTGACGCTCCCCTCTGCCCTTGCCACCTCTCCGTGGCTCTTCGCGCTGGTGCTCCCGATCAACTCGCTCCCCCTCGTTCCGTTGAACGGGCTCAACGCGAGCGAGATCGATCATGCGGTTGGCAGCACGAGCCGGGGCCGCGCGTTCGGCGTGATGAACGCAGCGACCCGACTGGGGGGCGGGTCCGGGGCAATGTTGAACGGCCTCCTCTTGCCGTTCGTGGCTGCAAGGAGGATCCCCCTTGCCTCGTCGGCGGATTTCGTGCTTGTTGCGGTTGTACTGCTCGTCGCGCTTGGCGTGAGCCGGGTCAAGACACGAGCCAGAAGCGTCGGAACTGCTTGAACTTGCGAAGTGAGGTGACGTCATGAGCGATACGCCAGGCGGTGCAGGCAGCCGCAAGGGTGGAGGTCCAGTCGTGGCCCCGGTGGCGGGGACAGTCGTGCCCCGTTTCGCCGGTGCATCCACCTTCGTACGACTGCCCGCGATCGAACAGGTCGCGAGGTACGACATCGGGATACTTGGCGTGCCCTTCGACGGTGGCACCTCGTTCCGACCGGGCGCCCGCTTCGGGCCCCTCGCCGTCCGGACCGCGTCGCGAAACCTGCGTCCGGCCTATCACCAGGAGCTCGCACTGGCGCCGTTCGAGTCCGTCCAGGTCGTGGACGCGGGCGACGTGCCCGTGACGCCGTTCGACATTGAAGAAGCGCTCGGACAGATTCACGGCTTTGCGCGAGAGGTCGTCGGGAGCGGAGCCCGACTGGTCAGCGTCGGCGGAGACCATACGGTGGCGCTCGGCGCCCTCCGCGCCGTCAGCGACCGCCACGGGCCCGTGGCACTCATTCACTTCGACGCGCACCTCGACACCTGGACACCTACTTCGGAGCCCCCTACACTCACGGCACTGTCTTTCGGCGCGCTTTCGAAGAAGGATTGCTCGTTCCCGATCACTCGGTCCATATCGGCATCCGTGGACCGCTGTACAGCGGGCAGGACCTCGAGGACGACGCCCGCTTCGGCTTCCAGATCGTGCGGGCGTCGGACCTCGAGGTGAAGGAGCTCGAGGAGGTCGTTGCCTCCGTGATTGCCAGGGTAGGCGACGTTCCGGTCTACCTCTCCGTCGACATCGACGTACTCGATCCGGCCTTTGCTCCCGGCACCGGAACCCCGGAGATGGGTGGGCTCACCAGCAGAGAGCTTCTCCGTCTCCTTCGCGGTATGGATGGCCTCCCCCTCGTCGCTGCGGACGTCGTGGAGGTCGCGCCGGCATACGACCACGCGGAGATCACCGCGCTCGCCGCCGCCACCGTGGTGTTCGACGTAGTGACGCTCATGGCGAAGGCCGAGGCCTGAATGAGCGACGCCGTCGACGTTCACGTCCACCTCTACCCCGATCGCGACGCCGCCAGATGGTCACTCGCGACCTACGACGTCGCGGAGTACGGCCCGAAGAACGGAGTCGACTTCGCCAACGCAAGCGGCCTGGTCGAGGAAGTAGCCGCACTCTGCGGCGACGACGGGCCCCTCCGCCACGCCGTCGTCGTGAACCTGTTTGCCCGGGACCTCTTCTACGAGCGAGCCGTCGCTGCGCTCGATCCCGCAGCCCCTGAGGGCGAGCGGGCGAAGGCAAGCCGCACCATCGAAGCCGGTCTCGGCGAGGCGATGCTCCAGTTCAATGAATGGTTGCTCAACTCGGTTGCTACCCACTCCGGGTTGACGGCTTTCGTAGCCGTAGACCCGACCGTCCTCACACCGGCGGAGAACATCGCGCAGCTGTTCCGGATGGCTGATCAGGGCGCGAGGGGCGTGAAACTGCACCCGGTGCTACAGCGCTTCCAGCCCGACGACCCGAGAATGGATGAGGTCTACGAGACCTGCGTCGAGCTGGATCTCACCGTCCTCTCCCACAGCGGGGCGAACGCCGGGACCAGACAGTACGCACGCCCCGGGGCCTTCGCTCCGGTGCTGAGGGCACACCCCCGCCTCCGACTCGTCCTCGCCCATCTCGGTGGCGGAGCCTGGCATGAGGCGGCAGCTTTCGCAGAGGCATTCCCGGACGTCTCGTTCGACCTCTCGGAGATCATCGAGTGGCTTGGTGCCGCGGGCGCCCCTAACAGGGCCGACTTCGTCCAGCTGATCCGACGTATCGGAGCGGACCGCGTCATGCTCGGCAGCGATTATCCCTGGTACGACCCGCTCGCCACGCTGTCGAAGGTGGGGGACTTGCCAGGACTCTCTGCAGGGGAGAAAGAGGCAATCATTGGTGGCAACGCGAGGCGTATCCTCGGGATTTGAGTTCGAACATGCCCTTGTTGAGGGTGCGCTTGGCAAAGATGGTTGCGGCCTGCCTAGTTCCAATACCATTCCCTTAGGGACTCGGAGCTCATGGAATCGTGAACCTGGCTGATCGGGCGCGTTGTGGCCATTCGCTGTGCAGGGACCGAGAACCACTCTGGGTTCCTTGGAGGCTCCGTACCTCGGAAAGGAAGATCACGGGAGAAGCCCCAGGGAGGGCCTCCCCGCAGCGCTGCCCGCCGGCCACGAAGGAATAGGCCGTCCGCGTGGGGTCCGCAAGCTGCGTGACGAGCTCAGCACTGAGCACCAGACCGGGTCGCCCGCCAGCTCGGCTACGGCGAGGATTCCGGCGTGACTTCCCAGTGGCCGGCCCGCGCATGGACTCGTGCATGCGGCTCTCCCATACACAGGGCTCACCGAAAACTGGCCTGCCGCCAAGGGAGCTCTGGGTCGAGGGACAAGGAGAAGATGGCGGTGGGGACGGAGGGACTCGAACCCTCACTGGAGGCGTTTTAAGCGCCCTGCCTCTGCCGTTGGGCTACGTCCCCTGACCCGCCTTGCCTCCTTCAACACCGTGCCGCGGGGAGGCCTCGATGCTCATCACATGCCCCTTCCGCCTGCGGTGTCCCCTCAATCCTGCCTCTCCGGCACCCGGGAGTGCCGCGTCAGCTCGGTCTCGAGCGCCCCGTAGGGCCCGAACGCGTCATCGAGCACTGCCCGCTCCTGCTCCATCGGCGCGTCCAGCACCTCGACCGTCCGCCCGAGGCGCTTCGTCGCCCGTCGCGGTGCGTCGTAGCGCGGCCACTCTCCTACTACGCCCCCTCCTGGCTCTCCGGTTGCGGCGAAGGACGTCCATGCCGCTCGCATCACGCGGCTCAACTCCTCGGCTTCCTCACCGGTGCCCGAGAACAGGGCCACGTACTCGTTGGAATGGGTGCCGAAGACGAAGGGCAGCTCCAGGGCGTGGCACGAGCCGAGGATCCCTCCACCGAACGGCGACTCCCAGTCGAACAGGTAGGTGAAGACGTTCGCCGAGCCTGCGCCGGCGGCCAGGCGCATGGCCGGCACCCGGAAGGTCCAGTCGGATGCGATGGCGCAGTAAAGCGCGTCGGAACCTGTCGGCTCGCCGCGCTCGGCTCTGGCCGAGCGGTACACGGCGATGGTCTGGGCGGGGTCACAACGACCGGTCAGTCCCGCGTTGTCGATGAGGCGGCCGAGCGCCTGCGTCATCCGCTCGCCGTCCATGTCTCTCAGCGCGGGGTTGGACAGCGTCCAGAAGCGCCACTCGTCACGGTTCGTGCCCACGAGCAGGTCGACCCCTCGGGCGTTCCCGGCTGCGATTGCGGCGGCAGGGTGTGCACGGAGCGCACCGCCGTCCACGACGGGCTGGAAGGGCAACGCGAGGGTCTCGTAGCGCGGGTGGATGGCGATCTGAGCCCGGAGGATCTCCTCGGCCGGGAGCGAGAGCAGCGCCTCCCT
The DNA here is from genome assembly GCA_035294725.1 of Acidimicrobiales bacterium. Lineage (GTDB taxonomy): Bacteria > Actinomycetota > Acidimicrobiia > Acidimicrobiales > Bog-793 > DATGKK01. The sequence continues at coordinate 13,589 of DATGKK010000064.1, read as the reverse complement.
CGTGAGAGATGACAGGCCGAGCTCATCGGAGAGGTCCTCGGCGATCCTTGTCGAGGTGGCCTGGCCAAGTGCAAGGGCGGCACCGCTCTCGAGGATCGCCCGGCGGAACGTCGTCCCGGCGGCGTCGGTCGCCAGCAGCGCCGCCACCGACATCGCTCCGGCGGACTCGCCGAAGATCGTCACGTTGGCCGGGTCCCCCCCGAAGGCCATCACGTTGCCGGCCACCCACGCGAGCGCCGCGAGCTGGTCGAGCAGGCCCCAGTTGCCGAAACCGGCCTCCTCGGTCCCCCCGCCCGTCTCGAGCGCCGGGTGGGCCAGCCAGCCAAGGGCTCCCAGCCGGTAGTTGACGCTCACGACGACGACCCCCTCAAGGGCCAGCAGCGAGCCGTCGTAGAGAGCCGAGGTCGCGCTCCCGCTCACGAACCCACCGCCGTGGAACCACACCATCACCGGCAGGTCCGCCCCGGCCGCCGGGGAAGGGGTGAACACGTTCAGGTAGAGGCAATCCTCCGACTGCTCAGCCGGGTCACCGGGAACGGCACCGGCGAGATCAGGCGGCGGCTGCAGGCTCATCGGTGCGAACCTCGAGGGCCGCGCACCCTCCCATGCCGGCACCGGTCGCGGCGGCCGAAATCGGAGGTCACCGACCGGGGGGGCTGCGTAGGGGATCCCTCTGAACACAGAGATCCCGTTCGCTGTTTCAGTGCCGAGCACTGCGCCGGCCGCCGTGCGGACCCTTGCTCCTCTCGTCTCGATATGCCCGTCGTGCCGCTCGATCTCGTCAGTCATGGTGCTCCGATTGTTGCCGAGCCCGGCCGGCCGCGCCTCGCGAGGGGCACTGCCCGGTGGCCATCGCTGGACGGACGGGGTGGCATCCCCGGCGCCCCGGCCGACCCCTCGGGCCTCGGGAGCGCACCTCCCGACACGACGGCATCGTGCACGAGGTGTTGACAATGGGAACGAACGTGATCAAAGTGATAGATGATGCACACGGGGATCGCGAAGCACCGGCGATTCGCGGCCATCGGGGGAGCCTGTCTCCTCGCGTCTCTCACCCTGGTGCCAGCCACCGCCGCCCTCGCCGCCCCGAGCCGCTCGCAGATCCGGTCCATGCGCGCCCGTGCCGCCAGCCTCTCCCACGAGCTGAGCGCCGACCAGCAGCGCGTCGCCAGTCTCGCCGAGACCTACGACGAGGCCCGGATCACCCTTGCCGCCGACCGGCGCCGCCTCGCCGAGACCGCCGCTCGCCTGCGCCAGCGCCAGCGCGACCTCGCCGCGGCGGCGGCCCGGCTCCGGGCGGCCGCCATCGCCGCCTACGTGACCGGCGATGGCGCCTCGGCGCAGTTCGTCGCCCTCCTCAGTCCCGACGCGACGACGGCCGACAGCATCACGGTCTACGGCAACGCCGTTGCCCAGAACCTGCACGAAGCCGTCCTCGCCCTCGAGAACGCCTCGCTCCGCCTCGCCGCAGAGCGGAACCTCCAACGCGCTGAAGAGCGCGCCGCAGCCGCCGTCGTCCGCCAGGTCGCCCGGGCAAAGGCCACCGCCGAGGCCGAGACGGCCCAGATCACGAGGATCCTCCATCGAGTGAAGGGCCGGCTCGCCCAGATGATGGTGGCGTACGAGGCCGAGCAGGCCCGGCTTGCCGCCGAGCGTGCGGCTGCCGCCCGAGCCGCTGCGGCCCGAGCAGCCGCTGCGGCGGCTGCTCAAGCGGCAGCAGAGGCTGCAGCCGCGGTGGCCGCCGCCGACCCCACCCAGGCGAACCAGGACGTTGCCGGATCGGCGGCCAACTCGGCAGGATCGGCGGGCGGCACCACGGTGATTGGCCAGAGCCTCGTGCCGGCCGGCACGAACCCCGCCGGCCAGGCTGCCGTCGCAGCGGCGGAGAGCTACATCGGCGTTCCGTACGTCTGGGGCGGCGCGAGCAGGAGCGGCGTCGACTGCTCGGGGCTCACGATGCTCGCCTGGGCGGCTGCCGGCGTACAGCTCGCCCACGGCGCCACGGCCCAGTGGCAGGTGTCGACTCCCGTCCAGGCGAGCCAGATCGAGCCGGGCGACCTGATCTTCTACCACTTCCCGGACGACGGGAACTTCCCGATCACCCACGTGGCGATGTACATCGGCTCTGGCCCCTATGGCACGAACACGATCCTCCAGGCCGAGATGCCGGGCACCACCGTCGGCTACTTCCCGATGTACTGGAACGGGTTCATCGCCTTCGGGCAACCCTGACCGACCGCGCGGCCGACCTCACCCTGTAGGCGCGCCCGGCCGGCATCGCTCGGGTGCCGGCCCAGTACCATCCCCAACCGTGGTCACCCGCTCCCGACACCGCTCAGTGACGGCCGAGCCGGTCGGTGCCGGCCCGGCCGCAGCAGGCCCAGCCACGGCCGCGACGAGTGGCCCGGGGGGCGGAGGGTCGGTGCTGCGTTTCCCGAGCCCCGAGACCGGACCGGCCGCGCAGCCGGACGACCCCTGCCGCCGCTCGGACGTCGATGAGTGGGGCCGCTCCGAGCGGGCGAGACGACTGCTCCGCCAGCTCGCCGGCCCGATGTACGACCGGTGGTTCCGGGTCGAGTGGGAGGGGATCGAGAAGATCCCCCGCGAGGGCGGGGCCCTTCTCGTCGCGAACCACGCCGGCGCCATCCCTGCCGATGCCCCGATGATCATGCACGGCGTGGAGCAGGAGCTGGGCCGGCCCGTCTACGGCCTTGCGGACAACTGGTTCCGGACCGTGCCCGTCGTCGGCACCATCTGGAGCCGGGGAGGGGGCGTGCCGGCCCACCCCGACAACGCCCACCGCCTGCTGCACGACGAAGGCCAGCTCGCCCTCGTGTTCCCCGAGGGCACGAAGGGCCCGTCGAAGCACGTGAGCGAGCGCTACCGGCTTCGGCGGTTCGGACGGGGAGGCTTCGTGGAGACGGCCATGCGGGCCGGGGTGCCCGTCGTGCCGATCGCCGTGGTCGGGGCAGAGGAGTCGATGCCGATCCTCCGCAAGTTCAACGCCCCGGCCCGGCTCCTCGGCCTCCCCTACCTGCCGCTCACGGCCAACCACCTCCTGTTCGGGCCCGTGCTCGGGACCGTGCTCCACCTGCCGGCGAAATTCCGCTTCCGCGTCCTCGATCCCGTCCGCTTCGACCTCCCGCCGGGACTCGAGCGCTACCCGCGGGGCCGGATCATGGACGAGGCCGAGTCCATCCGGCAGTCGCTGCAGGAGACCCTCTACGAGATGCTGGCCGCCCGGCGCAGCATCTGGTTCGGCTGAGCACCGGCGTGCTGATGGGACGTCGCATCCTCCTCACCGGCCTCGACACCTTCTGGGGCGGCCGGGTGGCGGCCGCCCTCGAGCAGGACGACGGCGTGGAGATGCTGCTCGGGATGGGGACCGGCACGCCGAGCGTCCAACTCGAGCGCACCGAGTTCGTGAGGACTGACAACAGCTACTCGCTCCTCTCCCGCATCGTGAGAGCCACCGAGGTCGACACGATCGTCCACACCTTCCTCGTGCTCGACTCGTCCTCCATGAGCGGGCGGGCCCTCCACGAGACCAACGTCATCGGCACGATGAACCTGCTCGCCGCCGCCGGTGCCGCCGGCTCGTCGGTCCGCCAGATCGTCGTCAAGTCCTCCTCGCTCGTCTACGGCTCCCATCCCGCCGACCCGGCCTGGTTCGCAGAGGACACCCCCCGCTCCCGGCCGCCGCGCAGCCGCCTCGAGCGCTCGCTGTGCGAGGTGGAGTCCTACGTCGGGGACTTCGCGCTGGAGAACCCGGACGTCGCCGTGTCGGTGCTCCGCTTTGCCAACGTGCTCGGCGCCGACATCGACACGCCGATCTCGCGCAACCTGGCGAGGGGTGTCCTTCCCTGCGTCGCCGGCTTCGATCCTCTCGTCCAGTTCGTGGAGGAGGACGACGTGGTTCGCTGCGTCGAGTTCGCCGTCACCTCGGGGCTTCGGGGCACCTACAACGTGGCGGGCGACGGGCGCCTGCCGGTGAGCGAGGTCGCCTCGATCACCGGAGCCTGGCGCCTCCCCCTGCCCCCGTTCATGACGGCTCAGGTCGCCGCTCCCCTCGTGAAGGCCGGGCTCATCTCCTTCCCGGCCGAGCTGCACGACCTGCTGCGGTACGGGCGCGGGATGGACACGAGCCGGCTCGCGCGGGCAGGCTTTCGGCCCGCGCGCACCTCGGCCGGCGCCGTGGAGCGCTTCGCCCAGGCGAACCGGCTCCGCCGCACAATCGGCGACCAGCTCCCGCAGTACCGCTACGAGGCTGACATCGAGGCGTTCTTCCGGCACTCGCCCGCCGTGGTCCGCCACGCACCGGCAGGCTCGGGGTCAGCTCAGAACTCGCGCTCCATTCCGGAGCCGGGTCCGAAGGTGGGCTCGGACAACCACTGACGGAAGTAGCGGTCCCGGCGTTCGGCCCACTCCTCAGCCGTGATCGCGTAGCGCACGTGGTCCTCCCACCGGCCGTCGATCTCAAGGTACCGGAGCGCGATGCCCTCGCCGCGAAGCCACAGCTTCTGCGCGACTCGCCGGCTCGGCCGGTTCCGGGGGATGATCGAGATCTGGAGTCGGTGGAGCCGGAGCTCTTCGAAGGCGAACCGGAACAAAAGGACGCACGCTTCGGGCACATAGCCCCTGCCGGCCTGGAGCTGGTCGACCCAGTAGCCGACGTACGCGTTCTGGAACGGGCCTCGCTGGATCGACGAGAGATTGATCTCCCCGACGAAACGCAAGCTGGCAAAGATCCCGAACCCGTAGCCGGTGCCGAGCTGGCGCTCCCGCTCCCTCATGGAGCAGCGGGCGAGGTAGCTCGAACGGTCCTCGGGAGGGTACGGCGCCCCGGCCGGGCGGGGCTCCCACGGCAGCAGCCACTCGCGGCATCGAGTCCGCACTTCGGACCATTCGTCGAAGTCGGACTCGACGAGCGGGCGGAGTCGGACACGCCGCCCGACGAGCTCGGTTGAGGTGCCCGGTATCGTCAACTCGCCCGCGCCACCCTGTTCGCCCGTAAGGTCGTCCGCACCCGTCCATCGTCGCAGATCCGGCACCCTCACGCGTAGTATTGCCCCCAGCTGATGGTTCTCCTCTGGCACTGCTGAGACGCCGACACCGGACGGCCGCGGCCCCACCGCCATGACCTCGCCCACACCCGCAACCCGGCCGCACGCCGTGCTCGTCGTCGGGATGCACCGGAGCGGCACCTCCGCCACGGCCTCGGCCCTCGGCGAGCTGGGGCTGCGCCTCCCCCGCCCGGACGACCTCCTCGGCGCCCGGCTCGGGAACGAGCGCGGCCACTTCGAGAGCCGCTCGCTCATGGCGCTCTCCGACGAGCTGCTGGCCCGGCTCGGGCGGAGCTGGGACGATCCGCCCGAAGTCGGCGAGGTCGACGAGGAGCTGGACGGGCTCGTCGCCGAGCTCGGCGAGCGCTCGCGAGCGGTGTTCGAAGCGGCCTTCGACGCCCCGGCGGACCCGGTGGTCTGGAAGGACCCCCGCACCGCGCTGCTCCTGCCCTTCTGGCGCGCCGTGCTCGACCGGCCCATCGTGGCAGTGCTCGTGACGCGCGACCCCCTTGCGGCGGCCCGCTCGCTGGCACGGAGGAACGCCCTCGATCTCACGGTTGGCCTCGCCCTGTGGGAGCGCTACTTCCTCCACGCGCTCGCCGGCCTCGACGGCCTGCCGGTGTTCGTCTCCGAGCTCCAGGACGCGATCGCCCGGCCCGAGCAGTGGCGGCGCGAAGTGGGCGAGTGGCTCGCCGGGCACGGTGTCGCGGTGGCCGCCCGGTCAGGACCGCTCCCGTTCGACGAGCAGCTCCGCCACGAAGCGCCCGCCGAGAGCACCGACACCGCCGTGCTCGCCGAGCAGCGCAACCTCTTCCACGCCCTCTGCGAGATGCAAGGTGGCCACCGGTCCTTCGTGCCGCCCGCGCCCGGAGGCCGGCGGGGCCCGGCCGGGGCTCTGCGCGAGTCCATCTGGACGACCTCTGAGCTTCGGCGCCGCCACGACCTCAACCGGCTCTGGCGCGCCTTCGAGTGGATCGGGACCGAGCTCGCACGGATCCCTCTCCCGGGCCAAGGCTCTGGAGAGCCCCCGCCCGGCTCCTACCCGATGGACGCGACCGACGACGAGGGCCGCTATCACGCCTGGCTCCGCAAGCGGGGGGAGCCCGTCTGCGTGGGCTCGGGTCCCGGCGTGGCCGCCCCGGCGACCCGGCCGCCAACCGGCGGGGTGGCGCGCCCGCGCTTCAGCGTCGTCGTGCCGGCCTACCGCACGCCGCTTTGGGCCATCGACCGGTGTGTCGGCTCAGTGCTGGCGCAGCAGTTCGCCAGCTACGAGCTCGTCGTGGTCGACGACGCCTCCGGCGATGCCGTGCTCGCCGACCGGCTCCGCGAGCTTCGCCAGCTCGACTCGCGGGTCAAGATCGTGACCCGCGCCACGAACGGCGGGATCGCGGCCGCCACGAACGACGGGATCGCGGCGGCGGCCGGGGAGTGGGTCGTCTTCCTCGACCACGACGACGAGCTCTCCCGGCACGCGCTGGAGGAGCTCGCCCGGGCGCTCGCGTCCGAGCCGGCCGCCCGGCTCGCCTACTCCGACGAGGACAAGATCGACGAGAAGGGCCGCCGCTTCGCGCCGGCGTTCAAGCCGGACTGGTCGCCGGACCTGCTCCTGTCGAACGCGTACATGTGCCATCTGCTCGCCGTCCGGCGCGACCTGCTCGAGGAGGTCGGCCCGCTGCGCAGCGAGTACGACGGCGCCCAGGACTACGACCTCATGCTGCGAGCGACGGAGCGGCTCCGCGACGACGAGATCCTCCACGTCCCGAAGGTCCTCTACCACTGGAGGACCCTCCCGGGCTCGGCCTCGGGCGATCCGGACGCGAAGCCGTGGGCGTTCGAGGCAGGACGCCGCGCCCTCGAGGACGCCGTCCACCGGCGCGGCCTCGACGCCGAGGTCGAGCACCACCCCCAGATCCCCGGGAGCTACTTCGTGCGGCGGCGGGTCTCGGGCCGGCCGCTCGTGAGCGCCATCATCCCGTTCCGGGACGAGCCCGCCCTCCTCGCCGCCTGCTACCGGGCGTTCGTGGCCGACCCGGGGCTCGAGGACTTCGAGCTCCTTCTCGTCGACAACGACTCGGCGCTGCCGGAGACGAGAGCCGTGGTCGAACGGCTCGCCGAGGACGACCGGGTCCGCCGCCTCGAGGCGCCGGGCCCCTTCAACTGGGTGAAGATCAACAACGAGGCGGCGGCCAAGGCCCGCGGCGACCTGCTGCTGTTCCTCAACAACGACGTCGAGGCCCGCTCCCCGGCATGGCTCGCCCACATGGTGGCACACGCCCAACGCGACGACGTCGGCGCCGTCGGCGCCCGCCTGCTCTTCCCGGACGGCACGATCCAGCACGGCGGCGTCGCCGTCGGCGTCTGCTGGGGCGCCGCCCACGTCCAGCAGGGCCTCGACGCCGCCCGGCCGGGCTACCTCTCGAGCGTGTCGCTCGTGCGCAACACGTCGGCGGTGACGGGCGCGTGCCTCATGTCGCGCCGCGAGGTCTTCGAGGCCGTCGAGGGCTTCGACGAGTCACTCCCGGTCGCCTTCAACGACATCGACTACTGCCTGCGGCTCAGAGAGCGCGGTCTGCTCGTGGTGTACACGCCGCTCGCCGAGCTCGTGCACCACGAGTCGAAGAGCCGCGGCCACACCGACGACGTCGCCGAGCTCCCCTACTTCCGCTCTCGCTGGCGGGAGCTCCTGATCAAGGGCGATCCCTACTACAACCCCAACCTGGGCCGGTTCGACTCGTTCTGCCGGCTCCCGAACGAGGAGGACGAGGCGGAATGGCAGAGCTTCCTGTCGATGCTCGGCACGTCGTCGACGAGCTGAGGGCGATCCGCCAGTCAGAGGGGGTCTCGCCGCGCGGCTGGGCTCCCTCGGAGTCCTTCGAACGCGTCCTCTCCGAGGCCATCCGGCCCCCGCTCCACGAGAACGAGCACCTGGCTTGGATGCACCGCAACTGGGACCTGGGCGCCCTCCTCGCGCCTCCGCCCGCCAGGGGCGTCCGGGGCGTGGTGCGGCGGCTGCAGCACCGGCTCATCATGGCCGTGCTCGCCCCGTACTTCTCCCGCCTGCAGGAGTACCTCGCGGTGAGCACCCGGGCCGTCGACGTCGCGAGCCGCCGCGTCGACGACGTGGCGACGAACCAGCTCCGGATGATCGGAGCGGTCCGCCACGACATGATCGACTTCGCCCACTACGTGGACCGCCGCCTCGATGGGTGAGCGGTCCGCCGACGGGACCCGCCGACGTCGGGCCGCCGTCGTCATGGCGGAGTGGGGCGCCCACTCCGGTGAGGTGCCGAGCGCCGTCCGAGCTGTTGCGGGAGCGCTCGCCCTCAGCCACGACGTGGCCGTCGTAAGTCTCGACGACCGGGGCGACCTGCGCTCGTTGCCGCCTCGGCTCTCAGAGGACGGCATCTTCCCGGTGCACTCCGTGGCCGCGGCGGCGTGCGAGGCTCGGCTCCCGGCCATCCTCACCACGGCGCTGGCGCTCGGCGCCGTCCGGGGGTCACGCCGGGCCGGGACGCTCCCCGATCTCGCCACGAGGCGGCTCATCGGGATCCAGAGCCGCCACAGCCCCGAAGCGCTCGAGCGTCTCGACACACTGGCACCCGAGGTCGTCGTCCTCGCCGGAGTGGAGTCGCTCTGGATCGCCGAGGCGCTCCCCGTCGGTCCGGACCGCCCCCGCGTCGTGGCGCTTCCCCTCCTCGGGACCGATGAGCGCCTCGCCTCGGACGCCATGGCCACCCTTGCCGAGGTCGCCGACGCGATCGGAGCCGTCTCACCCGCCGAGGAGCGCCTCCTGCGAGAGAGCGCCGGCCGGCGGGACCCGACCGTCGTGAAGAGGCTGCATGTCGCCTTCCCGGTGAACGGCCAGGCGTCGCACTCCCGCCTCGCCGGGATCGCGAGCTTCGGCCGGTACCTCCTCGTCATCTCGGGTTGGCCGGAGGGCGACCCCTCCGCCGTTGCCGGAATGCCCCACGACTACCTGCGGTCCGTGCTCGGACCCGTCTCGGTGGCCGAGGTGCGGAAGGGGCGGTGGCTCGTGAGCGAGGAGGGCCGGCACTTCGAGGTGCCGTGGGCGCCGAGCCGCATGAACCTCTGGCGGCTGATGGCGGGTGCCGTCGCCACCGTCGACCTGCGCCGGCAGGGACCGGTCGGGCGGGAAGCCGTCGAGTCCCTCGCCTTCGGCACGCCCGTTGTGGTCCCAGCGGGTTCCGTGGCAGCCGAGCTCGCGGCGGCCTCGAACGGTGGGCTGTGGTACGAGGCGCCGGGCGAGCTCCTCGACCAGGCCGGCTGGCTCCTCGCCCACGAGGCGGAGCGGCTCGCCATGGGCAGGGCGGGCCGTGAGCTCGTCGTGCGAGAGCACGGGGACACGGACCGGTTCGTGCACGAGTGCGAGGAGCTCGCCGGAGCCGTCAGCCCGGCACAGGGGACGGGAGAGCGGTAGCGGGGCTCAGCTGCTGTGACGCCGCCCGAGGAGCTCGTGGGCGATCCCGTCGAGGATGTCGGACTCCGACGCGACGAGCTCGTCGTAGCCGAGCGTGCCCATCACCTCCTCGAGGACCGTGGCACCGCCGACGATCACGTCGGCCCGGGCACGCTCCATGCCGCGTAGCTCCCGCCGCTCGGCGAGCGGCACCGAGGCCAGTCGTCTCGCGAGGTCGGCGACCTCGGCGCGCGAGATCCGGGCGTGGTGGACCCGCTCCTCGACGAAACCCTCAAGTCCTAGCGCCATCACCGCCAGCGCCGACACGGTCCCGGCGACACCGACCATCGTCCGTGCGCTGCGGAGCTCGAGATGGGCGCGGGCGGCGGACTCGATCAGCTCTCGCGCCGCGAGGCGGGCGGCGGCCAGTTCCTCGGCCGTGGGAGGGTCGCTTGCGAGATACCGCTCCGTGATCCGGACGCAGCCGACGTCGAGCGAGACGACGACCGCCGGCCCGCCATCGGGCGCCGACGGTTCGGCCCCGGCGATCAGCTCCGTGGAGCCGCCGCCGATGTCGACGACGAGGTAGGGGCCGGCCTCCTCGGGCAGCCCGCGGGTGGCACCGAGGTAGGCGAGGCGGCCCTCTTCCCGGCCCTTGATGACTTCGGGCCGGACGCCGAGGATCTCGCCGGCCGCCTCGACGAACTCGGCCGCGTTGCGAGCGTCCCGGGTCGCCGAGGTGGCGGCCGCCCTCACTCGGCCGGCGGCCGCCTCGACGCCGAGCTCGTCGAGGAGCTGACGGAACTCGCGCAGGACGGCGAGGGTGCGCTCCATCGCCGCTCGGTCGAGCTCGCCGGTGCGGTCGACCCCGGCGCCGAGCCGGGTGATCTGCATCCGCCGGGCGAGGCGGGTCCCGTCGGGCCCGAGCACGAGGAGCCGGGTCGAGTTCGTGCCGCAGTCGACCGCCGCGACACCACCGCCGAGCGCCCGCGCCTCGGCGATGGAGGCGCCCTCAGCCACCCGCTCGCTCCGCGAGGCCTGCCGGGCCGGCGACGTAGCCCTCCCTCGCAATGCCGAGCCGGCCGGCCGCCCACTCGCCGACGGGGTCGTCGCCGCCGGCGAGGTACCAGGCGAGGTGGGCGTGGAGGCACTTCACCCCGCGGCGGGTGCCGCCGACGCCGCCGGCCGGCCACGGCCGGGGCTCATCGCCGCAGGGGTGCCCCTCGAGGAGGCGCCGAGCTGCGGCGTCCCGCTCGGCCGAGTAGCGGGCGTGTGCCGCCGAGAGCGCCTCGGGGTCTGCCTCCCGCTCCGCCTCCCTCACCCCGCCGGCGGCCTCGAGCCGGCTCACGGCCTCCCGCTCCGGGCGGCCGACCAGCCAGTAGAGGGTGGGCATCGGGGTGCCGTCGTCGAGGAAGGGCGCGTTCTTGATCACGACCGGTCCTCCGTCACGGCGCCGGACTGCCACCTCGAAGCGGCCGCGCAGCGGTCGCCCGAGCAGCTCGGTGACCGCGTCGAGATCCGACGGCGACGGATCGCCGAGCCGGGCAGGGTCGGGTCTCTCGATCGTCGAGCTCCTCTTCGAGCGGGGCCTGCCGCCGCGCGGCGGCTACTTCTTCCGGCGACGGAGCGCGTAGATGACGATGCGGAGCAGGAAGATCGCCCCGGCGATGCTCGCATAGGGCAGGAGCCGCTTGCCGAGGGAGGAGCGGGCGACGTCGACGAGGTCGACCGGCTCCGGCTCGGGATGCTCCACGCGCCGGACCCCGCCGTGCGGCGCGGCGGCCGGCTCAGCCTCGGGCTCGATCTCGGCGGGGGCGGCTCCCGCCGCTGGCGCCTCACCGGCCGGCTCTTCTGCCGGCTCGGGCCCGGTGGCAGCAGGTGGCGCACCTTCGCCGGCCGGCGGTGCGGGCGCGAGGACCGTCGACTCGAGGTTCGCCACGAACTGCTCGAGGAGCTTGGCCGAGACGTCGGCGAGGACCCCCCGTCCGAATTGCGCCACCTTGCCCGTGATGTTGAGGTCGGTCACGACCGAGACCGCGGTCCGGCCATCGCCCGCCTCGGCCAGGCTCGCCGTGATCGTCGCCGAGGCGTTGCCCTGCCCTCTCGTCTCACGGCCCTCCGCCTTCAGCACTGCCCGGTGGTGGTCGGCGTCGAGCTGCTCGATGCGGGCGGCCCCGCGGTAGGAGGCCGTGATGGGGCCCACCTTCACCTTGACGATGCCCCGGTACTCGTCGCCCTCGACTTCCTTCAGCTGCGCGCCGGGCATGCACGGCGCGATCCGCTCGACATCGGTCAGCACGCTCCACGCCTGGTCGAGCGGGACCGGAACCTCGAAGTCGTTGGTCAGCTCCATCGCCGGAGGTCCTCCCTGGTGTCGATGTCCACGGACTTGCCCGTGCAGGCTACTTCGGTGACCAGCTCGGGATGACGGGCGATGACCGCTCTGGCACCCTCGTCGCCCGCGATCGGGAGCGACGGCCACACGTCCTCGTCGAGCCGGACCGGATGGCCCCGGCGGCCACCATAGGTCGCCACGACGATCGGACCGCCCGGAGCGTCCGCGATCGCCCGCCACGCCTCAGCGGTGAGGCCGGGCAGGTCGCCGAGCCCGACCACGACGGCCTCGTGCCCCTGGCGCTGGCACCAGTCGATGGCGACCCGGAGCGAGGTGGCCTGGCCCTCCTGCCACTGCCCGTTGTGGAGGATCGTGGCGTCCTCGGGGACCGCGCCGGAGACGTCGACCGACCCCGAGACCACGACGAGCTCGTCGAGCCGGGCCTCCAGGGCCGGCGCGACGGCGTGGGCGAGCAGGGGGCGACCGCGGGTCACGGCGAGCAGCTTCTCGCCGGGTGAGCCGCCGAACCTGGAGCCGGATCCTGCTGCGAGGATCACGGCGGCCTTCGACATCTGCGGGAGCGTACCGGCCGATCCCCTCTCTGGAAGCGGCGGCCTCGAGGTGCCGGCACCAGATGGCTCACGGGCACCTGGCCGAGCCTCGAGGCGCGCCCTCGGTGCCGGTTGCTCAGCGCCGGTGGATCGGCCCCTCTGCGTCCCTCAGCGAGGGGACCTCGATCCCCGCCCTCGCCGCCACGATCTCGGCGCAGATCGCCACGGCCGTCTCCTCAGGGGTGCGGGCACCGATGTCGAGGCCGATCGGGCTCATGAGGCGGGCTCGGAGGGCCGCCTCGTCCGCCCCGGCCTCGACGAGGCGCCGCCACCGCTCCTCGTGCGTGCGCCGGGAGCCCATCGCCCCGATGTAGCCGGCACGGGTCGACAGCGCGGAGAGCACCGCGGGCACGTCGAACTTGGTGTCGTGGGTGAGCACGCAGATCGCGTCGCGGGGAGTGAGCTCGGGACCGATGCGGGCCAAGAGGCGATCCGGCCAGTCCACCACCACCTCGTCGGCAGCGGGGAAGCGGCGCGCAGTCGCGAAGACCGGGCGGGCGTCGCAGACGATCACCCGGTAGCCGAGCAGCTTGCCGGCCTGGGCGAGCGCGGCGGTGAAGTCGACGGCGCCGAAGATGACCATCACGGGCGGCGCGGTGAACGACTCGATGAAGACCGACACGTCCCCGCGCCGTGCCTCACCCTGGGGGCCGTAGTGGCGGGTGACGGTGATCCCGCGGTCGAGCGCTGCGAGGGCGTCCCGGACGAGGACCCGGTCGAGCTCGACGTCGCCGACCGCCCCGACCACCACCGGGTCGCCGCCGTTCGGCGGGGGCGGGGCGACAAGGAGCTTCGCCCCGACCCGCGGCAAGGCGACCGGCGCCCCGCTCGCGGGCGAGCCCTGCCCCCCCGCCCCGGTGCGGCTGAGCTCCGAGTCGACGTCGGCGTCGACCGCCACCACCGTCACGAGCGCCACCGGCTCCGACGCCAACAAGGCCGAGCGCAGCGCCTCGTAGATGGGCCGCCCGGTCACCGTCGGCTCACCAGTCGAGCGGCTCGATGAGGATGTGCAGGGTCCCACCGCAGGTGAGGCCAACGGCGAAGGCCTCGTCGTCGGAGTAGCCGAAGGTGCGCAGCCGGGGCTCCCCGGTCTCCAGCACCTCGAGCGCCTCCGTGACGACGGCACCCTCGACGCAGCCGCCCGAGACCGAGCCCGCCACCTC
>DATGKK010000063.1:0-4057 GCA_035294725.1 Acidimicrobiales bacterium | reverse complement strand
GGGGGCCCTCGCCGGGAGCCACGACCGCCTCGATCGCGCCCCCCGACACGACGACGTCGCGCTCGGCCGGCGGCGCCCCCGTGCCGTCGGCCAGGGTCCCGCCGGACCGGACTTACTGAGCTCGTAGGCATCCAGGCGGAGTCCCAGATCCATCATGGCTGCTCGAAGGCTTGCGGGTCTCCCTGAAGTTCTAGAGGGAGTAGGCACACGGGTACTTGATCTGACCAGCTCGTTGTGCTGATCTGGTAGGCGTGTACCTGCGGGAGACCCGCCGGACGAACAAGGACGGCTCGGTCGTCTCCTACCTCCAGCTCGCCCACAACGTGCGCCATCCGGTGACGGGCTCACCGGTCGCGAAGGTGATCCACAGCTTCGGCCGAGCCGACAAGGTCGACCGCGAGGCGCTGAGGCGGCTCGTCACCTCGATCGGCCGCTTCCTCGATCCCGCAGAGGCCGTGGCCGCGACCGAGGGCAGCGACGTCGAGATCGTCGATGCCCGCCGCTTCGGGGGCGCGTACGTGCTCGACGAGCTCTGGCACCGCCTCGGCATCGCCCGGGCGATCGAGGGCGCGGCCAGGGGCCGCCGGCTCGATGGCGAGGTGGCAGAGCGGGTCCTGTTCGCGCTCGTCGCCCAGCGATGCCTCGAACCCGCCTCGAAGCTGGCGTGTGTCTCGTGGGCACGTGAGCGGGTCGCATTGCTCTCATGCCCTTCCTTCGACGACCAGGCGGCGTATGCGGCGATGGACTTCCTCCTCGACGCTCTCGGCGAGATCACGACCGGCATCTTCGATCGCACCGCCAACCTGCTCAACTTGTCCTGCGACGTGATCTTCGTCGACACCTCATCCACCTACTGGGAGGTGGACGTGGCCGACGAGGAGATCGAGCTCGCCACGGCACGCGCGGCGAGTGAGGAGAAGGGGCAAGAGGCCTCCGGGGACGATGGCCCGTCGGTGCCCGAGGAGGTGGCACTCCGCCAGTTCTCCAAGCACTCCAAGGACCACCGGCCCGACCTGCCACAGGTGGTGATCGCGATGGCCGTGACCCAAGAGGGCATCCCCATCCGCTGCTGGACCTTCCCAGGGCGAACCTCGGACCAGCTCGTCATCCGGCGCATCAAAGACGACCTCGGGAGCTGGACGCTGAACCGCCTTCTTTGGGTGACCGACTCGGGCTTCAACTCGGCCACCAACCGCGCCTACCTGAGCCGCGGCGGCGACCACTACGTCGTCTGCGAGAAGCTCCGCTCGGCGAGCACCGACGCCAAGGCCGCGCTCTCCCGCCCCGGGCGCTACCACCTCGTCGAGCACAACCTCTCGGTGAAGGAGGTCCGCGTCGGCGAGGGTGCACGCGCCGAGCGCTTCTGTGTCTGCGTGAACCCCGAGGCGAAGGCCCGCGACGAGATCGTGCGCAAGAACCTCGTCGCCTACCTGCAGCGGCGCATCGAAGGAAGCGACGCCTGGTCCAAGCAGCGTCGTGACGAGCTCGTCGGCGAGCTGCGGAACACGCCGGGACTCGCCCGCTTCCTCCGGCGAACGAAGGACCACAAGCTCCGCATCGACAAGGCCGCCATCGACCGGGACGCCCACTTCGACGGCAAGTGGCTGATCCGCAGCGACGACGACACCCTCACCCCGACCGACCTCGCCCTCGCCTACAAGCAGCTCTCCCAGGTCGAGCGGGGCTGGCGGGACCTGAAGGGCTCGCTGCGGCTCCGGCCCATCTACCATCACCGCGAAGACCGCATCCGAAGCCACGTCCAGCTCTGCTGGCTCGGGCTGCTCCTCATCCGGGTGGCGGAGAACGCGACGGGCGACACCTGGCGCAACCTCCGTCACGAGCTCGACCGCATGCACCTCGTCACCCTCGAGACGAGAGAAGGCCGCATCGCCAAGCGCTCGGCGACGACCAATCGCCAGCGCGAGATCCTCGCCGCGCTCGAGATCCGCGAGCCGGCGCAGATCCTCGACTACGAGCTGCCGAAGCCGGCTGAGTAGTCCCAGCTCACAGACTCGCGTAGTAACACGACCCCTCGGCCCCGTCGCGCCCGTTCCTCCTGCTCAGAACCCCAATTCCCAGCTCTTGCGTGCCTACCAGCTCAGTAAGTCCGGACCGCCGACCAGATCCTCGCCTCACTCGCCCGCTACTGCGAGCGGGTGTCCGCAGCCGCCGCCGGAGCGAAGGAGGCCTGATGGCAATTATCCCCCGAACCTCCGGTTCAGGACAATCTCTTTGGGTACTCACTTATCTGTCACTCCTTTGATGACCAACCCGACCCACCGAGCCAGGAAGAGCCCCACGGGTTGCGGGACTGAGGACCATCAAACCGGGCTTGACAGAGCACAGATCCGGTCTATTTGCGCCGCCACCGACGCCACCACACCCCCTGACCAGGATTTATTGCGCCCACGTTGATGTACGGGTGTTGCCGGACTCGTTCGATGATCGCGTGAGCGCCGTTGGTCGTGATCGTGTGGGAGGCACACGACCGAACGACCAAAGCCGGTTGTGTGGTGGGGCATCAGGCGCGGTCAAGCCCGCCAGCAGGGCTGTCGGGCGATGTCCATGATGAGGCGGGCGACGAGATCTGGCCCGCCAGCGTCAAGGCCCTCCGCTGCGCTCGGGTCCCTGCGGGACGGCCCTGCGGGCCGGCCTTGACCCCGGCTCGGTGGTGGCGGGGGGTCGGGAGTGCGCGGTCCAGACCTCGGCGGGTCGTCCAGCGGTGGCGGCGCGATGGCGCTTCGCCCTGCCGGCGGCACCGAGGGTCGCCAGTGCCGCCTCGATGCGTCCGCCGGGCAGGTTTCGCCCGAAGAGGTCCCGCAGCTCGGTGCGGGTGAGCCCTTGGGGGCTGGCGGACAGCGCATCGTGGATCTGCTCGGCGAGCGGATCGGCCGTCGTGGTGCGAAGCGCCCAGGCAGCCGAGCGGGCTGCGTAGTCCCACAGCGCCAGGGCGCCACGCAGGTGCGCGGGGCGGATGACGCTCTCGCCGTCGACGAGCCCAAAGAGCATCGCGAGGCGCAGGACATGGGCTTCTGCGCGGGCGCACAGGGAGCCGACGAGCCCCTCGGCCGTCTCCGAGAGCCGGGCGTAGGCGTCGTGCCATAAGAGCCGGGCAGTGGGGTCGAGGGTGATCTGCCCGCCTCGTCGTGCACCGGCGAGGTGGGCCCCGAGGCGCTGCTCCAACCCGGTCCCGGCCAACGGGTCGGGGTCCCCACCCTCGGGCAGGAGCCGGTGCCTGCGACAGGCGATGAAGCAGAAGCGGTTCAAGAACCCGTTGGCCGCTTCGACGGCGCTCGTGTGGTGGGCGAGCTCTGCTCGGGTGATGTGACCGATGACGCAGATGTGGGCCGCCGTGGCCCGGGCGGGCGCGGTGCGGGTGAGCAGTGCCAGGGGGCGGCCGTCCCAGGCGGCGCGCAGCACCGGCGAGAGGGTGTTGACGTCGCGCCCGGTCGCCTTCAAGACGGTGACGAACTCGGGCTCGACGACGAGAAGTCGGGGGTCAAGAATGCCCGGGTCGGCGCCTTGGGGGTCCCGTGCGGCCCAGATCAACCCTTCGCCGGTGGACAGCCCGGTGCGCACACGGGCGGCGAAGCTCGAGTCGGCCCGCTGCAAGACGCGCTCGACGTGGTCCCACGACGAGCCCTTGCGTGCCTTGGCTGAGTCGCCGACCAGCACCACGAACTCGTTGGGATGGTGACGGGTGGCCTCGACGGCCATCCACGCCCCCCGTCCGACGATCGCCCCCACGCCGACGAGCAGTTGAGCCAAGACGGCGAGGGGGTCGGCCTCGGTGTGTGGGGCGATGGTCTCGGTGATCGCCCCGGCCATGCCCCGCCACACCACAGGATCTGGCGGCTCCGGCCAGCCCGGCGGGGCTTGGAGCACCTGGGTGCAGACCTCACTCACCGCTCACCTCGACCACTGCCATCTTGGCCGCCTGCTGGTCCACGATCGCCTTGTCTGAGGCGAAGGTGGCGACGAGTGCCTGGAGTGCCAGGTTGTTGACGGCTCTTGGCAGGCCCCGGGCCGCATGGTGGATGACCGCCAGCGCGTCGTC
>DATGKK010000062.1:0-10939 GCA_035294725.1 Acidimicrobiales bacterium | reverse complement strand
CCACGTTCACGAGCAGCGAGTCGAGGAGCACCCCTGCCACGGTCCGTGCCGCCGCCCGCTCGTCGGCCCGGCTCCCCCGAAGGGCCCGCAACAGCGCCAGCATGATCCAGACGAGGCCGAACTCGCCGAGCGACGACGCCGTGTAGAAGATGCGATCTGCCGCGCGCCCGCCGCGGAGCCGGTCGAATGCGCGATCCACGCTCTCGTCGACCCGGGCGACGAAGTCCTTCATCGCGCGAGGGGGATGGTGCTGGCGCCCGCTGCCGGGCAGAGCTGCTGGAAGCCGCACCAGGCGCAGAGAGGTGACGGGCTCGGGCGGAAGTCGTCGAGCGCGCAGGCCCTCTCGATCGCCTGCCACACGGCCCCGGCGCGCTGGCGCACGGACCGCATCGAGATCTCGGTCGGCTCGGCCGAGACGACCACCCGGTCTCTCAGGTAGAGCAGGCGTACGACCGCCGGACGGCGCCCGAGGACGGCGTCGCACAGCAAGGCGTACAGCTGGACCCCGGCGAGCCGGGACCGCGCCTGCTCGGCGCGGGGCGCCCTGCCGGTCTTGTAGTCCACGACGGCGAGGCGGCCGTCGGGGAGGAGGTCGAGCCGGTCGATGATGCCTCGGAGGTGCACCCCGTCGACCTCGCACTCGAGATCGAGCTCGAGACCGATCGGTCTCACGGCGTTCGGGTCCTCGATCTCGAAGTAGCGGTCGAGCAGGGCTCCGGCCTGGCGCCCGAGGCGCTCCCCGCTCTCGGCGTCGAGCTCGAGCGCGGCGTAGTCGGGATCGGCCGCCTCGAGATCTCGTTGTGCGTCACGCAGGGCCGCTTCGGCGGCGGCACGATCGCGCGCTCCTTCAGGTACGTAGGTGAACAGCAGCTGCAGGGCCCGGTGAACGAGCGTGCCTAGCACCGCAGGCAGCGACGGGGGCTCGGGCAACCGGTCGATCACCGAGAACCGGAAGGCGAGGGGGCAGCTCGTGAATGCGGTGATCTTTGACGGCGTGAGCGTCCTCGGCGGCTCGAGCGGTGCGGCCGGGGTCTCGGTCAACCCGTGCGCCGGGCGGATCTCGACGGGAGCTGCTCCAGCCATCATGGCCAGGCTAGGCGGACGGTGTCGCGCCGCCGGGGATCCCCGTAGTAGAAACACCTTCGTGCCGCCGCGCCCCTCTTCCGCTCTCGGAGCGCGGGGCTGAGCGGGGGCGCCGCCACCGGCCTCCTCGTTGCCGCCGGGTTCGTGGGCGGCCTCGTGAACGGCGCGGCAGGGGGCGGAACGCTCGTGTCGTTCCCGGCCCTGCTCGCGGTCGGAGTGCCAGCGCTCACGGCCAACATGACCTCCACGGTCGGCATCTGGCCCGGGTACCTGGGTGGCGCGGCGGGTTTCCGCCGCCAGGTCCGGGCCCAGACCCGGCGTGTGGCCGAGCTGTCCGCCCCTGCCGTCGCCGGCGGTGTCGCGGGTTCGGTCCTGTTGTTCGTGACTCCTGCGCACGAGTTCTCGACGATCGTGCCGTACCTCGTGCTGGCGGCCTGCGCCCTGTTCGCGCTGCAGCCCCTCGTCGCCCGGGCGGTCAGGGCTCGCTCGGGCGGCGGAGAGCTTGCTCCCGGTCCGCTCCGCCGGGTGGCTGCCCACGCCGGCACCCTCGCCGCCTCGGTCTATGGCGGCTACTTCGGCGCCGGCCTCGGCGTCGTGTTCCTCGCCATCCTCGGCAGCGCCCTCCCCGACGAGCTGGCACGGACGAACGGGCTGCGGGCGGTGCTGTCGCTCGTGGTGAACTCGGTTGCCGTGCTGGTCTTCGTCGTCCACGCCCAGATCGAGTGGTCGGACGCGGGCCTGCTCGCGCTGACGAGCCTCGTCGGTGGCTACATCGGGGCGCGCTTTGCTCTGCGGCTGCCGCCCGTCGCCTTCCGCGCCCTCGTGCTGGCGCTCGGCCTGGCGACGGCCATCCGGCTGCTCGTCGGATAGGAGCCCGGTCGCTTGCTCGAGGGCGCACGAGCGAGCTGGCGAGTCGGTCGCCGCTCAGCGCGAGGAGTTGCCGCCAACGGCTGAACCCTGGACATCCCGGCCGAGCGGAGCCCGCAGACAGCGACCTGCTCGCAAGCGAGAACCGCCGGACCGGTCGTAAGGGTCAGTGAGGCTGGAGGGTGCCGACGAGAAGGACCGTGGGCGACTCCGGCGATCATGGGCTGGCCTACTCTCGGCGGGTGCGCGTCGCCGTCGTGGGAGCAGGTGCTGCGGGCCTGGTCAGCAGCTGGCTCCTTCAGTCCGAGCATGAGGTGACCTGCTACGAGTCCCTCCCGGAGGCGGGTGGCAACGCGCGCCCGGTGGTCATCGAGGAGGAAGGCGAGCGCCTCGAGGTAGCGATGGGCCCGACCTATTTCCTTCCGTCGGACTACCGCGTCCTGATGGCGATCTTCGCCGAGCTCGGCGTCGAGCTGGTGCGTCTGCCGACGTCGCTCACGGTCTATGGCGGCGGCGGGGAGCCGCGTTTCGTCAGCCCCACCCTCCGGCCCTGTCGCCTCCACCCGCTCGTGCATCCGGTTATGGCGCGAGACCTCACCGCATGGCTCAGGCTCCTTGCCGCCACCCTCGATCTCCGACGCCGAGGTGACACCGAGACGACCTGGATCCAGCTCGTCTCGTCGCTGGGGCTTCGTGCCTCCTTTATGACCGAGGTCGCCCAAGCCGTCTCGTCGGCCTTCCTCGGGATCACCTTCGAGGAGCTCCGAGGAGTCAGCGCCTCCTCGGCCCTGCTCTATCCCGCACTTGCGTTGCCGACCCCGTCGCGCGGCCTCCACCTCCCCGTTGCCGTGAAGGGAGGGACCCATCGGTGGATCGAGCGGATCCTCGAGGAGATGGGCGGGGTCCGGCTCAGGTTGGGGGAGCCGGTGCACACGCTCACGAGTGGGCGGGACGGTGTCGTCGTGGAAGCCGGGCACGACGTTGAGCGCTACGACGCGGCAGTGGTCACCGCGCCGATATGGGCAGCAGGCGAGATCCTCGGCGGCTCGGTGGCCGAGGCAGCCGCGCTGGTCCCCTTCACCGAGGCCGAACTGGTCGTCCATCGTGACGACACGTTCCGGTGGGGGGATGCCAGCGACTCCGACGTCAGTGTCCGCACGTTCCCCGAGGCGGCACAGCTCACCACCGCGGCAGGACGGCTCTCGGGGCGGGAGGTGTTCCGGAGCTGGGTGACCTACGACCCGGACCCACCGCTCGACGTCCTGGCCCGCGTTCACTACCGCCATCCGATACCGGTTCCCGCCGTCCGGCGCGCGCAGGAGATGGTGAGCGCGCTCGATCCGTCGAGCGGCGTCCATCTCGCCGGCTCATGGACCCGGGACGTTGACTCCCACGAGAGCGCGGTCGTGAGCGCCGTCGAAGTCGCCCTTCGCCTCCTTCACGACGGGGGGCGGGCCCGGGCCCTCCTGCCGAGGCGCGCCCCGCTCGGCTTCGGCCATCACGCGCCGTACTGAGCGCCGGTTCGAGCGGATCCGAGCCCTGCTCGCGGCGGGTGCTCGGCGTTGTCGGCGCTTCGTGCCGTGGTGACCCGAAGTTCGCCGGTCGAGCCCGGTCACCCGAGCAGCGGGGCGAAGAGGTCGCCCAGGCGTTCCACCCGCTCGAGGACCTCGCTCGGGGTGAGCCCGAGCAGATCGAGCTGGCCGGCAGCGGCCCGACTGACCTCCTCCCACGAGACGGGGGTGGAGACCGCGGGGCGCTCGAGCCCGCGCAGCGAGTACGGAGCCACGGTCGTCTTCGCAGGGTTGTTCTGGCTCCAGTCGATGAGGACCTTGCCGGGCCGGAGGGCCTTCGCCATTCGCGAGACGACGAGCTCGCGATCCTCGCGCTCGAGCTCCTCGGCGACTGCGTGCGCGAGCTCGGTCGTCTCGCCCTCTGTCCAGCCGCGCGAGGCGACGTAGCCGTAGCACTGAAGGCCTTTCGAGCCGCTCGTCTTCGCGAGGAGGTCGATCCCTTCTGCTGCGAGGCGCTGGCGGAGGCGTATGGCGACCTCGCCGCACTCTGCGATCCCGGCCGGTTGACCCGGGTCGAGGTCGAACACGATGAGGTCCGGGGAAAGAGGGCGTCCGTCGTCTCCGAGGCGCCACATCGGCGTGTGAAGCTCGATGGCGGCGAGGTTGGCCATGAACACGAGCGTCGGTAGGTCATCGACCACGGCGAACGTCGTCGTGTCCTTGCCCGCGCGACCCGATCGCCGGTCGCCCCTGCCGGTGCCCTTCCTCGGGAGGACGGCGGTGCGGATCCACGCCGGGGCGTGCCGGGGGACGTTCTTCTCCATGAACCCCTCACTGCTCGTGCCCTCGGGGAACCGTTTGAGCGTGACCGGCCGCCCGGCGAGGTGGGGGAGCATGACGGGGGCGACGCGCACGTAGTAGTCGAGCACGGCCCCCTTCGTGAAGCCGTTCGGGAACAGCACCTTGTCGAGGTTGGACAGGGTGAGCGTCCGGCCGTCCACCTCGACCGTTCTCGTGTTGTCGCTAGAGCTCACGGACGACCTCGTCAGGCGACTTGTCCTCGCGAAGGCCGCGCCAGACCGGATGGCGAAGGAGCCCGTCTCCCGTCCACTCGTAGAAGCGCACCTCACCGACCAGTTCGGGCCGGACCCAGGTGACCTCCTTCCGGTAGCGGGCAGGGAGCTCGCCGGCGAAGGGGCTCAGGCTCGACTCGAGCGGTGCGAGCCGCCTCGCGAGATGGCTGAGCTCCGCACCCGAGAGACCGGACCCGACCCGCCCGACGTACCTCAGCCCGTCGACGCTCGGGACGCCGACGAGCAGCGAACCGATCTGGCCGGCGCGCTGGCCCTGACCAAGGGCCCATCCGCCGATGACCACCTCCTCGGTCTGCAGGTTCTTCACCTTCACCCAGTCGGCCGAGCGCCGGCCGGCTCTGTACGGGGAGTCGCTGCGCTTTGCCACGACGCCTTCGAGACCCTGCTGCCGGCTCACCACCAGCACGTCCGAGCCACCTCCCTCGAAGCGGGGGCTCACCGTCCAGGAGGCACCCCGCTCCAGCCCGAGCGACTCGAGGCGCCGGCGCCGTTCCCGGTAGGCCAGGTCGCACAGGAGCTCGCCGCCGAGGTACACGAGGTCGAACAGCACGAGCGTGACGGGCCGCCCGATTGGCCGGTTACGGCTGCCGCGGCCGGTCGCGTGGATTCGCCCCTGGAGGAGCTGGAAGCTCGGTCGGCCGGCGTCGTCGAACACGACGACCTCGCCGTCGAGCACGGCCTCGTTATGGCCCAGCTGCTCGCCGAGAGCGCGCAGCTCGGGGAGCGCCCCGGTCAGGTCGCGGCCGTTCCTCGACTGGAGGGTGGTACGCCCTTGGCTCACGTAGACGATGGTCCGGATCCCGTCCCACTTGAGCTCGAAGCTCCACTCCCGGTCCGGCTGAGGGAGCTCGTGCCCTGGCACGGCGAGCATCGGCCGGATCCCTCGTGGCATCGGAACGCCGCCGGCGGGCGGGCCGGAGTGCTCGCTCGGGCGAGCCGCGGTCACGAAGCCTGGCGGGCGGCTCTGGCGTTGGCGACGGCATCGGCGAGCTCGTCGCGGTTCATCTTCGAGCGGCCTGGGAGCTGGATGTCTTGGGCCAACTGGTAGAGCTCGTCGCGGCTCATCATGGCGAGCTGCTCACCCTGCGGGAGGCGGCCCTTCTTCGAGGAGCGCTTCGCCCGGCGCGCCGGCTTCTCGGCGGCGGGTGCGTCCGCGGCGCTTCGGCCCCGTGCCGGTCGCCGTGCTCCGTGGGGCGTCTCGCCCGAGCCGCTGCGAGCGACCGCGTGATCAGCGATGCCCGTACCCTTCGGGCTCGCGCCGGCGGCGACGCTGTCGCGGCCCGCTCCCCGGTCGTCGCGCACCCTGTCCACCGAGCGGCGGAGGGCTTCCATGAGGTCGACGACGTTGGCGTCGGGCTCCGGTGAGGTCGCGGTGACGACTTCTGCTCCCTGCAGCTTCTGCTCGATCAGCTGCTCGACGCGAGCCCGGTACCGGTCGCGGTACCTCTCGGGCTCCCACTTCGCGCCCATCGACTCGATCAGCAGCACCGCGGTGGCGAGCTCCCGCTCGCTCGGCGGCTCTGCCGTCGGGCGGATCTCGATCTCCGCCATCGGATCGCGGATCTCGTCGGCGAAGTACATCGTCTCGAGTGCCAGCACCTCGCCGTGGACCCGGAGCGCCGCAAGGTGCTCGCGGCTGCGCATCACGAACATCGCGACTGCCGTCTTGCCGGATTGGCGCATCGCCTCGATCAGGAGCGCATAGGGGCGGGCCGCGGCCTCGGTGCGAGGGGCGACGTAATAGGTCTGGTTGTAGAAGATCGGGTCGATGTCCACCGCGTCGACGAAGTCCTCGATCTCGATCGTGCGGCTGCCGGACGGCTCGATCGCCTCGAGCTCCTCGTCGGTCACGACGACGTACTGGCTGCCACCGACGTCGTAGCCCTTGACGATGTCGCGGTAGCCGACCTCTTCGCCGGTGCGCTCGTTGACCCGCTTGTAGCGGATCCGGTCCGAGGTGCCCTTCTGGAGCTGGTTGAAGCGGATGGACCTCTCCGACACGGCCGAGTAGAGGCCGACCGGGATGTTGACCAGTCCGAAGCTGATCGAACCTGTCCAGATTGCCCGAGCCATGTTGTCTCCGCGGCCGTCCACGTGCCGAGCGCACCTGGCTGTGCTCGGGTCCTACATGGTACTCGCGGTCGGGCGATCTCGATCGAGCGGTCACCGCGCCTCGCCCTAGCCTGCCGACATGAGGATGTCGCAGCTGCTCGGCACAACGCTCAGGGAGGCGCCTGCGGGCGCCGAGACCCCGGGGTACCGGCTCCTTCTCCGGGCCGGCTATGTGCGCCAGCTCGGGCAGGGGATCTTCTCCTACCTCCCGCTCGCCTGGCGGGTGATGCGCAGGATCGAGCAGATACTGCGCGAAGAGATGGACCGCGCAGGCGGGGTTGAGCTCTCCATGCCCGTCGTGCACCCCGC
The DNA here is from genome assembly GCA_035294725.1 of Acidimicrobiales bacterium. GTDB lineage: Bacteria > Actinomycetota > Acidimicrobiia > Acidimicrobiales > Bog-793 > DATGKK01. The sequence goes on along the minus strand of DATGKK010000062.1, from coordinate 3,963 downwards.
CGAGCTCTGGAAGCGTTCGGGCCGTTACGACACGATCGGCCCCGAGCTCGTTCGGCTCACCGACCGGCGCGAGCGACCTCTCGTGCTCGCCATGACCCACGAGGAGGTCGTGGCGAGCCTCGCAGCCTCCGAGGTCAGGTCGTGGCGCCAGCTCCCACGTCTCGTCTACCAGTTCCAGCTCAAGTTTCGCGACGACCCCCGTCCGCGGGCGGGGCTGATCCGGGCGCGGGAGTTCACGATGAAGGACGCCTACTCGCTCGATCGGGACGAGGAGGGCCTCGCGGCGCAGTACGAGCGCATGCTCGACGCCTACGGCGAGATGTTCCGCCGTTGCGGGCTGCCGGTCATCGCTGTGGGAGCCGACGCCGGCGTGATGGGCGGATCGGAGGCGGACGAGCTCATGTACCTGAGCCCGATCGGCGAGGACACGCTCGTGCTGTGCGACTCGTGCGGCTATGCGAAGAACCGGCAGGTCGCCACTGCGGCCCGGCGACCGGTCGACGAGGGTGAGGAGCCACTCCCGCTCGAGCGCGTGGCGACGCCCTCTGCCTCGACGATTGCCCGCCTCTGCGAGCTGCTCGGCGTCCCGCCGGAGCGCACGGCCAAGGCCGTGTTCCTCACGACGGGTACCGGGCGCCACCTCCTCGCCGTCGTGCGCGGCGACATGTCGCTCAACGAGACCAAGCTCGCCAACGCCGCCGGTGCCGGCGAGCTGCGGCCGAGCACCCCGGAGGAGATCGCGTCGATCGGCTGTGTGCCGGGGTACGCCTCGCCCATCGGCGTCGGAGACCGCGCGGTCGTCGTTGTCGACGACCTCGTTGCCCGCTCGCCCAACCTTGTGGCAGGTGCGAACGAGGAGGGCTGGCATCTGCGGAACGTGAACTGCGGTCGTGACTACCTGCCCGACGTCGTGGCCGACATCACTGCGGTGGACGACGGCGAGCCCTGCGTCGTGTGCGGCTCGCCCCTCCGCACGACCAGGGCAGTTGAGGTCGGCAACATCTTCAAGCTCGGGACGCGCTACTCGCCGCTCGGGGCGACCTACCTGGCAGAGGACGGCACGGAGCGAGCCGTTGTGATGGGCTCGTACGGCATCGGGATCGGCAGGCTCTTCGCCTGCCTTGCCGAGGAGCACCGGGACGAGCGGGGGCTTTGTTGGCCCGCCTCGGTGGCGCCGTTCGACGCCCACCTCTGTGTGCTCGGCTCCGAGGGCCGAGCGGCCGCACCGGAGGTTGCCGCCGCCATCGAGGGGGCGGGCTTCGAGGTCCTCGTGGACGATCGCGACGAGCGGCCGGGTGTCCAGTTCACCGACGCCGAGCTGATCGGCTGCCCCGCGATCCTCACCGTGTCGGCCCGGTCACTGTCGGCCGGCGGGATCGAAGCGCGCCGGCGCAGCGACGACCCTTCTCAGCGTGAGATCGTGGGCTTCCCCGAGCTTGGCGCCTGGCTCGCCGGCTGACAGCTGGGGGAAGCGAGGGCCGATCACCGAGGTGCACGTCGCCCCGGGTCCGGTCGATCCGGCCGCGCCTGTTGTCGGGGACGATCGAGCGGGGAGCCCTCGCAGGCGGCGAGTCCAGCGACGAACCGGCGGGCGAGCGCCTAGGCCCGGCTGACCTCGGCTGCCAAGCTCGGCTCCGGCAGCGGAGCGGGGGAGTCTTGGACCGGGCGGACCGGCCAGAGGCAGAGGGCGACGAGAGCGAGGATCGGTCCCGTGCCGACGTCGGTGGCCGTGCCGCTCGCCACTCCGCCGAAGTCCTGCAGGAGCAGGAGAGCGCCTGCCAACCCGAGGAGCGCCACGAGGGCCGGCCGGGTCACCCTCCCGCCGCGGAGCACGGCGAGCGAGCAAGCGAACAGCACCGCGGTGGCGACCCCGAGGAGGAGCTCACCGTGATGGGCGAAGAGCGCCGCGGCATACCGGTCGAAGTGCGCGATGGGCGAGGGCTGGCTCGCGCTCATCCCGCGCAGCATGCTCACGATGGAGCTGGCACGCGCTGGTGACGGCCAGGACTCGACGGCGAGGAGCGACGTCAGCGCCACCCCAACCGCCCGTCTCGACCGCTCTCCTTGCCACCAGGCCCTCTTGGCAAGACCTGTGGCTGGCACCGGCCAGAGCAGCAGGCTTGCGACGACGTAGAGCAAGGCCGGCCCCGGGGCACCGGTCACCGGCGTGGCGCCGGCCGTGAGCACCGAGCCGAAGCTCTCCCCGAGGGCCCACACTCCAAGGCCCCAGAGAGCCGAGAGCCCGAGACCGAGGCGGACGCTCGAGCGCCGGGCGATGAGGACGCCGATCAGGAGCTGGGTGCCGGCGAACAGCTCGTTCCACAGCAGCGGGTGGGCCGCGACGATCCGGGCAAGGTCGCCCACCGCAGTCGCGATCAGGACCGGGCTGCCGGTGGCGGAGCCTGCGAGCGTCGAGGCGGCGAAGGAGTGGCTGAACATGTACGGCTGGGCCTGCAGGACGGCGTCGACCAGCCAGATCGCGGCCAGAGCCAGCTGGAGGCCCCGCTGCCACGTGAGAGTGGCGAGCCGCGTGCGCACGGCGCTGACGGTCGACTCGAGGGTCCGCTCCTTGTGGGTGCGAGGTGTCCGAGCCCCTCGAGGCAGCACGAGCGTGGTGCACATGGCGAGGCCACCTGCCAGGACGACGTAAAGGCCGGGTCCCTGGCGGGGAACGATCATGGCGTCCGCGCCGGACAGGTCAGCATGCACCAGCGCGATCAGATGGAGCGTGAACAGCACGATCGCGCTCCCGAGGAGGGCCGAGGCCCATCGCTGTGCCCAACCGGGCCGAATGGCTATCGAGACGGCCAGCAGCGTGGCGAGGCCGGCCCCGACGAGCAGCCACGTCCCGTTCGTCGAGCCGACCGCGGAGAGGGAGAGCAGTCCCCCGTAGTAGCTGATCCACGGGAGGCAGACCCCCGTGGCGACGAGAGCAGCCCCAAGCCCGGTGGCGGCAACCGCGAGACCATCGAACCGCAGTGATCTCACGAGGCGGGCCAAGCGAGTGCGTTCAGCCTCACCGGTGCCCGGCATGGTCGCGATGGTGGTCGACATTCCAGTCCTCTCGGTCGTGAAGCCGACGGGCGCTCCCTTGTGCGGGGAGCGCCCGTCGGCGTCTTGTTACGACGTCAGCTCGCCTTGAAGTACAAGAAGACGTTGGTGACGATGTTGCCGGTCACCGCCGTGCTCCCGTGGTTGCGAAGGCGCATGATCTCGGAGTAGCTCTTCGCTGCCACGATCTGGTTCCACGCCGTCGGGCTCGTGACGCCGATCACCACGACGTTCCACCACTCAGCCTTGCCCTGGTTGAGGGTCGTGATGATGTGGCTGTGAGGCGGAAGCTTCACGTTGTCGTAGGTCGAGCTGTTGAAGACCCCGGAGAGGTCGATCGTGCTCGGGTGGTCGATGCAGCTGCCGGCGACCGGGCACGCGAGGGTGCTACGAGCAGGGGTGAAGCCGATCGGGACGATCACGTACAGCGGGTCGAACTGCGTGGCGGGGATCGCCTCGTAGTCGGCACCCGCCTCGCAGCCGGTGCTCGCGTGGTTGGCGGGCGGCCGCTTGCAGAAGAAGTTCCTCGTGTAGGTGAAGGTCACGGTCTTGCCGTAGTACCAGCCCGGGGTGGTGCCGACGCGGTTGCCCGAAGTGGACAGCGTCGTCGCCAGGCTCGTCATCTGCATCGCCGGGGCGGCACTCGTGGCGAGCGACGGCCCGAGGATGCCGGCGGCGCCGAGTGCGAGAGTGGCGGCGAGCACCCCTCCGGCCGCTCGGGGCGGCATCTGTCGGATCCGCTGGATTATGGACATTTGGTCTCCTCGTCAGGTCGATGGAGGCGAGGGTCGCTCTCGGCCCTCGCCACCCCCTGTTCGGAGCACCGACCGCGCGCGGATGTGCGCGGGCCGGCCGCCTCCGAGTTGCTGTGCCGCTCGCCGTGGCGAGATCGGCAGGCGCGCACGGTGCTGA
>DATGKK010000061.1:0-18004 GCA_035294725.1 Acidimicrobiales bacterium | reverse complement strand
AAGGGTGCTTGCGCATCGTGCGCCTCCTTGAGAGTGCGGAAACCCGTGGGCTCCAGGTGGGTGCTGATGCGGGCGGACCGTCGGGCGCATGCGGCTCGTGGCTCGGTGCCGGAAGGGCGGGCCGAGCCTGGACGTGGTGGCATCCGTTCGAGGTGCAGACGGGTGTGGCCCTTCGTGCTGGTGGTCGGTGCGACTCCTCTTGTCCGGAGATCGGGACGGGTCAGGACGGCTTCAGCGAGAGCGGTGTACGGCATGCATGCCCACACCACTCGGCATCGAGCCGGCCCCGGGGTCCCACCCGCCGGGGCTGCGGCAGCAGCCGTCGTGTCATCTGTGCGGCGTCACTGTAGCGATCGCACTGGCGCGAGACAAGCGAACTTTGTCAGCGGCCAGGACAACTCCCTGGTGAGCTCGCTCCGGGAGGGTTCCTGCGACGCAGCCGGCCGCACCGAGCGTGGCCGCCCGGCTGCACCGAGCGGCCATCGTCACCCGGCTCTGCTGTCAGCCAGCCGCCTCCTGCTCCGGCTCGGTGGCGAGGCCGAGAGCGGCGCCCGTTGCCTCGAGCGCGTCGGCGACCACCGCTCGCACCTCTGGGCGCGTCTCCTCGGCGACGCTGGCCAGGGGGGTGAGCGTGGCCCAACCGCTCGACGTCAGCGCCTCGTCGCTCTCGTCGCCCGGTTGCACGTCGCCGAAGCCGAGCTCGAGCTGCATGCGCGCCCCGCCGGAGGCGTCAACGAGGGCGGAGCGGACGATCCCGCTTCGAGCGAGCTTTGCCCAGCGGATCCCCCGCAACTGCGAGAGGTGGAGGTTCGGCACGTTGAGGTTCACCACGGTGCGGGGCGGAGCTGACGCCACCATGGGCGCCAGCACGGCAGCGATGGCAGCAGCGGTGTCGAAATGAAGGAGGCTTCCGCCGTCGCTGCTCCCCGCCGCCGACTCGAAGTAGGCGAACGGTCCCGACTGGATGCTGACAGCCAGACCGCACTTGTTGAAGTGGACGGCCGTGAGGGCGGCACCGACCGTCCCCGAGTGCAGCACCGCCCGCCCCACGTTGCGGCCGGGGTTGATGCCGGCGACTACGAGGTCGGGCGGCGGGCCGTACGCTCCGAGGCAGCCGGCGATGACGATGAGGCCGGGAAGCGCCTCGACGGCGAGGGTCTCGGTGTCCTCGAGGCCAGGCAGCGGCACCGGCGTGACCTCGATGCCGTCACCCATGGTGTGCAGCGGACCTACCCCGGCCCCTGCGCCGCTCGCCTCGGTGGCTGGTGCGGCCACGATGACGTCACAGCCACTGTCGCGGAGAGCCCTCGCGAGGCTGGCGAGGCCTGGCGCGTGGACTCCGTCGTCGTTCGTGACCAGGACCCTCACCTCACTACCATACCGAGGAGTGTCGCCGACCTTCGAGACCGGCTCCGCCACGCGACCACCGTCGGGGGAGCAGTTCGAGCTCTGCTGCGGATCGGCTCGTGCATGCGTCGTTGAAGTAGGCGGCGGCATCCGCTCCTTCGAGCTGGACGGTGCGCCGGTCCTGCTCGGTTACCGCACAGAGGAGATGTGCACGGGGGGCAAGGGGCAGGTGCTGGCTCCGTGGCCGAACCGTCTGGACCACGGCCACTTCACCTTCGATGGTCGTGCGGCCACGGCCGCTCTTGACGAGCCCGAGCGCCGCAATGCGATCCACGGCCTCGTCCGCTGGGTGCAGTGGCGTGGTGTCGAGCAACAGCCTGCGAAGGTCCGTCTCGCGACGGAGCTCGAGCCGCAGCCCGGCTATCCCTGGCGCCTCGCCCTCGAGGTCGGCTACACCCTCTCCCAGCCGGCCGGCGGAGGGGCCCGGCTCGACGTCGTGGCGTCAGCAGAGAACCTCTCGGGGAGGCGGGCACCGTTCGGGATCGGGTTCCATCCCTATGTCGATGCCGGCGAGGGCGGAGCGGACCTCTGCTCGCTCGAGCTCAAGGCCTCCTCGCACCTCGTCACCAACGAGCGGGGCCTGCCCATCGGGGCAGAGCCCGTCGTCCGGGGAGGCCACCTCGACTTCACCGGGGCAAGGCTGCTCGAGGGGATCGAGCTCGACGACTGCTTCTCCGGTCTCGCTCCCGCCTCCGTGCCCGGGTGCGATCCCGGGTGGTGGGCGGCGCATGTGACGCGGGGGGACGGCTCGGTCGTCACGGTCTCGGCCGGACCGATGCTTCCCTATGTGATGTGCTTCACGGCCGACACGCTGCCCGAGAAGGACCGGAGGCGGGGGATCGCCCTCGAGCCGATGAGCTGCCCGCCGAACGCGCTCGCAACGGGGGAGGCGCTCGTCGTGCTCGAACCCGGCGGCCCGAGTTTCGAGGCCCGCTGGAGCATCACCGTCACCCCATGAGCTCGAACGGCGTCGCGCCGTTCTCGTGCACAGCGCCGTCTCGTCCGGCCGAGAGCCGGAGGCTCACTCGATGGTGACGAGGGTCCCGAGGGGGGTGAGTGGGTAGACGATCTGAGCTGCGGCGAAGGGCATCTCGACACAGCCGAGGCTCTGTGGGAAGCCGTAGCTCGCACGGATGAAGCCGTGGAGGGCGTCGCCTCCGTTGAAGTAGCTGACCCAGGGGATGCCCGGGTCGCTGTAGGGGGTGCCGTTCGGGTTCGTGCCGCTCATCGTGGTGGTGAGGTAGCGGACGTAGACGGGCCACGTGCCGACCGCGGTCGGAGCCTCCGGGATGCCGGTATTCGCGAGCGTCGTGAAGATGTTGACGCCATCACGCCAGACCGTCACGTACTCGGGGTAGCCGGTCGAGACGTAGACGTAGTCGTAGGGCGCGGAGGTCACCTGGTGGGCGGCTGCCGCGCGCAGCAGCGCTGACCACACGAGCGGGCCGGCCACTCCGTCGGCCGCGAGGCCGTGCGCCGCCTCAAAGGCCATGACGGCGCCGGTCGTGATGACGTTCGGCTGCCCTGCCTGCCAGAGCGATGCGAGCGAGCGCGGGATGCTCGGGAAGCGCCAGCTGAAGGTGCCGGGCTCGGCGCCGACTGGTACGGCGAACGGCGAGGACGGCTCGTGGTCCACGGTCGGGGCGGCGGCGGGAGCCGCGAGCAGGTGGGACCACGCCCCTCCGGCCACGGGACCGGAGGCGGGCGGCGGTGGTGCCGGGGTGTAGCTGCTCGGCGCAGTCGTCGTCACGGCAGGTGAGCTCGTCGCCCCGCCCGAGGGCGTGAAGGACAGGGGCAGGTAGCCGAGCTCGCCGAGGAGCTCCTGGAGCCGGAGCACGGAGCCGCCCTTCACGGTGAAGGCCGCCGTGACGGGCGTGCCGAGCTTGCGCCCGCGAGCGCTCGTGGCGGAGGCCGGCACGATGACGGTCTCCTTCGAGTACGGCATGTAGTTGCCCGAGGGCACGAAACGCAGCGTCGTGGGGCTCATACGCTGCCAGTTCCCGGGCACGGCGGGGGAGAGGGAGGGCAGGGGGCTCGTCGGCGACAAGGGCTGGTTGAAGCTCACCGTGACCGGCTGCGACCAGCCGACGGCGCCGGCCGCGGCGCCCGACGGAGAGACACCGACCACGCCGAGCGGAGTCGGCGGTCCGAGCGGCGCGTGGTGGTGGGAGTGGCCGGCAGATGGCCCGTGGTGCGCCGAGAGGGAGCTCGACGGGGCGCGGCCCGCCTCCTGGCGGCTCACGAGGAAGCCGGTGCCGGCCGCACCTGCCGCCACCACGGCGCCGGCCACCACGAGTGCCGGCACGAGTGAGCCCCGGCTCCCAGATCCCCTGTGCTGTCCACCGCGACGCGCCATCGTCCCGTCCACCTCTCCGACCGTAGAGTACCTGGTGACAGCCCGCCTCGCGTACGCGCCCTGGCCCTCGCCTGAGGAGTGGCCAACTCGCCCCCGGCGGGCTGCCTGCCAAGACTCCGTGCTCGATCAGCCCCGGCGCGGCCCCGGTTCTCCGTAGGCCAAGAGCGTGCCGCCCGCCGCTCGGGCCAGTGCCGGTCGGAGGGACTCGAGCCGGTCAGGGAGCGGCAGCGAGCCGTCCTGCTCCCTCACGTAGAAGCTGTCGACCACCTCATGGCCGAGGGTGGCGATGCGAGCGGCAACGACGTCCAGTCCGGCGGCGGCGAGGCAGAGGGCGAGGCGGTGGAGCAGTCCGCGTGAATCAGGGGCGCGGACCTCGAGCACGGCGGCGTTGTCGAGGGCGCGCTCGCCCACCAGCACGCGCACCTCGGGCTCGGTGGCAGCGGCAGGTCGCCGGTGCCGCGAGTACGCGGCTTCGATCGCCTGCAGGCGCGGTGTGACCGCGAGGCGGCCCGCGAGCGCGTCTCGCAGGTCCGCCTCGATCTGTAGGGGGTCGACCTGGAGAGCTGGATCGTGCTCGACCTCGAAGAGCTCCACCGCGACCTCTCCAGCGGGATAGGCGGTCGCGCTGCGGATGTCGAGGCGGTGAAGAGCGAGGACTCCCGCCACCAGCGCGAAGAGCCCCGTGCGGTCGGGGCCGACCACCGTGATCTCGTCCAGCTCTCGGGCTCTGTCCCGCTCGGTGTCAACTGAGACGGCGACGGCGGTGCCCCCGGCGGCGGCGAGCTCGAGCAGCTCCGGGCTCGGCCGCGGCGCTGCGGGAGGTTCCGCCGGCTGGCCCTCGAGGTAGGCCCGGACGTTCTCGACGAGCGCGGTCACGAGGCGAGCCTTCCAGCGGCCCCAGGCCGTCGGACCGGTGGCGAGGGAGTCGGCCACGGTGAGCTGGGCGAGGAGGTCAAGCGTGAGGCGGTCGCCCACGGCCTCCGCCACGTGCTCGATCGTCTCGGGGTCGTACACGTCGCGACGGGTGGCCGTATCGGCGAGGAGGAGGTGTCGTTTCACGAGCCGCCGCAACACGGCCGAGTCCCGGGTCGCCAGGCCGGCGCGCCGCGCTACCTCGCCCGCGATGACCTCGCCGGACTCGCTGTGGTCGCCCGGCCGCCCCTTCCCGATGTCGTGGAGCAGGGCCGCGAACAGCAGGAGGTCGGGCCGCTCGACCTCCCGCAGGAGTTGCGCTGCCTGCGCGACCGTCTCGAGCAGGTGCCGGTCCACGGTGTAGCGGTGGTACGCGTTCCGCTGCGGCCGGTGCCGGACCTGCACCCACTCCGGGAGCAGCCACTCGAGCAGTCCGACGCGGTCGAGCGTCTCGAGGACCGGGGTCGCCGCGGACCCGTACTCGAGAAGGGAGACGAACGCGTCACGAACCGCCGGTGGCCAGCGGGACCCGAGCGGGGGGCGCTCGGCTGCCATCCGCTCGAGCGTGGAGGGGGCGATCGGCGCCGTGTGGCACGCCGCCGCCGCTGCCACGCGCAACACGGCGGCGGGATCAGAGGAGAGATCGGCGGCGTGCGCAAGGGCGATCTCGCCGTCGCGCAGCACCACGTTCCGGTCGACCGGCACCTCGCGCCCCCCGCCCCGGGCAGCAGGACCTGCAAGGGCCGAGGCTGCTCGCCGGCGGGCGTCCTCGCAGGTCCCCATCACCTCGCGCCCTGCGGCGGCGAGCGCGGCAGCGAGCTCGTCAGCGTCGCGATGCCCGAGGAGCGAGGCCACCTCGTCCTGCTCCTGGAGGACGAGGCGATCCGACCGGTTGCCCGTGCGGGCGTGGAGCGCCGCTCGCGCAGCGAGGAGGAGCCCGTGGGCGCTCTCGAGCACCGCCGGGCGGTTGGTGCTCACCAATGTTCCCGGCAGCGCGAGTGCCAGCAGTCGCACGACCCCGAGGTCGCGAAGACCTCCCGCAGACTCCTTCAGGTCGGGTTCGAGGAGGTAGGGGAGCTCACCGAAGCGCTCGTGGCGATCGCGCATCGCCTCGAGCACGGCCGGCACGTACCTGCGCCGGTGGGCGACGACGAGCTCGTTGACGGCGGCAAGCAGCCCGCTCGCCAGCTCCTCGTCGCCGCAGACGACGCGCCCGTCGAGGAGGGCGAGGGCGGCACGTAGGTCGGTCCGGGCGACCGCGAGAGCCTCACGCGGGGTGCGGACGCTGTGGTCGAGTCGGACGCCACTGTCCCAGACCCGGTACCAGATGCGGTCGGCGACCTGTGCCACCTCCCGGCGCCGGTCGTGGAGGAGGAGAAGGTCGAGGTCGCTCCCCGGACAGAGCTCGCGGCGGCCGTACCCCCCGACGGCGACGAGGGCGAAACCACGCGGCTCGGGCTCCGGCACTGCGTCGCGGAAGGCTCGGCGGCAGAAGGCATCGGCGCCGTCGCTGTAGTGGCGGGGAAGCTCCGTCGCACGGAGCTGGCCGGCGAGCAACTCGGCCACGACGGCGCTGCGCAGGCTGCGGAGCCGGCTGTCCTCCACCGGGTCATCGTAGTGAGGGCGTCTCGGGTGCGACGACGGGGCCGGGCGCCCAGCGGGTCCGTCTGACCTTGGACGTGGGTCCTCTCGGCATTCTTGATCTCGGAGTGGTCGTTTGAGGATCGAAACTCCCCCGGGGTGGAAATCGACGACCCCGCCTGGTCCCGAAGGCCGTTGTGAGCCAACAACGCTGAAGGTGAGGCTAACCATCTCCGCAGCGGGGTGGTCTTCGAAGGATCGCCAGTCCGACCAGCGTGAGGTCCAGACGATCTTCGGCGAAAGCCACTGGCAAGTGACGCAAGGAGAAAACGCCGCTCTCCCAGATCACCGAGGCCCTGAACGAAGACTTCGGGTGCAGTCTGATTGATGCGGATCAGCCGTTATCGGACCGTCTCCAGGAAGAGTGGGCAGCTGACCGGGAACTTTCCGATCGAACACGTACAACTCCCTCGATAGCTTCCGCCTCGCCTTCGACCGCGGCTTCCTCAGTGCCATCGCAGGCCTCATCGCCGCGAAGGGAACGACTCTTAAACAAGTACTCGATCATGCCGAGTCCCGGGAGACGATCGCGGACTTTCATCTGACGAAGGTCTATGATCGGCTAACAAGCGGGACCAACATGCTTAAGTCATGAGCAGCGAACACCAGCTTCCCTGGAGGTGAGATTTGGCAACCCGTGTGTTGACCTGGAACCCGGCGAGGTTCCCGATACCCGACGACGATCTGGCTGAGATGGTCACTACTACCTGGAAAGGCGGGTATCTGGAAGAAACATGGAGTGTCGGTCGATTTCGCTCTGGTATAAACCCAGGCGATCGAGGCTTTCTGCTTCGCCAGAAAACAAGTCGCGGGATAATTGCCTCCGGGACATTCAGCTCCGAGATCTTTGAGGGTGATCACTGGGATGGAACACCGGGAAAGACCACCAACTACGCCGGGATTGTCTGGGATACGTGGCTCGACGTTGACGACAGATTGCCGATCGATCAACTACTCCACGACGTACCAAACGTCCCTTGGAACTTTCTGCTCGGCTCGGGGCAGCCGTTGAAGAGAGCGGCGGAGCCCGTATTGGAAGCGGTGTGGCGGACCCACTTGTCTGAGATCGGGTGGGGTCCCGCTCTGACGCCCGAGGAGGTTGGGCGGGGCGAGGTGTTCGCTGAGGGAAGCGTGACACAGGTCATGGTAAATCGATACGAACGCGATCCGAGGGCGCGCGATGCCTGTATCGCTCGGTGGGGAGTCCAGTGTTCTGTGTGCGGGTTCCGGTTTGCCGATCGCTACGGAGAACTCGGAGAGGGCTACATCCACGTTCACCACCTAAAGGATCTCTCACTTGTTGGTGACAATTACAAGGTCGATCCCGTTCGAGATCTGCGGCCCGTCTGCCCGAATTGTCACGCGATGCTTCACCGGCAACAACCGGCCATGACTATCAAGCAGTTGAAGACACGACTGCTCTCGAGTCGCCCCTCCGTCTAGGTAGTGGGCGATCACCTACTCCATTCGGTAGCCCTTTTGATCAGATGTCGCGTGGAGGAGGATATTGCCTCAGTCGATCGCCGCACGCGGCTGCGCTCATGAAGCCTACGCTCGTCACACTCAGGCTCCTGATCTTGCTGCCGAACGGTTGGTCGGGTCAGGATGCCATCCGAGGGGTGCGCGCACTTGCTCAACCGACTTGTACCCCGACCGCTCCTGGAGGTCGGACCAAGGTACTCTGGGGAAAAGGAGGCGCGGCCATGCTGGACCCGCAGCACACCGGAGTCGAACCTCGGCGCCGAGGTGGCGTGATGAGGGCGGGTCACTACCTCGTGATCGGCGCCGTCGCGATCGTGGCCGTTGTCGTGGCGTTCGCCGTGCTGAGCTTCGTCGTGGGCGTCGTGTTCGAGGTCGTGAAGATCGCGGTCGTCCTCGCGATCATCGGCGCTGCGATCTGGATCGTCTCGCGGGCGGCACGCCGCCGGTAGCGAGCCATTGCACGGCCGCCGGCGCTGCGGCCGAGACCGAGGGTGCGTCTCAGGCGGAGGCCCCTGCGGACTCTGACTGGCTGATCCAGGTCTCGTACATGGCGGCGTAGAAGCCACCGGCGGCCACGAGCTCGTCGTGGGAGCCGACCTCGACGATCACGCCGTCGTACACGACGACGATGCGGTCAGCCTTCATCGCCGTCGAGAGGCGGTGGGCGATCAGCACGGCCGTGCGCGCCTCGAGGAGCACGTCGAGCGCCGCCTCGACCTTCGTCTCGGAGAGCAGGTCGAGGTTCGAGGTGGCCTCGTCGAGGACGAGGACACGGGGGTGGGCGAGGAAGGCGCGCCCGAGCGCGATCAGCTGGCGCTCGCCCGACGAGAGCGACTGACCCCGCTCGTGGACGACCGTCTCGAGGCCCTGCGGCATCCTTTCGATCAGCTCCTCCAGGCCGACGGCGCGCACCGCCTCGTCGACCTCGGCCGCCGAGGCGTCGGGGCGGGCGAAGGCGAGGTTCTCCCGGATCGTGCCGGCGAACAGGAACGGCTCCTGGGGCACCACGCCGAGCTGGCGCCGGAGAGAGGTGAGAGAGACCTGGCGAAGGTCGTGGCCGTCGATCAGGATCCGGCCGGCGGTCGGGTCGTAAAAGCGCGTGATCAGCTTTGCCATCGTCGACTTGCCCGCGCCGGTCGGTCCGACGAATGCGATCGTCTCGCCCGGCTCGATCACGAGGTCGACGTCGCGCAGCACCGGGACGTCAGGGTCGTAGCCGAACGAGACGTGGTCGAAGACGATCCGTCCCTCGATCGGAGGCAGGTCGTGGGCCGTCTCGGACTCCGCCACGCTTGGGGAGGTCTCGAGAAGGGTGCGGAGCTTGATCACCGAGGCCCTGCCCTGCTGGAAGGTGTTGTACTGCTGGACGAGCAGCTGGATCGGCTGCAGGAAGCGGTTCATCCAAAGGAAGTAGGCCACGAGCTCGCCGAGCATGAGCGAGTGGTGGAGCACCATGTCGCCGCCGATGGCGAGCAGCCCTGCCTGCCCGAGGTACGAGAGCATCTGGGTCCCGGGGCCGTACAGGGCGCTGAGCCGCCCGGTGAACATGTAGGCGTCCCGGTACTCCCCCACGATGTTCCGGTGGTGGACGATGTTGTAGCGCTGCCGGTTGTGCGAGGTCACGATCCGCACGCCGTGCAGGCTCTCGGAGAGGTCGGCGAGCACGTTCGCGATCCCGTCCCGCACCCGCATGTAGCCCTTCTCCGACTCGGCTCGGAACCACAGCGACGCCGCCGTCAGCGCCGGCACGACGAGGGCCAGCGTGATGAGGGCGAGCTTCACGTCGAGCACGAGGAGCCAGACGGTGATGACGATCATGGTGAGCCCCTGGATGGCGATCTGCGCGAGGCCGTCCTGGAGGAGCTGCTGGAGGTTCTCGATGTCGCTCGTCATCCGGCTCATGAGGACGCCCGCCTTCTCCTCGGTGAAGAAGTCGAGCGACAGCCGCTGGAGGTGGGTGAAGACCCGCACGCGCAGGTCGTTCATCACGCCGGCCGCGAGCCGGCCCGTCGTGCGGACCTGGGAGCGCTGCGACAACGCGGTGGCGATTGCACAGGCGAGGTAGGCAAGGGCGGCCCACGCCACGACCGAGAGGTGGTGCGGGATCATCCCGTCGTCGATCGCGATGCTCGTGAGGTACGGGCCGGCCTGCATCGTCACGCTCATGATCACGATCAGCCCAGCGGCGATCCACAGCAGTCGCGGGTAGGCCCGCAGCAGCCGCCACAGCGTGAGGCGCCTAGTCTCGGCAGCGCTCGCCCGGTGAGAGAACTCGACCCGCGGCTCAGGGTGGTCGGGCTCGGTCGCAAGGAGGCGGTCGACGCCGTCCTGCAGCTCCGGCGGCACCCCGCCGAAGGGGAGGCCGTTCGCGCGGGCGGTCCCCTGGGCATTGCCGAACGCGATCCCGCCGCCGCCACCCCAGGCCATCAGCTCATCCTCCCGGATCCGTTCGTCAGGGCAGGATGGGGGTCGACGCTCTCCTCCTCGGCCACGTGGGCGAGTACCTCGGCGTACAGCGGCGAGGACTCGAGCAGCTCGGCATGGCGGCCGTCGGCGGCGATGCGGCCCCCCTCGAGCAGGATGACCCGGTCGGCCAGGCTGATCGTGGAGAGCCGGTGCGCCACGATGAGCGTCGTCCGGCCCCGCATGAGGGTGCGGAGCGCCTCGTGGATCTTCTGCTCGACGTGGACGTCGATCGCGCTCGTCGCGTCGTCGAGGATGAGGATCGGCGGGTTGAGCAACAGCGTGCGTGCGATCGCGATGCGCTGGCGCTGGCCGCCCGACAGCGTGTAGCCGCGCTCGCCGACGATCGTGTCGTAGCCCTCGGCGAGCTCGGCGATGAACTCCGCCGCCTGGGCCGCCTCGGCCGCGCGCACGACCTCGTCGAGGGAGGCCGTCGGGCGGCCGTAGGCGATGTTGTCGCGGACCGAGAGCGAGAAGAGGAAGGGTTCGTCGAGCACCATCCCGACATTCGCCCGGAGGCTCGCGAGGGTGAGGTCCCGCACGTCGTGACCGTCGATGCGGACGGCCCCGCCGTCGACGTCGTAGAAGCGTGCGAGGAGCCGGGCCACCGTGGACTTGCCCGACCCGGTCCGCCCCACGATCGCGACAGTCTCGCCCGGCCGGACGTGAAGGTCGAACCCGTCGAGCACCCGGGGCCGCTCGCCGCCGGGGTAGCCGAACACGACGCGCTCGAAGCGGACGTCGCCCTTCGGAGCGACAAGGTCGACGGCGCCAGGGCGCTCGGTGATCTCCGAGCGCTCGTCCAGGATCTCGTAGACCCGCTCGGCCGAGGCCGCCGCCCGCTGGCCCATCATGATGAGCATCCCGAGCATCGTGAAGGGAACCTGCATCATGAGCAGGTAGGCGTTGAAGGCGAGGATCGCCCCGATCTCCATCTGCCCCTGGATGACCATGTAACCGCCGAGGAGGAGGACGAACACGAGGCTGAGCTGGGTGAGGTTCTGCACTGCCGGCGTGAAACGAGCCCGCAGGTCGGCGTCTTTCACGTAGCCCCACTGCACTCTCGTGGCCGCCTTCGCGAGCGCCTTCAGCTGCTGGTCCTCGGCTGCGAAGGACTTCACGACCCGCACGCCGTTCACGTTCTCGTCCACGATCGTCGCCACCTCGGCGAGGCGCGCCTGGATGATCCACGAGACCGGGAAGAGCGACTTTCGCATCTTCACGCCCACGACGTAGATGAACGGCATGGTCACCATGGCGACGAGCGCCAGGAGCACGTTGATCGAGAGCATGAAGCCGAAGGCGATCACGGCGATAGAGCACTGGAGCAGGATGAGCGGGGCGAAGGTGAGGTACATCTGCACCGAGCGGATGTCCGAGTTCGCCCGGGAGATGAGCTGGCCGGACTGCACTCGGTCGTAAAAGGAGAAGCTCATCTTCGTGAGGTGCTCGTAGAGCATGTTGCGCAGGTCGGTCTCGATGTCGTAGGCGACCTTGTAGACGAAGTAGCGCGAGATGACCCCGGCGATGCCGCCCGCGAGGCCAAGGCCGAGGATCCAGTAGACGTAGAAGTGGAGCGGTACACCGTGAGGGTGGAGGCTGTTGTCGATCGCGCGCTGGAGCAGGTTCGGGATCTGGACCTGGAGGACGAGCCCGACGAACGAGAGCCCGAGGGCGAGGGCGAAGGACCACCGATGCGCTCGCACGATCGGCAGTGCCCGGCGCAGCCACGATTTCGACCGATCGGGGTCGATCGTGGCCCTCGGCGCTGCGTACCGGGCCGGCTCAGGAGCCGGGACGAACGGGTCGGCGGGAGCTGCGACGGCGGTCATCTGGCCATCGCTCCCGCACGCGAAATGGCGTCAGCGCGCTGCGCCGCCGCGGGTCGGCGGGAGGCACCGGCTCCTTCGGCGCCGGCGGTGACAGCAGGGTCGCTCTCGGTCGGGGCTTGCCGGGCGGGCCGAGGCGCAGGAGCGGTCTCGACCGCCTTGTCGATCTGGCGCTGCTCCCGCCAGGCGAGCAGGGCGGCGCCCCAGCCCGCGAGGCCGGCCCGGAGGGCCGCCTGTTCGGCGGGATCGCCGAGAGCGGCCGCGATCCGGCCAAGGCGCGCTTCGGCCGTCGAGTCCGCCGTGGCGAGAAGGTGCCGCCCCGCCTCCGTGATGGAGTGCGTGACCTTGCGCCGGTCCGTCGGGTCAGTCTCTCGGACGACGAGCCCCCGGGCGACAAGGCCGTCGACGACGGAGGTGATGCTCGGGCGGCGCACGTCGAGGTTGTCGGCCATCGAGGACGGCAGGGCGATGCCCTCTGCGAGGAGGCCGAGGACGCGGTACTGGGGAAGCGAGAGGTCGATCTCGGCGAGGGCGAGCTCGGTCTGGCGCGCGAGCCAGGCCGCCACGCGGGCGACCGGCGGATTAAGCGCGCCGAGCTCCGCCGGCGCAGGCTCGGAGGTCGGTTTCGTGCCGGCGCTGAGATTCGATGATTCGGCTGCCACATACTTAGACTACCTAACTGTTCGAGATGCCGCCGCTGTTCGAGTCGTCCTGCGACGTGGACGTCGCGGATCGAGCAGACTTGACCATGGCGTTCTGGCGCGTCCGGGAGTTCCACGGTGACGACCTCGACGCGGTGATCCGGCTCTGGGACGATCCGGCCGCAAGCGACAGCGAGCCGGTCTTCACCCTCTCTGAGCTCGTGGCAGCCGTCCGGGCGGACGAGCCGGCGGTGGTGGCGACGGTTGGCGACGAGGTCGTCGGCTGCGCGGTGGCCGAGGTGGACAAGGAGCGCGCGTGGCTGCTCCGGGTCAGCCTCTCGCCGCAGTGGCGCCAGCGTGGCATCGGCAGCGCGCTGCTCGGTGCGCTCGAGGAGCGCCTCGTCGCGGCTGGCGTGCACCGCATCAGCTGCCTGCTCTCCTCGGGCGCCGAGATCGGTGCCGCCGCTCTCGAGCACCAGGGCTACCGATCCCGGGCCGGAGTCGCGTTCTTCGAGAAGATCGAGTCCGCAGTGAGCGCCGACCTCGGGTTGCTCGGCGCGCTTGGTGGGCGCCTGCTCCGAGCAGACCTGTGGGATCAGCTGAAGGGCATGGTGCGGGAGAAGGAGCTGATCGAGCAGCGCATCGTCCTGCCGCTCGCCCACGACGAGCTCGCGGCGCGGGCAGGGCTGCGGCCGCCGAGGGCAGTCGTGCTGTTCGGCCCGCCCGGGACCGGCAAGACGTCGTTCGCAAAGGCGATCGCATCGCGGCTCGGTTGGCCCTTCGTCGAGCTCTTCCCCTCCCGTCTCGCAGGGGAGTCCCCTGCCGGCCTTGCGGCGGCGCTTCGCGAGGCGTTCGCGCAGATCTCTGAGCTCGAGGCGGTCGTGGTCTTCATCGACGAGGTTGAGGAGATCGCGGGACTTCGCGAGAGGGCGGCTCCATCGACCACCCAGGGGGTCACGAACGAGATGCTGAAGCTGATCCCGACGTTCCGCGAGCGCGAGGGCCGGCTCCTCGTCTGCGCCACGAACTCGGTGCGGGCGCTCGACGCTGCCTTCCTACGCCATGGTCGCTTCGACTACGTGATCCCCGTCGGGCCGCCCGACGCCGGAGCCCGGGAGGCGGTTTGGCGGCGCTACCTGAGCGACGTGCCCCACGAGGAGCTCGATTGGGCGGCCATCGTCGAGCGCTCCGAGCTCCTGACTCCGGCCGACATCGAGTTCGCGGCCCGTCGCGCAGCTCAGCTCGTGTTCGAGCGCTCGGTGGCAGGTGACCTCGACGCGATGGTCGTCACCGCCGACATCATCGCGTGCATCGCGAGCACCCGCCCGACCCTCACGCGGCAGATGATCGATGAGTTCGAGGCGGATATCGAGGAGTACGCCCGCCTTTGAGCTGCGACGTCGCACTCCCGTGCTCGCCGCCGCCGCCGGCGCGGCCCGCGTCTGTTGTGGACGGCGTCGTGACGCAGCCCACGCGGGTCTCGGCCAGCGTTCGCCAGCGCCCTGCCTGTTTGAGCGCCTCGCGCGAAGCCCTGCTGGAAGGGCGGGAACCGAAGGGTCGCTGGGGACCCCCAGGGCCCGCTGGGAACGACGAGGTGGCTCGCCTCCGTCTGTGACACCATGGCCCTGTGCGAGCGGCGGTGTTGAGGGAGTGCCCGGGCTGGATGGAGCTGGCGGATCTCGACGTGGACGCACCTGGCCCGCACGAGGTTCTGATCAAGACGGCGGCGGCCGGTCTGTGCCACAGCGACCTCCACTTCATTGAAGGCAAGTACCCGACCCCGGTCCCGGTGGTGCTCGGCCACGAGTCATCCGGCTACGTCGAGGCTGTCGGGAGTCAGGTGGCCTACGTGGCGCCGGGGGACCCAGTCGTCACCTGCCTGTCGGTCTTCTGCGGTGCCTGTGACTACTGCCTGACCGGGCGGCCCTACCTGTGCCAGTCGCCCTCCGTGCGTCGCGAGCGAGAAGAGACCCCCCGTCTCAGCGAGGGCGACCAGCGGGTGCACCAGTTTGCCGGGTTGGGGTCGTTTGCCGAGATCATGCTGGTCCACGAGAACGCGGTGGTGAAGGTCTCCCCGGAGATGCCAATGGACCGGGCGGCGCTCATCGGCTGCGGGGTGACCACCGGCCTCGGGGCCGTCTTCAACACCGCGGCGGTACCTCCAGGAGCCACCGTGGCCGTCATCGGATGCGGCGGCGTCGGCCTGTCCTGCATTCAGGGCGCCGCCCTGGTGGGCGCCTCGCGCATCATCGCTGTCGACCGGCTTGCCTCCAAGCTCGACCTGGCTCGCGCCTTCGGCGCGACCGACACGGTCGACGCCTCCGCCGGCGATGCCGTCGCCCAGGTGATGGAGCTGAGCTCGGGTGGCGTGGAGTACAGCTTCGAGGCCATTGGTTTGGCCGCGGCGGCCGAGCAGGCCTACGCCATGTTGCGCCGAGGCGGGGTGGCCACGATCATCGGGATGATCCCGCCAGACCAGATGGTCCAGATCCCGGGTGTGTCCTTCCTGCAGTCCAAGCGGATCCAGGGATCCACCATGGGCTCCAACCGTTTCCGGGTCGACATGCCGCGCTACGTGGACCTCTACCTGCAGGGCCGGCTCAAGCTCGATGAGATGGTCTCCAACCGCATCACCCTTGACCAGGTGAACGAAGGCTTCAAGACCCTCCAGGGGGCCGAGGTCGCCCGCAGCGTCATCGTGTTCGACTGAGCGATCGCGGTGGGCGCCGCGTGCCAGCTCGGGACCGGACCCTACGACTCGTCCGGGCTGAGGTCCGAGGATGGAGTTCTGATAGCAGGCTCGCCGTGCTTAGCAACGACGGACCTGGGCATTGACGCCTCTGGTGTGCAGCAGGCTCCGGAGGTCATCAACGTCACTCGTCAACACCACGTCGTCATCGCGAACCAGGAGGGCTACATGGGAGTCGACGACGTCGGCCGTTGTTGCCGTACCGCACAGCTCGCCGGTGAGGCGAGACATCCGGCGGTCCAGCCCCGTCTCCCACACGCCGGCCAACAAGCGCGACAGAAGGACCTGACGGGGCCCTCCCTCCCTCCAGGCCTGAGCCACGCAGCCGGACGACGTCACCACGCGATCGCGTCGCCGTCGGGCGGCCTCCACCAAGGCCGCAACCTCCCGGTCGCCGCGATCGAAGGCGATGAGGCCGCCTGTGTCAAGCACTAGACCCACTCAGGCCGCGCCCCGCCGCCGTCGCCTGGCCGGAGGGGCGAGCAACCGATCAGCCGCTTCCAGCTCTGCGTCGGATAGCGGGCCGAACTCCTCCTCCCACGAGGCGACAGCCTGGCCCAGGGCCTCCAGACGCAGTCGATCACGAGCCGCCTCGGCGATCCAAGCGGACACACTCTGCTTGTGGGAACTGGCAGCACTGCGGATCGCTTCGCCCAACTCCAGGTCGAACGACACGCTCATCTTCTCGACTCCCATATTCTGATCCTACCGTAGGAGGGCCTACTGGAGTAGCATTGCCGCCCGGTAGGAAGGTTCGGCTGGACCCGCTGGCACGGATTGGCCAACAGCTTCTGCTTGTCCACCGCTACCTGCGGCATGCGGCAAAGGGTGCGGTAGTGGCGGTGGCGCGTCGGTTTTGCGGGCGAACGAGCGGTTGCGCTGTCGGCCCAACGGATCACGGTACCGTGCCTGGTAACCGGTGTTGGCGGATCGCGAAGCCCATCTCGACCACCTCTCTCGCCACCAAGTGAGCGAAGGGTGAGCACGCGGTCAGCGAATCAACCGATTCTGGTGGCCAATCCGGGACCCCATTGGATACTGTCTGATCGGCGAAAACAGCGTCTGACCTGGGAGTGTACCCGTCCCAAGCTTGGAGGCGGCGCCCAGAATCGAACTGGGGTAGAGGGCTTTGCAGGCCCTTGCCTGAACCACTCGGCCACGCCGCCCGGTGATGCCCACCGGAGGCCCTCACCCTACCGCCTTGTCGCCCGAAGCCCCACGCTGGCCGGCGCCGCCGTTGCCGGACAGTCCGACCGCAAGGGACGGCTCAGGCGCCCGTGGCGTGGAACCCGCCGTCCACGTGGACGATCTCGCCCGTCGTCTTCGGGAACCACTCCGAGAGGAGAGCGACGACGGCACGGGAGACGGCCGAGGAGTCGGTCACGTCCCAACCAAGGGGCGCCCGGCTGTCCCAGATGTCCTCGAACTTGGCAAAGCCGGGGATCGATCTCGCCGCCATCGTCCGCACCGGTCCTGCTGCGACGAGGTTGACCCGGATGTTGCGGGGACCGAGGTCACGGGCGAGGTAGCGGGCGAGGGACTCGAGCGCCGCCTTGGCCACTCCCATCCAGTCGTAACCGGGCCATGCCACCGTCGCGTCGAAATCGAGACCGACGATCGAGCCACCGCCGCTGCCTTGCTCGAGCAGGGGGGCGAAGGCGCTGGCGAGGAGTTTCAGCGAGTAGGCCGAGATCTGGAGTGCTGTCGCGACGTCAGCCCACTCGGCGCGCAGGATGCCGCTCCCGAGGCAGCTCTCGGGCGCGAAGCCGATCGAGTGCACAAGACCGTCGAGTCGGCCCCACTCCCGCTCGATGTGCTCGGCAACGGCAGCTGCGTGCTCCGGCACCGTGACGTCAAGCTCGAGCACCTGGGGTTCGATCGGTAGCCGTCGTGCGACCCGCCGCGTGAGCGACAGGGCCCTTCCGGCACCCGTGAGGAGGATCTCGGCGCCCTCGTTGGCCGCGAGCTGTGCCGTGCCAAACGCGAGGGAGTCGTCGGTGAGGACGCCGGTCACGAGGATCCGCTTGCCGTCGAGGAGGCCCATGGCGGGGGAGGTTAGTGAGCCGCCGGCGGCGTGGGCTCGATCACGCGCTGGGATCGCTCGAGTCGTGCCGACCCACGAGCTGGCGGTAGAGCAGAGCCGTCTCGCGGTGCACGCCATCGAGGGGGTCTCCGTCCCAGTCGAGGGCGCGGGCAAGTGTGTAGAGGGCCGCGTCGATGCCGGCGCGGTTACCGGCGACGTGGCGCACGACCATGAGCATGCGGTACAGACGCTCGTCCCACGGCGCCGCCAAAAGGCCGCGGCGCACGGACCACTCGGCGTGTGACGCGTGCCCCTCGTCGAGGCTATGGGCCGCGAGACGGCCGGCCACGTCCACAATGCGGGCCCCGGGCCGGGGATTCGAGCGGCGTGTCTCCGGCAACGCTTCCCGCGACGATGTCGAGGCGCTCTGGGATGAGACGACCGGTACTCGCACCGATGGAACCGCGCTTGTGATGTGACCTGCGACTTTCTCCCCTTCGA